>JBLHTV010000009.1:0-27014 GCA_047627755.1 Lentimonas sp. | reverse complement strand
CTCCTGAGTCTCCCGTGTTGTTTCATTGGAGGGAGGCTTGTCGATGTTTTAACAGTGGAAGCTGATTAAGGAGGTTCTCACAATAGTCCCATTGATCCAGTGTCTCCTTCCATGCACTTGGGATTGCATGAACCCCTTTATAGGCACCCAATACCATTCCGATTGCAATGCTCCGTGACGCATTATCGCCACCCACCATTGCATTGGCTTGAAGCGCTTTTTTTAATCCGTCTTGTTGGTTTGCATACTTAAGAATAAAATAGACAGCTCCGGGAAGCGTCCCCTCAGTTGGGCTGGCTTTACCGACCTTGATCGGTTCAGAGCGGCCGACATCCCATAGTCTTGCCATGCTCGTGAGGGCTAGATCGTCCGAGAACGGCTCTTTGGAAAGCGCCGAGTCAGGATCAGCCTCCTCTTTACATTTCGCGATGGCTTGAGCCGCTTTTTGCTCAAAAAAGTCCCCCATCTGTGCTGCTACGCTTTCAATCGCATCGAGGGGGGTAGCGCCATTTATAACACGGTGGGTCACGCGCGCAAAGAACTCTCCTCCGCCTAACGCATGGGCATCTTTGTGGGTGAACATTGTTTTTCTTGCCGCGTCCACCAATTCCTCTTCGGTTTCATAGTAGGCATGGGCAGCAACATGGCGGATAGCCATCGCGTTTGAGATCCCGCCAAGCTGTTCAATCGGGGTTCCTCTTTTGACTTGCGCATAGGTCTCTTGAGTCATGGTGCAAATCCATGAACCCCATCCATGCTCAAGACGCTTCATCCAATGCGGAATCATCGCGGCAACACTCAAAGGTCTTGGGGGGTCGGAGATAGCCGCCAAATGCTCTAAAACGAGGATATTGTAATCACCGTAGTCTGTGGTTCCCCCTGCCGTTTTACCCGGATGGTAATTGCGCTCACCCCATCCGATTCCATGAGTGTGTCCGCCCATCATTTCACCAGGGGACATAAACTTATCCAGTGGACTATTGCCATAGGCCTTAAAAATCTTTGCGGCATCGTATTCATAGTGACTGCCAAGACAAAGGGCATCGCCGACAATGGCACCGAAAAATGCCCCTTTGATTGCTTCTTCTTTTGGTAAGTTGTTCATGATCTTTCCCTCCTTGTTGTGTGATTCTCCTCGGTTTCCTCCGACTGAAAGCCGCAACTGCTGCAGCCGCGGACATGGTAGCTTTGAAACAGCGCGCGCGGTGCCGCAGGATAAGCTTCGAGCACTTGCTGCATGGTGGATTGAGGTCCAATGCTCTTTTCTTGAGTATCTGTTTTTATTTGAGCTTGGGTGGGTTGCTAGGATCTTGACTCCTAATGGAGATGCCAGTTCCCGAAATACTTTTGAACATCACGGACGAGTTCGACAAAGCGATCAATTTCTTCGGTCGTGTTGTAGAAATGGAAGCTTGCGCGTGCGGTGGACTCCACCCCTAGCTTTTTCATGGGCGGCTGATTGCAATGATGGCCGCCGCGCTGCGCCACACCCCCACCACATCGTGCGCGTGGACACCGTCGAGTAGAATGCTGACGAGACCCGCGCGGCCTACGGTCGGGCCGAAGAGCCGGATGCCGTTGAGTGCGGCCAGCTTCTCAAACACATAGGCGCCGAGTTCCTGGTCGTGCTGTGCGATACGGTCGCGGCCGATACTGTCGAGATAATCCATGACGGCGTGCGGATCACCAGATGGAAATGATTCGTCATCACACAATACCCTTCCAGCACCCAACCACACTGCTCGCATGCCTCAAATAAGCAGGACTCAAACACTAAATGCGCCCCGTCATTGATAAACAAATCCTGACGGAGGTTCCTACGGTTGATCACGTGATACACTCCATCTGACTTCTCGATGCCTAAACACCGTCTCACTTAAAAACATCCAGATCCATGCGCGGCACGTTTATTATAAACACAACGACATGCCCCTTTTTGTCTTTTCATAATTAGATTACATTGACTTATCTCACTGTTATTTTCGAGATAAACCATGCGCCAAGAAACCAGATTTTCCAGATTGTTATTGAGAGGAATCCTCTCATTCACAATACGGATGCTTTTTTATATAAAAAAGACACTGCGCTATAGCAACTCGATTGATGTTAGCAGCCCTTGCGTAATCGCTGTGTTTCATGATGAAATGTTACCCGTTTTAGATTTCATGAAACACAGCAACGCAGTAATTCTTACATCAAAGAATCACGTCGGCTCTTCGCTTGCTAAAGTCCTGAGTTCCTGGGGATACAAAATTGTCTATGGCTCGTCTGGTTCAAGAGGCAAAACGGCCTTAGAAGAACTGATTCAAGAGATTAAGAAGGGAAAGATTGTTATTCTAACTCCAGATGGCTCTAGGGGACCTCGCCATAAAATGAAAGCTGGAGCGGTTATCTTGGCTAAAAAAACAAATGTTCCACTTTATCTCTTAAGCCCGAACTATAAGGGTATACGAATAAAGTTTTTGTGGGATAAATTTTTATATCCACTGCCCTTCGCCACGGTTAAATTCAGGTCTGTTAAAATCGAAATTAAGTCTGATTTAAATAGAGAAGAAACAAATCAAAAAATAAATGAGGCAGAGAATCTATTAAAGAATCTAACAAATCATTGCACCTAATTTAATTTAACTTCGCTTCAAAATTTAGCGGTATAAAGCAAGAATGACGGGATCATTTTCATAGGCAAATCCCAGAGCATCCAAGTGATTTATCGATTAGGATTGCCCCGCAATCCTGTCGTACTTTCCAACCGCTTTTTTAGGATTCGGCGGCGATGATTTATTAGTCCATAAAGACGTCACTCCTTGAACTGTTAGAGTACGGTAGAAGTAAAGCAGCGAGGGCGGGTCGCCCACACGCCTATTCCGGTCAATTGCTCAACCCCCCATCAGGGACCCCTTGCCTCTCAGATGAAACAGTCTGTCGTTTCAATCGAGACTGCCCCACTAATCGACGATGAACCTAAAAAAGTCAGAGGAGACATAGATCAGGTCAATGAGCTACTAGCACTGCTCCAATCCACAGAATTTGGTTAGCCGCAATGAAGCACAAAATAAACAGACCATGCAATCTACTCCATGGCGTATCAGCTGGTCAGGCGGCCACAGTGTTTCAGCTAACTGCAGAGGACGCAGAATGAAGCGTGCTTAGACTATCTCACCATTTGATAATGAATATGTATCCTTACCGAAATGTCACCTGTGACCGGTTCTTTCCGTGAACCCAATCGCTGTAATGCCGGTACCAGGCTCAGCATAGAAGACGAAGAATCTTTGTGAGGTTTTTTGCAGCGCTCGAATTAAAGCGTGAGCTCATTTTTATCCGCTCGCGCTACAGAGGCCTTAACTGCGCCAGTGGCGCTAGTGCTAATTTCCATCAGATGCTGGTTTTCGATGCCGGTACAACAGCTGTTTAGGGATATGACAGTAGTCATCAGGGCATCGTGTCAGACGATCCTGATGCGCAGCAGCGCTTTTCACGTAGTTTGTTAAAGGCATCACTTCGACCACAATCCGCGACGCATCTATCCTCGAGAATATCCACTCTTTTGCCCTGCGAAGGTGGGAACGATCCTTACTGTACACTCCAGTCCGGTACTTCGCTCCCACATCAGCGCCCTGTCGATTCAGGCTGTAAGGATCAATAATTTCAAACAAAGCCTCGATTAATTGCTCAACCGACACCTGCTCTGGATCGAACCAGGTGCGTACACATTCGGCATAACCATCGTAGTCGCCGTGCCCCTGATCGGTCGCACCGTTGGCTCGACCTGCTTCGGTTGACACCACCCCCGGTACATATCGAAGAAATTCCTGGACACCCCACAAGCAACCGCCAGCAAAATAAAGCTCTTCAGTGTTTGGTGTCATAGGAGCAGGCAATTGGATTTCTTGGTTCGTAAAGCCCCACTGCCAGAAGCGCTCGGGCCGTGGCATAGGTCACTCACACTCGATTAGGATAAAGTCTGATACTTAGGTTAAAAAAACTGTTCGATCTGGTCGCTTCAGTCAATCCAACGATGATGCCTCGACTGCCGAATTAACATTGAATATTTTTTGTGTCAGAGTGATTACCCGCGCGCGCCAACTGAGCTAGGTGCGCAGCCCATGATCTTACGAAACACTCGTGAGAAATGCAGCGGATCTTCGTAACCGAGCTCACGCCCGACCGCGCCGACTCGAAGGTGGCCGTCGCGGAGTAACAGCCACGCGGCGCTCATCTTACGGTGCAAGAGCACTTGGTACGGCGACTCGCCATGATATTTTTTAAAGATCCGACAGAGGTATTCGCTGCTGTAGCCAGACCGTTGGGCCAGATCCGATAGCGCATGCAGGCTCTTATATTCACGCAGTAAAATCTCCATCGCCAAATCATAAACCACCCGCGAAGCGGATTTCTCGCCACTAGACGGGCCTTGGTGCCGGGCAATCAGAGCCAATAAAACCGCTTCCAGCCCATCCACTACCTGCCCAGTCTGCGCATCACTGTGCTGACCTTCGTCGACGATCTTATCCAACACCCCAACCAGCGACGCGACATCGCCAAGCTGCAACACACCCCCGGGTCGAAGTCCGACGGCATGCCATACTTCTGGGAAGCTGCCCCCCCCTCGCACAAAAAAATACTTACGAAACGGCCGCTCCGGTTCATTGCCGAAATGCTGCCCGATGCCTGGGCCATGTGTGAACACCGAACCATGCCGCAAGCGCCGCAACTGACGCCCCTCTCGAAAGAATCCGTGCCCGCCGACGACGACTTCCAAAGTCCAAAAAGGGAAATCACTTCGTTCAATAAAGTAATCCGGGGTACATTCCTCATAGCCTGCCATAAAAACCTGCCCAGCAGCATCCGCCACCCTTGAAAAGTTTGCATAACGACCCTGTCGGACGAGTGGAGACAACTCTAAAGGAAATGTTTTCATGCGGATTTTTCGCCAATTAACCGTTCAATAATATCCATATCGAGTCAGGAATATCTCTAACAAGCAAGCGCGATATAAGCTATTATGAAGCTTATGAATAATTATCCTTTTACTTTTCCCAAAATCGGCATTCGCCCAACGATTGATGGTCGCCTCGGTGGCGTGCGTGAGTCGCTCGACGAGATCACCATGAATATGGCTAAGCGCGTGGCAGCGCTCTACAGCAAGGAGCTTCGCAATCCAGACGGCAGCCCAGTGGAGTGCGTGATCGCTGATAGCAACATTGGCGGCGTGCGCGAAGCAGCGGCGTGCGAAGCAAAATTCCAACGCGAAGGCGTCGGCCTGAGCCTGACTGTAACACCTTGCTGGTGCTATGGTTCTGAGACGATGGACATGGATCCGCATCGCCCGAAAGCGATCTGGGGCTTTAACGGCACCGAGCGCCCTGGCGCAGTTTATCTCGCAGCGGCACTCTCTGGCCATACACAGAAGGGCATTCCTGCCTTCGGCATTTACGGTAAAGATGTGCAAGAAGCGGGCGACGAAACGATGCCGCAAGACGTTGTTGAAAAACTCCTCAACTTCGCACGCGCGGGACTCGCAGTCGGCTTCATGCGCGGCAAATCCTATCTCTCCATGGGTGGCACTTCGATGGGTATCGCTGGCTCGGTCGTCGACTCGTCATTCTGGGAGCGGACACTTGGCATGCGTGTCGAAACGATCGACATGACCGAGTTTGTTGGCCGCATGCGCAACGGAATCTACGACCAAGCTGAATTTGAGAAGGCCCTCGCATGGGTCAAAGACAACTGCCCAGAAGGCAAAGATTATAACAGCCCCGATACCCAGCGTAGCCGCGAACAGCTCGACTCCGAGTGGAGCGATTCGGTCAAAATGGCACTTATCGCTCGCGACTTGATGGTCGGCAATGACGAACTGGCAAAAGTCGGCTACGGCGAACAAGCGCAAGGCCACAATGCCATCGCCGCTGGCTTCCAAGGCCAGCGCCAATGGACCGATTACTTCCCGAATGGTGACTTCATGGAAGCAATCCTCAACACATCCTTTGATTGGAACGGTAAACGCCCGCCCTATATTCTTGCCACCGAGAACGACGCGCTCAATGGCGCGGGTATGCTCTTCGGTCAACTCTTGACCAACAGCGCACAGATCTTCGCTGACCTGCGCACCTACTGGAGCCCAGACGCAGTGGCGCGTGTCGCAGACGGCTACAAGCTGGAAGGCCACGCAGCGGACGGCCTGCTCCACCTGATCAACTCTGGTCCTGCGGCCCTCGATGGCACCGGCGACCAGTCAGATGCCGATGGCAATCCAACGATGAAGCCTTTCTGGGAAATCACCGACGAGGAAGCCGATGCCAGTCTCAAGAACACCACTTGGCACCCTTCCATTACGGAATACTTTCCAGGCGGCGGCATGAGCACACGCTTCAAGACCAAGGGTGGCATGAAGGCGACCATGATTCGCCTCAACCTCGCTGCAGGTCTGGGGCCATGCCTACAAATTGCTGAAGGGTGGACCGTCGAGCTGCCTGAAAATGTGCACGACGCACTGGATGAGCGCACCAACCCAAGCTGGCCGACCACTTGGTTCGCACCGCGCCTCACAGGCAAGGGCGCATTCAGCTCGACTTATGAAGTAATGAACAACTGGGGTGCCAATCACTGTGTGATGACTGCCGGCCACGTCGGGGACCTCTACATCACGCTCGCGGCGATGCTACGTATCCCAGTTTACATGCACAATGTAGATGAAGCGCGCGTATTCCGTCCGAGCGCGTGGCGCGCGTTTGGCACCGCCGATCTGGAGGGCGCCGACTTCCGCGCCTGTGAGTCGTACGGCCCACTTTACAAATAAGCGTTTTAAGCCAGCTCCCGTGTTGCTAAATCAGCACGGGAGTTTTTTATATCTAGAATTATTCTACTTAGGTATCCCTTCCAAGTCTCCCCTTTGAGGTCTCCCCCTTCAGGTCTCCCCACTCAATTCCCCCTCTTCTCTTGCTATGCTTAAAGGAATCTCACCACTTATCTCACCTGAACTACTCGCCACACTGGCAACCATGGGCCACGGCGACGAAATCATTCTAGCCGATGCACACTTCCCTGCGGATTCCTTCAACGACAACGTCATCCGCGCGGATGGCCTGAAGATCCCCGCGCTGCTCGAAGCGATCCTACCGCTGCTGGAGCTCGACGCCTATGTGCCTGATCCGCTGGTGATGATGGCAGCCGTTGACGGCGATACGCTCGACCCGACGGTGGAGAGCACCTACCGCGCAGCGATCGACAAACACGCAGCGATGGCCCCTGCGATCGCACGCGTCGGTCGTTTCGAATTCTACGACCGCGCCGAAGCTGCCTTCGCTGTAGTCATGACGGGTGAGACTGCCAAATACGGCAATATCTTACTCAAGAAAGGCGTTACGCCGATTCTCGAATAGTCGATTGACGAGGGTGGATTCAACAGTATAACAATACGGCGATTCGTGACTGGAAACTCACCTCGCTGATTTGTAACCCAACTACCGATGCCTAACAACTTCGACACACAGAATGCCGATTTAGGAAATTCGTCCCTAATGGTCGGCGCCATCGAATCGTACTCATCCGAGACGGCTGAGCGCGATACGACAAATCTGTTCTCGACGCTAGGACAGCAAGACTTAGCCGAGACGGCCGCTCGCCAAGAGCCTGAAAGCAATTTTTTAGGACTAAACTTGATTCTGATCATTGCCAGTGTCGGCATCCTACTCATGAGTCTTCTCCGCCGCGTAAAAAAACGCAGATCCGGCAGACCCGGCAGATCCTATTTATAAAGACAGAAGTGATCCCGAAGCTGGCAGTCGCGAACTATTTCAAGCGGCTAATCGCGCCGCCCTGCTGCATCGCTTTGATTTCGTTACGAATGTAGCGCTCTGCGACATCCTTCACCTTCTTCGCCTGCGCCTTCTTTTCCTGCACCTCCAAATTGACCCGATTCCACCAGACCGCATCGATTTGACCATGCACATAGAGCGCACTCTCGATCCGGGCAATGAATGTCGTCTCCCACTCGCCACCGCCGAGTAAATTGTTAAACAAAGAGTTTTCCTCCTGATTCGAGTTGGTATGCTCCTAGTTGACCGTCGTCGCCTGAGCAAAAAGAACGGCTAACTTCGGCTCACATCCAGAAATCGAGCAACAGTCTGCGCATTCAAAGACGACAACTGTGGTAAAACTGTAAACGAAGGCACTGCATTGACTCCTTTTTTCTTTAATGCTTCGACCATTTTTGTTCAAACATCACCCGCAACTCACGGTTGTATAAGCGTATCGCCACCAATACCTCATACTGCTCTTCGCCCATCCATGTCGGATCAGATCCACCGTTGATCGATGTTAATGAAGTACTGCTGCAAGCAACCAGCAGCAGAACCGCCAGAGGGCAAAATAGAGATCGCATAGTACGCTTGACCAAACGAGTGCGCAGCGATCGCGACATGCCAAGGCAGCAAATTGCTATAATCGTGAGATCAGTAACTCGCGCTCGAAGATCATCTCCTTCGGTAGATGCTCGAAGAGTTTGAGAAACAGCTCTTCGTGCTGCAGCGTCTGCATCTTCATGCGGTCGCGATCGATATGCATCAGCTTGTCGAAGTCCGTCTCGCTGAAGTCATCCATGCCACGCCAGTCAAGATCTTGGTAACGCGGCATCCAGCCAATCGGCGTCTCTTTGGCGCCAGTGCGGCCCGTGGCCCGTTCGACTATCCAACGGAGCGGGCGCATATTTTGGCCAAACCCAGGCCAGAGCCAATTGCCCGCAGCATCTTTGCGAAACCAATTGACGTTAAACACCCGTGGCGTCTCTGTTAGACCGCGCTGCATCTTAAACCAGTGGCGGAAGTAATCGCCCATATGATAGCCACAGAAAGGTAGCATCGCCATCGGATCGCGACGCAGTGTACCCATCGTGCCTTCGGCAGCCGCAGTCATTTCAGAGCTAATAGTGGCGCCAAGATAAACGCCGTGCCCCCAGTTAAACGCTTGTGTGACGAGTGGCACATCGCTCATACGGCGACCGCCAAAAACCATCGCATGAATTCGCACACCTTCGGGCTTTTCCCAATCGGAATCGATCACAGGGCAATTCACCGCGGGCGCTGTGAAGCGACTATTTGGATGCGCAGACGGGGTGTCACTGTCTGGCGTCCAATCGTTGCCCTTCCAGTCAATCAAATGTGCCGGCGCCTCTTTCGTCATTCCTTCCCACCAAATATCCCCCTCATCAGTCAGCGCCACATTGGTGAAAATACTGTCCTTGGAGCAAGAGTCCATTGCGCTCGGATTAGTCGCATACGAAGTGCCTGGTGCCACGCCAAAGAAACCAGCTTCGGGATTGATCGCATGGAGAAATCCACCGGGCCCTGGCTTGATCCAGGCAATGTCGTCACCGACGCAGGTCACCTTGTAGCCAGCCATTTCTTTGGGAGGAATGATCATGGCGAAGTTGGTCTTGCCACAGGCACTCGGGAACGCGGCGGTGACATAGGTCTTACGCCCATCGGGCTCTTCGACGCCGAGAATCAGCATGTGTTCGGCCATCCACCCCTCATCGCGGGCCAAAGTCGAAGCGATGCGCAGCGCGAGGCACTTTTTTCCCAGTAAGGCATTACCACCATAGCCGGAACCGTAAGAGACGATCGTGCGCTCTTCGGGAAAATGCACGATATGGGTATCCTTAGGGTTACAGGGCCATGTCACATCCACCACGCCTTCATCGAGCGGGCAACCGACTGAGTGCAGGCACGGCACGAAAAAGCCGTCTTTGCCCAACGCGTCGAGGACAGCGTCGCCAATCCGCGCCATGATCCGCATGTTCACCACCACATAGGGCGAATCGGTGATTTCGACACCGATCTTCGATATCGGCCCTCCAATCGGCCCCATACTAAAGGGGATAATATACATCGTGCGCCCGTGCATGCAGCCCTTGAAGAGCTGCTTCATCTTACGGCGCATCTTGCGTGGGTCTTCCCAATTATTAGTCGGGCCTGCGCCGTCCTTGTTCTGCGAACAAATAAAGGTCTTTGATTCGACACGTGCTACATCCTTTGGGTCGGAGCGGAACAGGTAACTATTAGGGCGCTTCTGCTCATTGAGCTTCACGCATATGCCCTTTTCGAGCATCTCCTCGAAAAGACTGTCAGCTTCGTTCTGCGAACCATCACACCAATGAACGGCGGCTGGTTCGCAAAGCGATATCATTTTTTCAGTCCACTTTAAAAGGGCCTTATGCGTCGTCTTCGGACTATCATTTGTAAGCATATTCGCAACGTATCTTAATTCATAGATATGATAAGCAAAAAATCTCCATAACTACCACACTTGTTCCGACGATATATGACGCGCGCACGTGCTGACCGACCCCACAGTTCCTTGCTACTAAAAAACGCGACTCACAGCAAACTCCCCCACTTATAAAGACATTCCGATTAATCTGGGTGAATTCCTCTAAAAAAGAACCTCAAAAACAACAAACCGACACTTCACACTTGATCAACGCCCATCTGTCTTCATCTCTGAATCGATGAATTGATTCAATCCCAACTCTTCGACAGACTCCACTTCCAGCTTTCCAGACATGCCTCGCAACAAAAAGCCCGCAGACGACGACAACCTAGAATTCCCACTCGACGCACCTACTGAGGACAACAGCAACGAGCCGATGACTGACGTCACCGAACTCGATGAGGTCTTCGAGGACAAGCCGGATTCCGGCCACATCGACGACATGTTCAGCGAGTGGTTCCTCGATTACGCCAGCTACGTGATCTTGGAGCGCGCCGTGCCACACGCCAACGACGGCCTCAAGCCTGTGCAGCGCCGCATCCTCCACTCGATGCGCGAGCTGGAAGACGGCCGCTACAATAAGGTCGCCAACGTCATCGGTAACACGATGAAATACCACCCGCATGGTGATGCCTCCATCGGCGACGCCATGGTGCAGCTCGGCCAGAAGGAGCTACTGATCGACATGCAAGGCAACTGGGGCAACACCCTCACCGGCGACTCCGCCGCGGCCGCTCGTTACATCGAAGCGCGCCTGTCCAAATTCGCCCTCGAAGTGGTCTTCAACCCAAAGACCACCAAATGGCTCTCCTCCTACGACGGCCGCAACAAAGAACCCGAGACTCAGCCAGTCAAATTCCCGCTACTGCTGGCACAAGGCGCCGAAGGCATCGCCGTCGGCCTTTCTTGCAAGATCCTGCCGCACAATTTCATCGAGCTACTCGAAGGCTGCATCGCATTTTTGCGCAAAGAAACGCCCGAGATCGTCCCCGACTTCCCGACAGGTGGCATCGCCGACGTCTCCGAATACAACAACGGCAAACGCGGTGGTCGCGTTAAGTGCCGCGCCCGCATCGAAGCGCGCAAGAAGAACTTACTCGCCATTACCGAGCTGCCATTCAGCAAGACGACCACCTCGCTAATCGACTCCATCATCTCGGCCAACGAAAAGGGTAAGATCAAGATTCAGCGTGTCGAGGACAACACCGCCGACGTGGTCGAGATTCTGGTGTATTTGCCCCCCGGTGTCGACTACGAGACAGCCGAGCAGGCGCTCTATGCTTTTACCGATTGCGAAGTCTCCGTCTCGACCAACATCTGTGTGATCGAAAACGACAAGCCCAACTTCTACTCAGCACTCGACCTCCTCTACCTCGCCACCGAAAAAACCCGTGAGCTACTCAAGCTGGAGCTCGAAATTGAACTAGCCGAACTCGACGAGAAGTGGCACTTCTCATCACTCGAGAAAATTTTCATCGAGAAACGCATTTACCGCCGCATCGAAGACGAAGAGACATGGGAAGCCGTAATCGAGACAGTCGACGTCGGCCTCGAACCCTACAAAAAAATCTTTAAGCGCAAAGTTACACGCGACGACATCCTGCGCCTGCTTGAAATCAAAATTAAGCGCATCTCGAAGTTCGACACCATCCGCGCCGACGAACTCATCAAAGGCCTCGAAGAAGCCATCGTAGAAACGCAGCGCCACCTCAAACAACTCACTAAATACACCATCCGCTGGTTCAAGGGATTGATTGAGAAATACGGTAAAGGTCGCGAGCGTAAGACCGAGCTCGCGTCTTTTAAAAAAGTCGTCGCACACGAAGTCGTGATCGCCAACGAGACTCTCTACGTCGATCGCAAAGAAGGCTTCGCCGGGATCAGCATGAAGAAAGACGAAGCCGTCTGCAAATGCTCCAACCTCAGCGACCTCCTGTCGATCAATCAAGAAGGCAAGCTGATCGTCTCCAAAGTCAGCGATAAAGCCTTTTACGGTAAGAACATCCTGCACATCGACATCTACAACCGCACCGAGCCCAACGCCCTGACCTATTGCATGGTATATCGCGATGGCCGCACTGGCCCTACAGTTGCCAAGCACTTCACCATCGGCGGGGTAACACGCGATAAGGAATACGACCTCACCAAAGGCAAGCCAGGATCCCGCGTGTTTTATATTTCCTGCTATCCGACCGAAGGCGGCGAAGCCGACGCCGTAAAGGTCAATCTCAAGCCAGCTCCTCGCCTGCGTAAGACCGAAGAAGAGATCCTCTTCCGCGATCTGGCTGTGCGCGGTCGCAGCACCGGTGGCAATGTCGTCACGAAAAACCCCGTCCGCAACGTGGTTCGCATGACCAAAGCCGCTCGCGAAGAAGCAGCCAGTCAGCAGGACGCGGGCGGATGATCGTGCGTTGGACTAGCGAAGAGGAGCGGTGAGGATCAGGCACAGGTACAGACACAGAGGGCTCGTTTTGACTCGGCTTCACAATATTGTCGTTGGTGTGAAACTGTCATCGCCGTGCAGCTGATATTAGAACTGCGGTGAGCGACTCCATATTGCTCACTCATGATGCCCATCATTCTACTAAAATGCCCCCCTCCCGAAAGACGTTGAGCGACCGATACTAATGATTTCGCTGAGGTCTCGTCGTTAATTGCTTCACATCTGACCTCTGATTATTAGCAAGCGAATGGTAAAGGCACTATGCGTGATGCGTGCAGGGTAAAGTCGACGCATTCAGCCTCACCGGCAACCTGTGATATCTGCCGAGATGTAATCCCAACATTGAGCGTCTACAAGGTTGACCTTCCGCCACGTAATATCTTCTGTATGCGTCTACCTCTGTATTACTTTTACCATGAAAGCCCTCTCTTGTGCGATCCTCGCACTGCTTAGTTTACTATTAGAAATCGGCGCCCAACCTCAGGCTAGTCATACCTCTACGGTTAAAGACGAACCAGATAAGCTCTCGAGTCATCTTGCGGCGAGCCTGACAGAGGCGACTGCGACCGACGAAGTGGTGCCATCTGCCGATGCAGGCACCACTCCCTTCATCGGAAACACATTCGCACTCCCCTTGATGCGGGATCAACTCACGATCACCGAAAGTGTCCACGGTTCATTAGTCGGCACCGAAGGCCTTGACGTCAGTTACAGCAAAAGAATCCAAGATTTTGCCACCGCACTCGACGATGATACAGTGGGATTCAGCATCAACCAAAAGTCCAAGCAAAGGAATCCGCTGCTCGGTATCCTCATTGGTTTCATCATTGAAGTAGTCATTACACTGATTGTCCTGAGAATCGCCTTCTTGTTGGGTGATTTTCGCTACCACTTCTCTCAGGTGCTGCCGATCAGCCTCGTTGTCGGATTCGTCGGGATATTTCTGCATATCACCCTCGGCATTAGCCTGTTGAATCCAATTCAGATCGCTCTGAGCTCTTTGATCATGTTGGTGATGATTCGATTCATTACCGAGGCGCATGAATGGGCAGATGCGCTTCAAATCACGTTCGTCACACGAGTCTTCACCATTGGCCTAGCATGGCTAGCCTTTACTGGAATGACGGTGTTTGGCATCTATATCTAGAATTACGTAATCGGTGCCGCTGACAACGCCTAGGCAGACATGCACCTCCCACTGAGCCTCACCCTTTGCTTTGACTCTGAGGCCGAGAGCGCCATAGTGCTTGAAAAATCGCAACCGTGAGTATTCAGGCAATCATTCGAGACTCTTGTGGCTCCCTCCCCTCTCCCACATTATCGGCTACTATCCAAGGCACCCTTCAATACTGCCGCAGCTACAACCAAAAATTTAACCCAAAAGGACCAAGCCTTCTTCCCGAACGACGTCGCCATTGCCTAAGATGGCTTAGTGGTCGTAGCCTAGAGGACTAAAGCAGCTACCTTGCCCAGATGAGTCCCCGGACTCCCATTATATACATGTCTGAAAATAACACCCCCTCGAAACCAGAGCCACGCAAGATCTCTAAAGCAGAAATCAACGAACTCCCTCTCATCAATTGGGAAGGTCGTATCGAGATCCTTAATACCATAGAGGAGATGACGGCCGCCGTCGAAAAGTTAAAGGAAGAGACGATCCTGGGTTTCGACACCGAGACACGCCCCACCTTCAAGAAAGGCGATTACTACCCGCCAGCGCTGATACAGCTTGGCACACTGGACTGCGTCTATCTCTTTCGCATCAGTTGCACCAAAACACTCGCGCCGTTGCTGTCGATACTGGAGTCCGAAACAATTTTAAAAACCGGCGTCGCCATCAAAGACGACGTCAAGGAACTGCGCAGAATGGAAGATTTCGAGCCCGGCGGCTTTGTCGAAATCGCAGATATCACACGTAAGCTAGGCTATGAAAATCGCGGCCTACGCGCCCTCGCCGGCCTGCTTATGCAAGGCCGCATCAGCAAAGCCGCTCAAGTATCCAATTGGGCACGCCCCGAGCTCGACCTAAAGCAAGTCCGCTACGCAGCCACCGACGCATGGATCAGCCGCGAGCTCTACGTCCGATCCATCACTGAACGCGACGCAGAATAAGCCGTTTGCAATGAATCGTACCTTCGCCATTTTTAGCAAAGCGTAGACAGAGTCCTGACGGAGATGGCGAAGCAATCTCCGTCACTCGCAAAGAATCCACTCTGAGATCTGACGATCTTTTCAAAGTTAATCAGAATCGACCTGAAAATAGTGGGACGCTGTCTTCGGTGTTCGCGCGCTTGAACAGTTTGCCCAAGTGGGGTTATCCATCTGCTATTTTTAACCAAGCACACTGGGTACGGCGACTCTCGACTTCAACAAACAAGAGAGCAATTTGTAATTCCGCTGGTTTGCAAACTACCCCTATGCGCGCGCCATGTACCTACAAAAAAGCGGGCATACAGCAGAGCTGTAATGCCCACCGAATGCCCGCAAATTTAAGAGCGACTACGCTTTTGGCTCAGCTTCGTCCGTTGCTTCTTTTGCAGCGACTTCGACGGCCTCAACTTTAGGCGTTTCTTCGACGGCCTTAACTTCAGGTGCAACTGCAGCTTCAGCAACAGCCTCAACTTCAGCAACTGGTGCAGCTTCAGCAACTGGCTCAACTTCAGCATCTGGCTCAGGTGCAGCTTCAGCAACTGGTGCAGCTTCAGCAACAGCCTCAATTTCAGGTGCAGCTTCAGCAACTGCCTCAACTTCAGGTGCAGCTTCAGCAGCTGGCTCAACAGCCTTCACTTGTTCCATTAGCGGAGCTTCCTCTGGGGCCGCCTCAACCTTTGGCTCAACTTCAACTGCGGCTTCAGTGACGGCTTCAGTTACGACTGGAATATCAGGCGCTGCTTCGACTTCGGTCTTTACCTCAGTTTTCACGGCTTCAGTAGCAGCTTTTTTCGGAGCAGGCTTCTTCACTGCCTTAGGCTTTGCTTCGGGCATCGGCGGTGCTGCAAACAGGCGGCCATCACCGTACTCGGTAACGTAGCCTTCGACGATCAGCCAACGCAAATCAAGCATAAGTTGGTTCAAGCGCTTCTGCTCGTCCTCACTGAGTTCAACCTTTGGCATCGCTTCGGTCGAAGCAGACGCATCTGGCCCAGGCGCAGGTGCCTCGACAACTCCTACGGTCTCAGTTGCCTCAGTTGCTTCGCCACTGGCTGCAGTTGCCTCCGCAGCTTCAGCCGCAGCAATCTTGGCAGCTTCAACAGCGGCAGCCGCAGCTGCGACTTCGGCCTCGGTCATTTCGAGTTTAGCGGGTTGCTGCTTCTCTGTATCGATATCAATATACAGTTTAGGTAACTTAGAGGCCGGTGTGTTTGGATGCTTCTCTACAAATTCAATCAGCCCATGAATCGAAGGCGTGAAGACCGTCTTGCTATCGCGGAATTTGCGTTTCACCGCACAGACAAAGGATACGCCTTTTGAGCCTTTTTTGTAGACGGCAAACTTATGGCGACGCAGGCGGCCACGAATGTTGTTTGCCGAATCAAGCGGAAAATGAAGCTGCTGCTCGACATACGCTTCGACCGAACGACGGATATCGCCCTTTGGCAGGTGCTCAATGTCGCGCCCAGCAAAACGGATGGTTTCGCCAGAGCTGACGATCTTATCTTTACGATTCTGCAATAGGAAAAAACGCACCGACTCGAGCGATTCAAACGACTCTGGCTCACCCTCTTGACGATCCTTCAAAATATAGCGTACACCCTTCTTCATCGACTCCACCCAAGCATCAATCGACTCTTGCTCCTTCACTGTCTCAACTTTCGAGACAAAACGATCAAAGGACATGCCGGTGATCTTCGCAGCGTAATGGCGCTTCAACGCTTCTTGATAGAGGTGATAATTCGGCGGCCCAAGCAAATCACCTGTCACAGAACAGCGATTGATCATCTGGAAATTCCCCTTCGGCGCATCGATCTCGATCTTTTCCATGTCGAAGAATAGGTCGAGATGGTTCGCCAACACATGGTTAATCGCAGCTTCTTCGGTCTCGAAAGGTAAATGCCCAGGGACGGCAAAGAACAGCGGCGCAGGCTTCTCGCCAGCTTTCGCTTTGTTTTCGACCACCACCACGTAGCGCTCTGGTTTCTCAAGCAAGAGATGCGCGATCTCGAAAAGTTGATAGGTGCGCACAGTTGAACGCAAGCGCTTGACCAATGCCTCGAAGGCTTCGTCTTGCGGATAGATGTCTACCTTCACTGTCGGGTTAAACACCGCATGCTCTGGGCGACCTCCACCACGGCGATCATCTCGACGGCGCTCCCCACCACCTTGTGGGCGACCTTCACCCTGCGGACGTCCTGGGCCGCCACCTTGAGGACGACCTCCAGCACTAGGACCGTTCGGACGTGCGCCACCACTGGGGCCACCACTGGGGCCGCGACGATCGCGCGAACCACCACCGCCAGAGCGCTTACCCTTGCCGCGCGAATCGCCACGAGAATCAAACTGTTTTAATGATGGGCGCTTCGCGTTCTCGTCTGCCCATGAGGGACCGAAGTCGAGACCGGAAAGTGTATTAAGATCGAGTGCCTTTTTGGAGGACTCTTGAGGTTTGTTTGCTGGTTTTTCAGCCATGGCGTTATTTGTAAAACGGGCCGAAAAAAACGGCCACGTGGATCTAGTTGATGAAGTGAACTATTGTGGTAAGGCAAAGAACCTCAACATTCAAGCTCGGGAGCAGTCTTTTTTAAACTAATTTCTATTTTTTGAAAAATTTGGTTGATCTCTCAAAAATCTCACCTATCACCTTCCAACTTCACCGCGTGCAAGCGCAGTAAATTTGGTCGAATGGTGGAATGGCAGACACGCGAGTTTAAGGGACTCGTGCCTTAGGGCGTGGGGGTTCAAGTCCCCCTTCGACCACCACTTTTAAAACCGAGCTTAAGTGCTCGGTTTTTTTATGTGTATTATTGCGATTCTACAACGTGACGTTCACCTGCGCTGGTCCAGTCTTTCACATTGTCAAATCCGTCCTTGTGGTGCGCTCGCACTGAGAACAACGTTTCTCGTTTATGCCTAGACCGAAAAAATGGACCGCAGCCGACTTTGAAGTGAAAGCCTCCAACATCAAAGGCGCTGGACAAGGCTTATTTGCCAAGGTCCGCCTCGAACCGGAAGATACCATCGGCTATTATACTGGTGAGGTGATCAGCTCAGACGAATTCCATCACCCCGATCGCCCCTTTTCTGCCTATGTATTATGGGTGTGTCATTCTCACATCATCGTCGGCGAAGGCCCGAAGGCCAACTACACGCGCTTCATCAATCATAGCGACGCACCAAATGCCTTCCTGACAGTCTCTTCAAGATGGAAGAGCGCTCGCTTCGAAGCGCTCCGCGTGATTGAGCACGGCGAAGAGATTTCCTTCGACTATGGCGAAGATTATTGGGAAAAGGAAGAGTTGCTGACTGAAGATTGAGTCGCGATACTGTTGATAACTTCCTCTGTTCTATATCGATTCACCATCTCCCCACTCCTCGCGCTTCGTCCCACCTTCATACCTTCATACATCGGCTCCGCTGGTTCTTTCCACCTTCCCACTTTTCAAAAAAAATGGACCTTTCCTCACTTTACAGCGACCTCAGCGAAGACGCACGCGAAGAGATCGAAGCTCTCCCTCGCTCTGAGCGTCTCGTTCAGATTGCGACCCTGCAAAACCGTTCCACTCGTGAGCTCGTCGCTCAAATCGCGGAGATGGTCAACCTCCCCGTGCTCAACAAAATCGAGCTCATCGATAATCCCACGGCCACCCTGCCCCTGCGCCTCATCCATGAGTATCAGTGTGTGCCAGTGCGTAAGGCATCACAAGACGACGAATTCGACGACACCCCCGTCACCGAAAACACCCCGATCCCCCTCGTCACCCTGTGGCCCCCGGATGACCAGATGGATCGCTGGATCTTTTCGGTCTGCGGGCGCAAGCCGGAGTGGCACCTCGGCGATCCCGAGCAAGTTATCAATACCATCACACAACGCTTCGGGGTAGGTGCTGGCAGCCTCGATGAATCCGATATCGCAACCAATGAAGCTGAGCAAGAAGAGGACGAAGACGAGGACGCCGCCGTCATTCGCTTCGTCAACGAAGTCGTGCAAAAAGCAGTCAGCGACCGCGCGACCGATATTCACTTCGAGCCACACCGTGATGCCCTGCAAATCCGCTACCGTATCGACGGCGAGCTAGTTGCCATTCGCGTTCCAGACAATTTGATCCGCTTCCAAGACGCAATTATCTCGCGCCTCAAGATCATGGCGAAGCTCAACATCTCCGAAAAGCGCCGCCCGCAGGACGGCCGCATCTCGTTTGGTGCAGGCGATACCGAGCTCGATATTCGTATTTCAACTTTCCCGACCATGTATGGTGAGAGCGTCAGTTTACGTCTCCTTAACCAGAAATCGAAACCACTTTCCATGCGCGAGCTCGGCTTAACCGAGGAGGAAGAAGAAAAAGTCACTCGCACCCTTGCCGCACCGCACGGTATCGTGCTCGTCACTGGCCCCACAGGCTCCGGCAAATCTACCTCGCTCACAGCATTTATCCGCTTAATCAACCTTCCAGAGCGCCGCATCATCACCGTCGAAGATCCGGTCGAATACGAAGTGCCTGGCGTCAATCAGACGCAAGTTCATGCCGACATCGGCCTGACGTTTGCTCATTCATTACGCGCCGTTTTGCGCCAAGACCCCGACGTCATCATGGTCGGTGAAATCCGCGACCGCGAGACCGCTGATATCGCGATCCGCGCTTCACTGACCGGTCACCTCGTGCTCAGCACACTGCACACCAACGATGCTCCCGGCGCACTCACCCGCCTGACAGATATGGACATCGAGCCCTTCCTGATCGCTTCTTCCGTGGAAATGATCATCGCACAACGGCTCGTGCGCCGCCTGTGCCCGAACTGTGCGCAACCAGCCAACTACCAGCAGCACCACATTGAAAGCTGCCTCAGCACGATGCGCATTGATCGCAACGAAGCGCAGTTCCGCAACCAAGCCAAAGCAGCGGTCGGCTGCGAGCGCTGCCGCAAGCTCGGTTTCCGTGGCCGTGTCGCGATCTTCGAAATTCTCCGCATGTCCGAAGAGATCCACGAGCATATTGTAAAGCGCGAGTCATCGCGCACGATCCGCGAGACCGCAATCCAGCAGGGTATGCGCTCGCTGCAACAAAGCGGTTGGGAGCACATCAAAAGAGGCACCACCACGCTTGAAGAGGTCATGCGTTTCGCTGAAATCGGCAGCGACGAGAGCGAATAAGCCAATCGAAAGTGGTGGCACTAACCGTCGTTTAGATAAATCACAGAATGGCGCAGTCCACTTAGGATGCGTCCATGTATGCACCCTCTGCGCTTGCAACAGCTTCGTCGTGATCGCTGGCAATATCGACCTGGACGAGACAGTCGCCCCCCATTCTACCGGAACCATCGCAGAAGGCCATACCAACGAAAACGATGAAGTGGGTGGTGTTGGCCCTAATGGCTTACCAGACGCCCCTGATCGCAACCGCCTCTAATCGAAGCCAGCTTGACAGGGCAGCAGGAACCATCACCGCCAATACTACTTCACTGTGTAATTCCCTCTCATGGAATAAGGAGGTCATGGGCTCAGAGCAGCAATTGATCTTCGGGTCGACTACGATCGACGTGCCAGCACCGACAAAAATGAGGCCCTATTCTGTTGCGTGAACCCTAACGGCAGCTGCGCAGATACTGACGTTGTCAAAGACTACTATCAATTCGTCATTGGGGAGCACGACTGCCACGAACACGATCCGATCTATTGACGATAGATCATATTTAAAGTAAATTACACTTGCGTTGACCATTGGTAGTAATAAAGTTTCAATATATAGTCATATGCATCCCCGCAATGTGCTTCTTACCTCCGTTATGCCGAATTAATCACGCATAAGAATCACCCTAAATTCAAATCATCCCTTACTCCCCCATACACCATGCGCGTCACTAACTACCTCGCAGTCAGTTCAACACTGATCCTTTGCACTGGACTCATCACCTCACAAGCGTCCAACGAACCAAATTCGGCTGGCACCGAATCGGCCCCGCTCTTTGAGTTGCCCGATACAGAAACAGACACAGTCGCTGAATCCAAAAACTCACCAGAGATAAACGAAGACGGCACCGCTGCATTCACTATCCCACTCGCAGAGAGCGATTCGGAAGGCAGCACCTCCGATGCATCTGACATGGCTGATCCTACTTTTGCAGACGACGGATCTGAAGATGAGGATTATCATATCCTCCCCGACTTCGTCGTCTCCGCCGAGTATGACCGCGGCTACTACTCAGCGAACTCCCTTGCAGGCACTCGGACGAATCAGTTGATCAAAAATACTCCGATGACGATCTCGGTGGTGAATAAAGATTTAATCGAAGATTTAAATCTCTTCGGCGTCGAGGGCTTGGGCAATGTGGTGCCGAGTATCGAAGCTGAAGGGGAGGGTTTCAGCGAACGCCTGCTTCGTTTTCGCGGCCTGCTCACCCGCTTTCAGCTCTACGAGTTCATGCCGCGGCAACTTTCGCAAGATAGCTATAATGTAGACCGTATCGATATCGTGCGCGGGGCCAATAGTCTCGTTTACGGACAGGCTGCACCCGGGGGAAAGGCCAACTTTCTTGCGAACCGCGCGTCTTTCGAGGGAAACGAAACCACCATCGACTTCCTCGTCGGAGAAAATGATCTCGTGCGCAGTACCCTCGATACGAATTACGTGATTAACGAAAAGCTCGCTGTTCGCATTATGGGAGTACACAAAGAACAGGGCTTCGACCAAGATACTAAAGAGCAAGAATTCGACGGCGCGACGATCGCATTGACTTACCGTCCAACCGAGAAGACTCAGTTTCAATTCCACCTCGAAGGCGTCAAGGAAAGCCGCAACACATCGCCAGCCATTTACACGGATCGCACCGGGCAATTTGGTTACACTGGTATGCTGCGTGATTCGCCGGCAACCGCAGACATCGTCGATCTGCTCGATAATGGTACGCTGAATTACATCTTAAATTACAATGATGGTTATGGCGAGGATATCTCAGGTAATCGCGTCCCTGATTTCTTTACCTCTAAGCAAGATCTTAAAGATTTCTATACAAAACAAATCCTAATCCCGAACAGTGGAACGGTCGCGAATACCGATCCCTATGTCGTCAGTTATACTGGCCCCGAGCACGACGGCACTTCGCCATCTAAGGGGGGTACGCTGTCGATCAACCAGCGCGACGTCGATGGCTTCTTTACAATGGCCGATGTGACTCATTCATTCACAGATGACATCCAAGGTAAAATCGCGATTTCGCATGCAGAGGAAAATACGCAGGCTCTTGAGCGTGGCTCCCCAGGTACCATCTTCCTGACGAAAACTCCCAACACTAACAGCAATGGCCCCTTCGCCGTCTCCGCTGATGGCGAAGGCGCACGCGCCTATGCCGATGGTCTTTTCATTTCCCCCGTCTGGCAGCAGGTCGAGAGTAGCGACGATGTCACCGCATTTCGAGGCACACTTTCATGGAGTAAGGATCTTTGGGGATCCGAGCAGCAGCTCTTGATCGGACTGGATCTGGATCACCGCAAAAGCGCTGAAGCTCAGCAGATGTATCTCGTGAAAGAGACGAGAAACGATGGTACCTTTAATGGAGGTTTTTTCCAAAAAGATTTCTCGCAGATTAACAGTGGCAACGATCACGGCGTCGACTTCAATACGATCGGAGACAACAATGTAACTGGTAACATTACGACAGATCCAGGATTTCCCAAAAGCGCGGGTGTCGCAGGCTATGATTGGTTTGATAAACGAGATCGTGTCGCAGAGGTGAATGGCCAAGCTATTTGGATGGCGCTTCAAGGCAAATATTTGGACGGACGCTTCAATACGCTGACTGGCATTCGCTTCGATCGGATTAACGTCACGGCGGAAACTTCGGATTTTCAAACAGGGATCTTGAACAATAAAATCGACGAAGACTACACACACACCAGCCCTTCGTTAGGGGCACTGTTTTGGATCACTGACAGTGTCGGTATTTTTGCCAATTACGCAAAGTCGATCGAGTCGCCCAACGGTTGGGCGCAGGATCCAAACGGCGATACCGTGCCTGCGGAAACCGGCACTGGTGTAGAGGCAGGCTTCAAATTCGATATGCTCGACGGTAAGCTCAATGGACAGCTGATCTTTTTCCACATCGAGAAAGAGAACGAACGTAAGAATAATTTCGATAAAGCCATTCTGGAAGTGCTTTACCCGTTTGAGACGAATCCGAAACTCTATCCGGATGGTGAAAATGGTGATTTTTCCCCGATCGGACGTAATGTTGCCGGTAGCACTGTGGTCAGCGAAGGCATCGAGCTCGATCTCTATTATAATCCCACTCCGAGCCTCTCACTCTTCCTCGGCTACGCCTATGTCGATACTTACTTCAAGGAATCGCCAAAGGGGATTCTAAATGATCAAACATTACCAGGCACTGCACACCACAGCGCTAACCTGACGCTCCGTTACACCTTTAAAGATGGCCCGATCAAAGGAACCTATCTTGGTGTTAATGAGAAATACCGCTCAAGTGGGCTTTTGGGCACCTTTTACGAGGATCTCAATTTCGATGCCCAAGAAGATGTGCTCGGACTGCCTGATGGCACGGCTCCCCGCACGCACGATATCTGGCTCGATGATCATTTAGAGACGGCTCTCTTCCTCGGCTGGCGTGGCAAACTGAGTAAAGGTAGAGACGCACCGCATTGGGGATTCCAAGTCACTGTGAACAATGTTTTTGATACTGTTGATCTAATCTCGACCGGTAACGCCCGCTATACTCAAGGCCGCACAGTCACCGTTAAGGGATCTGTAAAATTCTAAACCACCACGGACTCGGTCCATCAATAAGCACTGGCCGTGTGGCAACGCGTCTTTCCGGCCTTTTAATCTGTTTTCATTAGACCTTATATGAATAAGACTATAGATTAGCTTTAACAACTCATTGAAGCCAATCAGCCGGCACACCCAACATCACTTAATGAAAAGAATACTCCTACTTGGACTCGCCCTCGGAGCCTCCGCCACCTCGCTCCAGTTAAGTGGACAAACAAACTTACAATCGACACGCGACGTACTCGACCAATGGGTGCAGACCAAGCAAATTACCTCTAAGGAAAAAAGTGATTGGCGCCTGGAGCAATCCATCTTATCGGACACTCAGAAGCTGCTCAGCAGTGAGCTAAAGCGCCTCAAAACCTCACTCGAAGACCTCAAAAACTCTGCCACTGCAGCGGACGAAGACCGCAGCAAGTTGAGCGCGCAAAAGGAAGCATTTGCAGAAGCCTCTGCCGTAGTCGAAGGCAGTATCCAAGAACTCGAAGTGCAGATGAAGCGCGTCGTTAAGACCCTGCCCAGTCCACTGGTGGAAAAGATCAAGCCACTCATCCGCCGCCTGCCGGAAGACTCAGCCAACACCAAACTCTCCCTCGGTGAGCGCGTGCAAAATATCGTCGGCATCCTAAGCCAAGCGGATAAGTTTAATGCCACCATCACACAGACCAGTGAATCTCGCGAGCTCGACAGCGGTAAAATCGTCGAAGTGCGCACCCTTTACTGGGGCTTGGCAATGGCCTACTACGTCGATGCATCGGGTGCATACGCCGGCATCGGCCATCCAGGAGAAGACGGCTGGAAATGGCCGCAAATCGAAGGCGCCGGACCTCAAATCAAACAGCTCTTGGCGGTCTATGAAGGCAGCGAAGAGATTCAGTTTGTCGAAGTCCCCGCCCGCATCAACTAAAGCCCTTTTACTCAGCGATCAACATGCAAGCCATATCCAAAACGCTCCTCGCTCTCGCAGTGGCCACCCTCGTTTGGCCATGCAGCGCACATGCTCAGACGTTTGACGCCGCCAGCAACCAAGCAGACGCCGACCTAATAGCCTCTCTGAACGTACTCTCCACAGTGCGCGATGCCATCGCCGCCGAGAAAATCCCACTCATCAGCGAAGTCTCGACCCTCGAAGACGACGTCCGCCAAAAGAGTGATGAGCTCAATCGCCTTCGGCGCCTACGTGACAACAGCGACCTCGGTCTCAATCGTCTACGCGAGCAAGTCGCCGCATTCCAATCGCAAAACGAATACGCCGGCAGCCTGCTGGACGAATTCGTGCGTTCCTTCGAGACGCGTATCGACTATAGTGAGACGCAACTCTACGCCGCAACCGCCGAAGAAGCGCGCCTTGCACTCGACGACTCCGACATGTCGACCAGCGATCGTTTCAACAAGCAGATCGATGTCATCGGCGTCGCGTTGAATCGTCTAGAGCAACTCATCGGCGGCTACACCTTTGAGGGCCGCGCGCTCGCACCCACTGGTGAAATCGAAGAAGGCACTTTTGCCGCATTCGGGCCGACCGTCTATTTCGCGTCCAAGCAATCTGAGCTCACTGGCGTGACTTTTAATAAGCTCAACGCTGCCGAAGCCGCCATCGCAGTGCCAGGCGATTTCTCCATCGGCATTCGTCAACTCATCGAGAGCGGCGAAGGTCAAATCCCAGCCGATGCCACTCTCGGTAAAGCACTCAAGATTCAAGCAAGCAACGATAGCATTGTAGAGCACTTAGCCAAAGGTGGCAGTGTCGGTGTCGTCATCATCGCCCTAGGCAGCGTCTGCTTACTGCTCGGCATTCTCAAGTTCTTCGAAGTCACCAGCTTCAAGACACCTCAGCCAGAAGACGTGCAACACGTGCTCACCCATCTCGCAAACAGCGATCTGGCCAAGGCGAAAACCGCCGCTGCAACCATTCCCGGAGCTGGCGGCGCACTCCTCACCGTCGGCGTCGAATATGCCGACGAGAAACGCGGCACGCTTGAAGAGATTCTATACGAAAAGATTCTCGCCGTGCGCCCGAAGCTCGAACGCTTCCTGCCCTTCATCGCGCTGACCGCGGCCGCCGCACCACTACTCGGCCTACTCGGCACCGTCACCGGTATGATTAAGACCTTCAACCTGATCACCATTTTCGGCACCGGCGACGCGAAGAGCCTCTCGTCCGGCATCTCCGAAGCGCTCGTCACGACTGAGCTCGGCCTGATTGTCGCCATCCCCGCACTCATTTTGCACGGACTACTCGCACGCATGGCTCGCCAAAAGATCGGTGACATGGAGCAGACCGCTGTCGGCTTCATCAATGGCGTCGTCGCCACTCGCCACAACAAGGACTAAGGTTCGCAGCCGTTTTCGATGTTCGAAAAAATTATAGGTATTTGGTTAAGCGGCGGATGGGTAATGATCCCACTCGCATTGCTTGCTGTGTTCATTTACTCCACCGGCATTCAGCTATTACTCTTCCTACGTAAAGGTAATATGCAGTTGGGACACGAGAGCGAATGGACGAGCTGGATCTACGATCCCTCGCAAGCCCAAGGGCTCGCGGGAGAGATCATCCGCTACACACAGGAAAACATCTCTGAGTCCAAACACGTGCGCAATCGTTTCGAGGAAGTGCGCCAAAGTATGCTGCACACCACCGAGCGCCAAATGAGAT
This sequence comes from Lentimonas sp., assembly GCA_047627755.1. Taxonomy (GTDB): domain Bacteria; phylum Verrucomicrobiota; class Verrucomicrobiia; order Opitutales; family Coraliomargaritaceae; genus Lentimonas. The sequence goes on along the minus strand of JBLHTV010000009.1, from coordinate 712 downwards.
TTCTGAATACGCTGGTCGCCGCGGCCCCTCTCATGGGTCTGCTCGGCACCGTTATCGGCATGCTCGGTACCTTCGCCGCGATTTCCAGCGGCGGTGGTGCCGAAACCGCCGCCATGGTCGCCGCGGGCATATCCGAAGCACTCATCACCACCCAAACCGGCCTTTTTATTGCCCTACCAGGCATCTTCCTCGTCCTTATCATACGCCGCCGCAAGCACGCAGTCGAAGCCGTCCTCGCGCGTATCGAAGCACTCAGTCTAACAAAACTAAAACTCGACTGATCCTTAGAAAAACAGAAACGCTGAAAATCTGAAATTACCTTAAACTTTCCAACCTTCAACTTTCCCACCTTCATACCTTCATACCTTCATACCTTCATACCTTCATACCTTCATACCTTCAACTTTTCCACCTTCCTACTCTTAGACAGTCCCACCTTTATACTTTCCCACTTTCATACTTTCCCACCCTCACTCTCACTCTCACTCCCCTCACTCTCACTATATCATGCGCCGCAACCTAGCATCCGAAGACCGAGACGAGGTCGAGATCAACCTCTCGCCGATGATCGACATGGTCTTTATCCTGTTGATCTTCTTCATCGTTACCACCGTGTTCGTCGAAGAGACTGGCGTCGAGGTCAACAAGCCCGAAGCGTCCGCCGCCATACAACTTGAGAAAAACAGCATTCTGATCGCCATCACCGCGAACA
>JBLHTV010000008.1:0-27407 GCA_047627755.1 Lentimonas sp. | reverse complement strand
ACTTCAGAGTTAGCCATGATACGTATAATTTAAACTGTGATATAAAGAGGAGAAAGGATATTTAAAACGGCACGTCCTCATCAAGCGTGTCGTCATCATTGGAGAAGTTTGTTGTGGATGCGGCAGCCGGAGCCGAAGCTTCGGTCGCTGGGGCTGTTCGCACTGGAGGCGAACTCTTATCGTAACCACCGGATTGACTACCGTCGCTATCTTCGCGACCACCGATGAACTCGAATTTGTCCAAGATGATGCCAAGCTTACTGCGCTTTTGACCTTCGGACTCCCATTGATCAAACTTCAGCCGGCCTTCCACAAAAAGAGGACGACCTTTGCGCATGTATTTGTTGATCACTTCGGCCTGCTTACCAAATGCGTCAATGTCGACGTAAGTGACTTCCTCACGACGCTCACCATCCTTGGTAGAATAAACACGATTCACAGCGAGACCAATTTTACAGATTGAAATACCGCCAGCCGTCACACGCAACTCAGGGTCGCGGGTCAGATTGCCCATCAAAATGACTTTATTAAATGAGGCCATGGCGTTTCAGTTGTAAGGGTGAGAGGGTACTACCAAGCAATCGAACTAGACCGACTGAACGAAAATGCGGTTGACGCGCTTGTCGAGGCGAAGTTTCTCTTGGAGTTGAGCAGGCACTGTGCCTGGACCTTCGAAGTAGACTTCGAGGCTGTGGCCTTGAGTGAAGCGACGATCAGCAGCACGCGCGAATTCACGCATACCGAGATCTTCACTGTCAGTGACCGTTCCACCAAGTGAAGCGAGAATTCCAGTCAAATCAGCCAAGAGCTTAGCGCAATCGTCTTCTGATTCGCGGAGGTCGAGGATGAAAGTAGTTTTGTAGTTGTTTGTAGTTATTGCGCTCATGCTATAGTGCCGTGCGTTGGTTAATGAAGTTCATGGCGTGCTCAGGCTCCTTGTCAATGATGAGCTGTAAATGCTCAAGATAGGTAGGGTTCTGATCAGCCAAAAGTTTTTGTTCGTCCTTTGAAAATTTACTCAGGACGTAATCTGCGAGGTCCATCTCTTTGTGTGGTTTCGCACCGATTCCGATACGATAGCGAAGAAAGCCTGGCCCAATCTGCGCGAGCAAATCGGTAATCCCATTGTGACCACCCGCGCTGCCACCCAAACTGAGCTTAGGCCTGCTGAGCTCGAGAGTGATGTCGTCGTAAACGGCGACCAGCGATGAGGCCGGGAGCTTTCGATAGCGTAGAATCGCACCTAGTGACCGTCCGCTGGCATTCATGAAGCATAGAGGCTTCACCAGTAAGAGCTTACGCTCTTCATAGGACACAGTCGCGATTTCCGCTTCGAAACGGGCTTCCGTCTTCCACTCAGCACCCAGCTTCGCAGCTAGTTTCTCAACCAGAGCAAAGCCGACATTGTGCCGGGTGTTGCGGTATTTAGAGCCCGGATTTCCGAGGCCGGCAATGACCGCTATGGACATTTTGGAAAGAACAAAGAGAGAATCGAAAACGTTTCTCTCGAAAAAAATTATTTAGCGTCGCCGCCTTCAGCAGCGCCGTCGTCCTTGACCTTGGTAGCAGGCACTTCGTCAGCAGCCACTGCTTCGACTGCTGCAGTCTCCTCAATAGCAACTGTTGGAGGCTGACAAGACACGATCACTTGGATCGGATTGCCGAGGTATTCAACACCGTCAATCACAGGAAGATCGCTGATATGAATAGCACCGCCAACCTCAAGATCCTTCACGTCCACTTCAATGTGGTCAGGAAGCTTGGATGGACGGCAGCGAATTTCAACTTCGTGCGACTTGTGGTCAATCATACCACCTTCGTTTTTGACGCCAAGCGAGTCCGCTTCATTGACAAGGTGAACTGGCACGTGAGCCACAAAGCTCTCACCACGTGCAACTTCAAGAAAGTCGATATGATTGATGCAGTTCTTCAACGCATTGCGCTGGACCTCTTGAATACTGGTCAGAGCGATCTCACCCTTCTCATCAACCAATTCGATCAGAGCAGCACCGCCGCCGATCGAGCGCTTCAGATCACGAAACTCGACTGCGGACAGCGAAATTGAGCGTGAGTTGCCTTTGCTATATACGCAGGCAGGAATATTACCTTCAGCACGGAGGCGGCGTGCGACGCCACGGCCCGTATTTTGGCGATTGATGATGTTGAGTTTGAACTGTTTCATTGTCTATAAAATGAGATGAAATGCGCCCCCAGTATGGAGGCTCTTGCTATTAGAAAGCCGCGCACAATAAAATAGGGGGCTGGAAAAGCAACCTAAAGTTTCGGCATTTTTTTTCCATAGCCAAAACACACCGCCAGCGTACGAAGTCGAGTCGTAAAAACAGCTCGCAAAAAGCCTCAATCTGTATTCCTAGAATACTAAACGACATATGGCACAAGATCCGACACCTCCCTTGACTACCGAACGCCTCGCCGCGCTCCGCTTAATTCCGATCGAGCAAGCCCCCTCGCCTTGCTATATTATTCACTTGGACCAGCTTGAAGCGAACTGCCAACTACTACAATCTGTGGCTGAGCGTTCCGGAGCAAAGATCCTACTCGCACTAAAGGGCTTCGCGTGTCACAGCACCTTCCCACTCATCAATCGCTACCTCAGCGGTACGACATCCAGCGGCCTCCACGAGGCATTGCTTGCCGACGAGCTATTCGGCAAGGAAGTGCATGTCTATTCCACTGCCTACAAGGATGCAGAGCTGCAACAGCTCAGTGGCTTTGCACACAGCCTCATATTCAACTCTGCCCAGCAACTCGCCAGAGGCATTGCTCAACTCCCCAAGGACAATCGCCCAGAGCTTGGCCTACGCATCAACCCCGAATGTTCCGCAGTCGAGACAGAGCTCTACGACCCCTGCTCGCCAGCATCCCGACTCGGCACCACACGCACAGCACTCGATCGCGCGCTCTCAAAACTCCCCGACAACCCACTTAAACACATCGACGGGCTACACTTCCACGCCCTCTGCGAGCAAGACGCCGATGCGCTCGAACATGCCGCTAACGCCTTTGAAGCAAAATTCGGCGACCTCATCCCTGGGCTCAAATGGCTCAATTTCGGCGGCGGTCACCATATTACTCGACCCGGTTACGATATTGATCGCCTGTGCCGCATAGTTCAACGCTTCCGCGAGCGCTACGACGTCGACGTCTACCTAGAGCCAGGCGAAGCCGTGGCGCTCCACACCGGCGTGCTCGTGACCACCGTACTTGACCTCATCGAAGCTGGCGACCATCAGATCGCCATCCTCGACACCTCGGCCACTTGCCACATGCCAGACGTGCTAGAAATGCCCTACCGCCCGAACATACTCGATGCCGCTCAAGCGGGCAAGCAACCATACACCTACCGCCTCGGCGGCATGTCCTGCCTAGCGGGCGACGTGATCGGCGACTACTCCTTCTCCGAACCGCTACAAATCGGCCAGCGCATCATTTTTCTAGACATGTCCCATTACACCATGGTCAAAAATTCGACCTTTAACGGCGTGCCCCTTCCAGCCATCAGCTTATATAGCGAAGCATCAGGGCTCCAAACCGTGCGCACGTTTGGCTACGAAGATTACCGCAACCGTCTTTCATAATGAGGCACAGACATCAGTATTGAGTATCACTCGCTAGATCCTACCATCCATCTCAACGTAAATGAAACAGCTCACTCCATTTGGAATTTTAGGCGGCATTGTGCTACTGCTTTTAGCAATAGCTTCAACTGCCTTGATTTACCAACTGCGCTCTCAGCAGGTCGAAACGGCTCAATCGACCACCGAGACTGCGCCATGAAACTAGAGAAGCACCTCTCCATTTAAAGCGTCTCCGGGAGACGACTCTTAGCATCCAATTGCCTAAAAAACACATGGATAGCCGAGCCCAGCCGGTCACATTCGCATGCCCGCAGCATGCATCGCGCTAGATTCTGACTTCGATCACCGACGCAATCCAGGAGCGTTCTGCCTGAACGGGGCCGAGGTGCTCAAATCAACTGGGGCCACCCGGATTTGATTAAAATAGTACTTCGCTAGCTCTCAATACCCAGCTTCTCGAGAATGCGGTCAAGGTCTGCATTGCCGAAATATTCAATAGTCAACTTACCTTTTTTCGCCCCGTGTTTGAGCATACAACGGGTATTAAAATGCTCGCCGATCCGCTTCTCTAAGTCACGGATGACGGTCACTTCGGCCTCAGCCGATTTGACCTTCGCCTGCTTAGAATTACCGGTGCTCTGCTTTAAACGGCGCACTTGCTGTTCTGCCTCGCGAACGCTCATACCGGTTTCAATAATACGCCGCGCGAGTAACTTACGATGCTCCTCACTTTGCAGCCCCAGCAGCACCTTGGCATGCCCAGTCGAAATAAGGCGACGACTCAAAAAGCCCTGAATCTCGGTGCCCAAAGAAAGCAAACGTAGCGCATTGGCAATCGACGCACGCCCCTTGCCGACCCGCTCGGCCACCGCTTCTTGGGTCAAATCAAAATCACGCACAAGACTCGCATAACCCAAGGCCTCATCAATCGGATTGAGATTCTCGCGTTGCAAGTTCTCAATCAATGCCAGAGTTGCCGACGACGCATCGCTAGCTTCGATTACGCGCGCTGGCACCGTTTTTTTCTTTAAATACTCAAACGCACGCAGACGCCGCTCGCCGGCAATGAGCTCAAACTGCTTCCCCCGCATGCGCACCACGATCGGCTGGAGTAGACCTTCTGATTGAATACTCTTGGCGAGCTCCTCGACATGTTTCGGGTCGATCTCGCGGCGTGGCTGATAAGGATTGGCCACGAGATTCTCAATCGGGATCTCACGATAGCCCAGCGAGGCCACCGCAGCTGATGCTAGAACTGGAGGTACCGCCCGCTTGCCAGTCGCTTTCCCTGCGGGTCCAGCGGCTTTCTTCGGTGCCGCCTGCTTGGCGGTGGTGCCAGTGGTGCCAGAAATGAGGCCGCCGAGGCCGCGGCCGAGTCTGCTTTTAGTACTTGCCATAATTATTGAGCGATGGGGATGAAAATCGTTTCGCCAACACGTAAATCCTTGGCCGGATCCACAATCTTGTTGGCATTCTGAATATGCTTTACAGTCGAGCCATGCTGGCGAGCGATCGCGCTAAGCGTATCGCCGCTACGCACGACATAAGGCTTACCCGTCTGTGGATAGTCTTCTGAGAAATGAACTGGCGCCGCAACATTAGGCGTGCTGCGCACAGCATTTGCCACTGAATTGATCGCTGATTGGGTCTCTCTACCCAGTGCATCTATCTGGCGAGACACCTCACCGATGATTTGTTTTTTCTGCGACTCATCAGCTTGGCGATATTCTTGGCGGAGCGATTCAATCGCTCCCGAGAGACTTGAAATTCGCGACTGCGTGTCACGATTCGAAGTAGCTGCCGCGACTTGCGCACGCAGCTTGGCGTTCTCTCGGCGCATATCCTCCATTTCAAGGCGGAGTGATTTGAGCTGCTGCGCGAGCAGATTCACATCCTGACTCAGGTTAGCAACAGAGACGCGCAAGTTATCAGATTGCGCGGATAAAGGTGCATTAACTAGTAGGGCTCCTAACAGAATAGCGAGAGCCACGCGGAATTGCTTGATCATAAGTTATTTGAAGATCCAAGCACACAGGGAAAAGTCAAAGCCAGAAAATAATGAGACCGAGAAAGTCGCAGTGCTTGCCCTCCACGGCGCAGCATCTATATCAATGTAACTATGGCCACGACTAGCAGCTACTGGGTGCACGACCTCAGCCCCTTTCTTATACGTTTCCCTGAGAATCCACTCGGGCTCGATGGCATCCGCTATTACGGGCTCGCCTATCTGCTGGGATTTCTAGCGGCGTGGGGACTATTGCGCGCGTATGACGCCCGCGGCAAGTTCGCCATCAATGCAGACGCCCGCGCCACCTTAATGACCGCAGTGATACTCGGAGTAATTCTCGGCGGTCGCCTCGGCTACATGCTATTGTACGATTTGGAGGCGTTTTTACAGAATCCATTGTTAGTCCTAAAGGTAAACCAAGGGGGCATGGCCAGCCATGGCGGCTTTCTCGGCGTAGTGCTCGCACTCGCCTGGTTCGCCAAAAAATACCATTACAGCTTTTTCAAGCTCGGCGATGTCATCGCCACTCTTGCGCCGCTAGGCCTATGCTTCGGCCGAATCGCCAACTTTATTAATGGCGAACTTTGGGGGCGCGTGACTGAAATGCGCTGGGCAGTGGTCTTTCCCGATAGCCCCATGGCCTATAATGCAGCGCTGCATATTTTCACCCCCGAGCCGCGGCACCCATCGCAGCTATATGCCGCAGTCCTCGAAGGGGCACTACTCTGCGCCTACGCTCAATGGCGCTTTTGGCGCACCCGCCCGCCCGCTGGGCAGATCGGCGGCGAATTCCTGATTGGCTACGGCATCGTCCGCATCTCTGGGGAACTCTTCCGAGAGCCTGACGCGGCCTTGATTATGGGGCTTAGCCGCGGGCAGTTTTACTCGATCTTCATGATCATCGCCGGTGCCGCAATCATTCGTATCATACGGCGTAAGCAAGCAACTGAGGCTTAGCGGAAGCAGAGAACTGGTACACGGCAACCTCGCAATAATTCAGTGGTGGTGCTACCAATCAGTAATTTACGAATACGACCGTGCCCATAAGCACCTGCAACCAGCAAATCGATGTTGGCACTTTTCACGTAGTCTGCGATCGCTGGCGCCGCCTCACCACTCAGGACTTGGCAGGCGGGAGAGAGCCCAGACACATTCATCATCCGCTCAGCTTCAGCGAGTTGTGCTGCAGCTTGATCCTCTTTATTAACTTCAGCGACGGTCACTACGTGAATATCAAAGGCACGAAACAGTTCGGACTGCGCCATAAATTGCAACGCCCGCTGGCAACTGACTCCCCCGTCGTAAGCAATTGCAACATGATGAATCGGCTTAAACTCCCGCGAAGTCACTAGGCATGGCTTAGTCGAAGCACGCACGACACGCTCTAACATCGAACCTAAATGCTCGGTCGCAAAATTGGCATTCTCCCCTCGCTTACCAAGCAGAATCATGTCCGCACGCTCGGCGTAGCCCTTAATCGCATCGACTAGAATTCCCGTCTCATGATGAAACGTGGTGCGCTCCAGCACCCCTTCAGCCTCAAAAATCGCCATGGCAGACTCTTCGACAAACTTCGCCTTCCGCGCTTCGACCTCTTGAAGCTGGGCGATCATTCCCTCGTATGGTTGAATCCCTAGACTGCCACTGAGATCAGCAACAGCAGGGATCTCAAACTGCCGCAGATCCGTCACATATAGGACTTCGACTTTAGCTCCCATCTGCTTGGCAAACCATGCGGCATGCCGACAGCACTCTTGAGAATAATTTGAACCATCCGTGCAAATAAGTAGATTTTTCATTATAAAGTAGGCTTGGGGTTAACACGTAAGTGTTCGCTTTTCCTAATTAGAAGCATGCAAACAAATGTTATAAATAGCAACGCAAAAGCCGCGATTCTGACGAATCGCGGCTTAGTAATAGAAATGCAACCAGTGGCTATAAACTAACCTTTCAGAACAAAGCCATCTGGCACGACGACATTCTTACAAACAACCAGCACCCCATCTCGAATCGCGATATCGATACCTTCGCCGAAATGATCAGGCAGACCAGTAGGATCCAGCACCACATTGCTACCGATACGGACATTCTTATCCAAGATCGCATGCCTCACCACACTACCAGGACCGACCCCCATTGCTGGACGGCCCAAGGCGACATTCTCCCTCAGTTCATCAACCGTCTCATAACAATCGGCCCCCAACATCACAACATCTTTCAAATTCGCACCGTTATGCACCACCGAGCGCACTCCCAATGAACAACGATCCAAGTAACCATTTGTCACGATACAGCCATCCGCCACCACCACTCGATTCAACTTACAGGAATTTAGCTTTGAGGCGGGCAAGAGCCGAGCACGTGTGTAAATCTTCGCCTCTTCATCAAAGAAATTAAACGGTGGGACTTCGTCAGTAAGGCTCAGGTTGGTGTCAAAAAATGCCTTCACAGTTCCGATATCTTCCCAGTAATCATCAAAGACGTAACTGCACATCTTCTCCTTGCCAAGCAACCCGGGGATAATTTCCTTACCAAAGTCTGTCGAATCGGTCGCCAGCGCTTCGACCAATGTCTTCGCATTGAACACGTAAATACCCATGGACGCGAGGCAGTAGTCCTTGGTGCCCGGATCATGCATCTTGTTACGCACGCTCTCACCGACTGCGAGGCCTTGGATCACCTCTGGGTCAGTTGGCTTCTCAACAAACTCAGTGATTTCAAGATTCCCATTGACGCGCATTAAGCCCAAGCCCTCAGCCTTATCTAGACCGAGCGGTTTTGCCGTGATCGTCACGGCAGCACCCGACGCATCATGCTCACGCACGACATCGACTAGGTCCATGCGGTACAGTTGATCACCCGAAAGAATCACATACAGATCATCCTCCCCCGTGCCGCCGAAGTGATTCATGTTCTGGCGCACTGCATCGGCGGTGCCTTGATACCAACCGTCACTCGTGTCAGTTTGCTCCGCGGATAGAATATCTACACAGCCACCACCAAAGGAATCGAATTTATACGACTCTTGAATGTGGTGATGCAGCGACGCGGTATTAAATTGCGTCAAAACATAAATTTGATTCATCCCCGCATTGAGGCAATTGCTAATTGGAATATCAACGAGTCGATACTTGCCAGCAAGCGGTACTGCCGGCTTGCAACGCTCTTTCGTTAAAGGGCTTAGGCGCGAACCGCGACCGCCTCCCATGATAATGCAGATAATCTTTCGCTTCTTCATATATATTGCTTGGGGTGAACAGTGATAATCAATTGTCTTGATTATTAGCGTATCTGAGCGATGAGTTGAAGCTTTATGTGTGGAATTGTTGGATATATCGGCCGCGATCGAGCGGGAAGTGTGATGCTAGATGGACTCAAGCGTCTGGAATACAGGGGCTACGACTCTTCTGGCGTCGCTATCTGGACAGATGGCGGCATCAAACAGACCAAGCGTATTGGCCGAGTCGTCGAACTTGAGACCGCTCTGGGCGATGATCTCGGCGGCACCCTCGGCATCAGCCACACTCGCTGGGCCACACACGGCGCCGTCACCGAAGCCAACGCGCACCCACACAGCAGTAGTGATGGCAAGATCGCGCTGGTGCATAACGGCGTGATTGAAAATTACGTCGGCATGAAGAAATTCCTAATCGAGAAAGGCTACTCCTTTGTATCTGAGACTGACTCCGAAGCACTCTGCAATCTGATTGCCTATCACTATGCGAAACAGCCCGAAGTCGCCGGAAAAAACCGCTTCCTAGAATCAGTTCGCAAGAGCCTCAGTCACGTCGAAGGCACCTATGGCATCGCAGCCATCTGCACAGACTTCCCCGGCGAGTTAATCGGCGCACGCAAGGGTTCGCCGCTGATCCTCGGCCTAGGCAAAGGTGAAAACCTCCTCGCCAGCGATGTCAACGCGATCACTCACTGCACGCAGAACGTCGTTTATCTGAACGACAACGAAGTCGTGCATCTCTGCGACGACGATTTCTCGATCACCACCGTCAGCAGTAAATCGGTTGAAGCAGTGATCCACCAAGTCGATTGGGACACCTCCGAGGCCGAACTCGGCGACTACGACCATTTCATGCAGAAGGAAATCTTCGAGCAGCCGACCTCCTTGGAAAACGGCATGCGCGGACGTTTCTCTGATGACGGCAGCACCGCCGTGTTTGGTGGCTTGAACCTAAATCCGCAGGAACTACGCCAAATCGACCGTATTCTCTTTCTCGCCTGTGGCACGGCATGGCACTCTTGCCTTGTCGCTGAATATCTAATCGAACGCTATGCTCGCATCCCAGTCGAAGTCGAATACGCCTCCGAGTTTCGCTACCGCAACGCGCCGTTGGATAAAAACACACTCGTCATCGCGATCAGCCAATCAGGCGAAACGATCGATACACTCGGCGCACTCCGCGAAGCGAAGCGTAAAGGCTACCGCACACTAGCGATCAACAACAGCGTCGGCTCGACCATTGCTCGCGAGAGCGACGGTGGCATCTATCAACACGCTGGCCCGGAAATTGGCGTCGCATCGACCAAAGCATTCACTTCGCAGATCATGATTTGCGCAATGCTTGCACTTTACCTTGGTCGCCTTCGCGACCTCAGCTATGGCGACGGTGTCGAAATCGTCAAAGCACTCAAGCAAGTGCCCGCCCAAGTCGAAGAGATCCTTAAGCAGAATGACAAGATCGCGGCCATCGCCAAGAAATACGCGAAGTATGAAGACTGCCTCTTCCTCGGTCGTCAGCTCATGTTCCCGATCGCCCTTGAAGGCGCATTAAAGCTCAAAGAGATTTCCTACATCCACGCCGAAGGTTACCCAGCCGCGGAGATGAAGCACGGTCCAATCGCTCTGATTTGCGAAAAGTGCCCCAGCGTGTTCCTCGCCACCAGTGGCGAAATCTTCAGCAAGAGCCTCGCCAACGTGCAAGAAGTCAAAGCACGCAAAGGTAAGGTCATCTGTATCGCGACTGCGGATTGCGACATCCCCGAAGGCTTGGTAGATGACATCATCCTAGTCCCCGAGGGCCATGAGATCATCAAACCGATCCTGATGAGCATTCCGATTCAGCTGCTCAGCTATCACGTAGCGCTAGAGCGTGGATGCGATGTCGACAAGCCGCGTAATCTGGCAAAGTCAGTGACAGTGGAGTAGTTGTAATCGAATCACTCCTGCTTCTCCCAGACGAAGCGCCACGGCATCGCCGCCCATTCAGCTCCGGCATAATTGACTCCAACACGTGGGGTCGCAACGATTCTGGTTGGGCTGACTTCGCCGTCGACAGCTTCCACCCATAGTCCGCCGACCCGCGTCAGCAGTTGATCGTTAAACGAACTGGAAATCTGGAAGTGCTTAGTCAAACGCCCTGGCCCTGCAACACCCTCGACAGCTCGAATCAGTACTGCCGCAGGGTAGCCCTTTTCGCGGGTGGTGATATTGAACAGCCAATGCACCCCATAGCAGAGGTAGATGTAGGCCCGCCCAGGTGGACCGAACATCACCACATTGCGCGTCGTCGCGCCCTTGCTCGCATGCGAGGCACGATCCTCGAAACCATCGTAGGCCTCCGTCTCACAAATTCGCGCGCGAATGATTTTACCAGACTCCAGCCGGCGGCACAGTTGCTTACCGATTAGGTCGCGAGCGACATCAAGCGTCGGTCGGTCAAAGAAAGCCTTATTGAGCACACGCTGCATTAGAAATCACGCTCCTTTGTATCAATGACCAGAGTCACTGGCCCATCATTGTGCGCCTCGACCTGCATAGGCTCGCCAAAGCAACCGGTCGGCACCTCTTTTCCCAATGTAGTCGAGAACTCGCGCACAAATTGTTCATATAGTGGCACCGCCAAATCGGCCGAAGCAGCCCGATTGAAGGACGGGCGATTCCCTTTGTTTAGACGACCAAAAAGCGTGAACTGACTAATCACCAGCGCCTCACCACCAACGTCGACCAAAGAACGGTTCATCCGCCCCGTTTCGTCTTCAAAAATGCGTAGCTTGGCAATCCGACCGACCAGCCATTTAACATCCTCAGCGCTATCCGCCTCGCCCACTCCGAGAAAGATTAAAACCCCCGCATTAATTGCGCCCATCGTAGCATCGTTTACCATAACAGATGCTCGGGAGACGCGTTGGATCACTGCTCGCATAATAGATTAATAAATGGCCTCAAACAGAAGCAAAAGGTCAGCTGCATTTCAACTAATAGCAAACAAGTACAGCCAATAAATCATACGCAGATAACCTTAGGGAAATATTGCCAAGCCGGCGAATAGCAGTAAGTTATATTCCTTAGCATATGAAGCAAATTACCGACACAGAGCTAGACAAGAACAGCATGATCCTCAATGCATCTAAAAAGCGCCTATTTGAAAGCCTGATGGAGCAAACGGCCGACCGTATTTATATCAAGGACAAGCAAAGCCGATTCATCGCAGTCAGCCAAGCACTCGCGAAGATGCACGGCTACTCTGATCGCCATGAGCTCGAAGGCATGACCGACTTCGACTTGTTCTCCATCGAACACGCACAACAAGCCTTTGATGACGAACAAAAGATCATCGAAACAGGCAAACCAATGATCAACATTGTCGAAAAAGAGACGTGGCCCGACGGCAGCACGACGTGGGTCACCTCCAGCAAATCCCCCCTTCACCTTAATTCTGAAAAACTTGCAGGCATACTTGGCATCTCGCGCGACATCACCGCGGAGAAAATCGCGCAAGAAAAACTAGAGAAGAGCGAGCAACGACTACGCGAACAAAACACAATCATGCGCTCCGACTACGAGAGCGCCCACAAGGTGCAGAGCGTGATGATCCCCGGACGCGTGCCAAAGATAAAGAATATCAACATCGCCTATGTGTGGAAGCCGATGACTTCAGTCGGCGGAGACATTTTGAGCTTCCCAAGAAACCCCAATAATTGCCTACTATTCTACTTAGGTGATGTGTGTGGCCATGGGGCGACTGCCGCCTTCTACACCGTGCTTCTCAAATATCTCACCACCTATCAAGGTGAGGTATATCAGGACGATCCCACAAACTTCCTCAATAACGTCAACCGCGAGATCACTGGCCATCTGAATTCTGGATTCGTCACCGGCATGGCGGGTCACTTTGATCGCAGGAAAAAAGATGGTAGCCGATTTCTGCATTTGTCCAACTGTGGCCACCCGCTCAATCTCGTCTACCGTGCGGCGCAGCACAGCATCGAATCCATCGAACTACCACCCGGCATGGTCATGGGCCTAATCGGTGGCGCCGCATCCGATCGCGTTGACGTTGAACTTCAGCAAGGCGACCGATTCTATACCTATACCGACGGCATACTCGAAGCCAGCAACGCGGAGGGCGAAGAATTCTCACGCCAAGGCCTAGAAGCCTGCCTGCTAGAGCATGCCGACAAACCGCTTCAAGAAACGCTCGATCTCCTCTACGCAACTGTCGCCGAATTCACCGGGCAACCCGATCAGCAGGACGACATCACCCTACTCGCATTCGAACTGACCTAAAAGTGCACTACGATCGAGTCGCCTGATCCACCACACTCAGAATATAAGCCGCCGCTGTCTCGGCGCGCAGCACATTGGCTCCCAAGCGAACCGCCTTAAAGCCCGACTCTCGCAATTGCTCATACTCTGCCTCCGAGAAATCCCCCGCTGGGCCGACTGCAATGATCACTTCGTCCAATGAGCCAGCAGCGTGCAACGTTTCGAGCAAAGGACGACTGCCGTCCTCCAAACTCGCCACGATGCGTAACTCACCGTCTTTAATCGGATTCGCCGCCAACCAATCGCCTAAGCTACACGGCTCTGACAACTCCGGCACGTAACTCAGCCCACACTGCTTGCAGGCCTCAATCATGGTAACCTGGCACTTCTCCATCTTCGGTTGGCCATGCTCCCCTTGGTCGGTAAATACCGGCTGAATCACTGAAGCACCGATTTCCGTCGCCATACGTAGAATCAGATCCATCGCCTTCCCCTTGGGAATCGATTGCAGCAGAGTCACGCGTGGCCGTGGCTTAGGCACCGTCTCGACAGATACCACAGCCACACGCACCGCCTTACCATTTGCGACCTCAATCGTGCCGAGGTAGCGCGTACCTTTACCATCGAGCACCTCGATGGTCGCCCCCACCTTCGCACGAAACACCCGCACTAAATGATGACTTTCCCGCGCGTCCAGAAGAAGGAATCCCTCCTCCACAGTCGCCTCTGCAAACAAAAATGATCGATAACGTGCCATGTCCACAACTTGGCGACTTTCAATGCGTCAGACAAGCCCCTCTCTTACAAAACTTTATCGCAAGGAATGTGGACGACTCGCCCACGTCAGCCAAAATAGTCGTCTCCGTCGTGGGACGGGGGATTCCGCGCCGCTCACAAACGCTTCAGCTGATACCATAGACGCCCCGACAAAATCACTGCCGACACACACAAACCACTTGCTAGACCGATCCACAATCCAACTGGCCCTACTCCCAAATAAAATGCCAACACAATCCCCAGCGGGATAGATAGCACAAAAAACGATACCACGTTGATCCCAGTCGGCACAAATACGTCATGCATCGCCCGTAGCGAGCCCATCACCGTCACCTGCACGCCGTCAAATACCTGAAAGACCCCAGTCACCGCCAGAAACGTCGCCGCCATCGCAATGACTTCGCCATCATTGGTAAATAGATTAGCAATCGGCCCGCCAAAGAATAAGAACGAGCTGGCCGACAACACCATAATTCCAACCGCGATCAGCACCGTGCCCAGAATAATGCGTAGGCACGTCGCTTTCTCTTGAGCGCCAATCGCATGCCCGACGCGAATCGTCAGCGCCATCGATAAACCCAACGGCACCATAAAAGTCGTCATCGCACACGTAAGCGCGATCTGATGCGCCGCCAAAGCAGCACTACCAAACTGACCCATTAACAAGGCACACAGCGTAAATGCTACAAACTCGACCGATAATTGAATCGAAATAGCAAAGCCCAAGCGCAACAAACTCATTAAATTCGAAATCCGTAGCGGAGCCCACCAGCGCTGCGGCAAGCCCACGGACAGACGCTTTGAGTGCAGCACGTACCAGCCGACCACGACCACACCAATCATTCGCGCAAGAAAAGTCGCCAATCCCGCTCCATTTAGCCCCATCTGCGGCGCGCCCCAATGCCCGAAAATAAACAGGTAATTCAACACGATATTAATTAGCACAGTCCCGAGCATCATCCATAGGAGCGGCCACGGATTATGAAAGGCCTCCGAATAACTTTTAAAGACCATCATCGGCACCAGCGGAATCAACGATAACGCCAACCAAACGAGATAGCCTGGGCTCAGCGCGACCACCGCCTCAGGTTGCCCAAACTTATCCAAAAACGGCAAAAGCATCAATAAACCACCACCAAGTACCACTCCTAGAAGTCCGCCACCAAGCACACCATGCCGCAGCGATTCACCTGCGTCCCGATAACGATTCGCACCATACGCATACGCCACTTGCACCGAAACCGCCACAAACAATCCAATCGCCAACACAAATCCCATGTGGAAAAGCGTGTTCACAAAAGCCGCAGCCGCTAACTCCTCCGTGCCCACCTGCCCGATCATCACCGTGTCAGCCAAGCCCAGCAACATCTGGCTCACCTGCCCCGCCACTATCGGCGCAGCCAATACCAGCGTTTTTCGGTTTTCTTGTAACAGTGCCCACATATCTCACACACTCTCGCATCACATTCACCTCACAAGCAAATTGCAGAGGATTATTGTGTTAAACGCAGTTCATTGGGAAGCAAAGGCTGTTTTACCCCCCAGAGCGAGCAGTCTCCTAAAGATCATATCAACCTGATATCGTAGTGTTGTTGCTTGGAGACAGTTTCAAAATACAGCGTATTTCTTATTTTAGGATGTAGCCGCGTCGCTTTATGATGCCCCTAGGTGCTGCCGAAGTAATCGCCCAAATCAGCCCCATTTTTTCAGAAAAGAACGGCGGCAGAGTGCCGTCAGTACATTTTATTACTGAAACCGCTCCCTTCCTACAAAGCCACAAACGCAGACCTAGCATTAGCCAAGATTATCCAGGGCCTTATTTAGAATTATTCTAATTAGGCTTGCATTCCTACATTTTACGTCTTTATTGCTACTCAGTCTCATTATTAACGAGACTTGGAATTATTCTAAATAAAATACAATTCTCGACCACTGATTCGGCCACTCATGCAACTGTCACCACAATATAAAGAGCTCCTCGACGATGCTCTGGAGCGCAGCGGACAGCGCTCGACCAAGCAGCGCGAGCATATTTTTGCATTGCTGCTTGAGAAACGCGACCACCCAACCGCCGACGAAGTCTATGCCCGCGCTCGTGCAGGCATGCCCTCGATCTCATTGGCCACCGTCTATAACTGCCTCGAGACACTGACTGACACCAGCCTTATCCGCCAAGTCAACTTCGAGCGCGAACCGACCCGCTACTGCCCCAACCTCACGCAGCACGCCCACTTTTATTGCCGAGAAAGCGGTGAAATTGTCGACATCGACCTACCCGACAAATTGATCTCCGAACTAATGGCCACCCTACCGAAAGGCTTTTCAGCGCAGCATATCGAAATCGCCTACCACGGTAAATGCGGCGAGTGCCACGACTAACTTTTTAACCAATTTTATAATCCAAATACCATGAATACGCTCGAAATAAAAAATCTCAATGTCTCAATCGATGGCCAAGCCATCCTTAAAGACTTCAATCTCACTGTTCCTAAGGGCGAAGTGCACGCACTGATGGGCCCGAATGGCACTGGCAAGAGCACGCTCGCCAAAGTCATGGCTGGCCACGAAGACTACACCGTCGAAAGCGGTGAGATCCTCCTCGACGGCGTCAACATCCTTGGCGAAGCACCCGACGTAATCGCCAAAGCTGGCCTGTTCCTCGCATTTCAATACCCGCTCGAAATTCCTGGTGTTTCCATCGCCAACTTCATCCGAGCTTCTCGCCAAGCACGCCTCCCTGAAGGTGAAGACATCAACGCGGTTGAGTATTACAAAGAGCTCTACGCCAAAATGGATGCACTCCAGATGGATCGTAAGTTCACTGCACGCGCCCTCAACGAAGGCTTCTCTGGTGGTGAGAAAAAACGCTCCGAGATCCTGCAAATGTCGATGCTCAACCCGAAGTATTGTGTCATGGATGAGACCGACTCTGGCCTCGACATCGACGCACTGCGTATTGTTTCCGAAGGTGTAAACATGATGCGCTCCGAAGACCGTGCCTTCCTCATAATCACACACTACCAACGCCTACTCGACTACATCGTGCCGGACGTTGTTCACGTCATGTTCGACGGTCGTATCGTTCACAGTGGCGACGCCGAGCTTGCTAAAGAGCTCGAATCCAAAGGCTACGACTGGGTCAAAGAAGCATTCGTTACCGCAACTGCGTAAGCGTGAGTTCTCCGCCATTAACTATTAACCATTAATTTATATGCCTAATACAGATACAGAAATTCAAAACGAAGCAATCAACGTCGATACCGAGAAGGGAAACTTTAAGTATCCCGAAGATTACGCGTATGACGCCGGCACCGGTCTCACAGAAGATACCATTAGATACATTTCCAATGTGAAAAACGAAGATCCTTGGATCCTCGACTTCCGCCTCAAAGCACTCGAAATCTTTGAGAAGAAGCCGATGCCAACCAAGTGGGCTGACAAAGATTTGGAGAATATCCACTTCGACAAAATCCGCTACTACCTTTCAAAAGGTCAAGTGCCTGCACGCTCTTGGGACGATGTGCCCGATGATGTGAAGGAAACGTTCGAGCGCCTCGGCATCCCCGAGCAAGAGCGCAAGTTCCTTGCTGGCGTGGAAGCACAGTTCGACTCGGAAGCGTCTTACTCCCGCATGAAGGAAGACCTTGAAAAAGAAGGCGTCATCTTCGTCGGCTCCACTGAAGGCCTGATGAAATATCCAGAGATCTTCAAACCTTACTTCGGTAAGGTCATCCCGACTTCGGACAACAAGTTCTCTGCACTTAACAGCGCGACTTTCTCCGGCGGTAGCTTCATCTACGTGCCAAAGGGTGTAAAACTCAAGCAGCCCCTCCAAGCTTACTTCCGTATCAACGCGGAAAACTTTGGCCAATTCGAGCGCACGCTCATCATCGCCGACGAAGGCGCTGAGATCACTTACATGGAAGGCTGCACTGCGCCTAAGTTTGAGACCGCTACACTACACAGTGCGGTGGTGGAACTCGTCGCACTCAAGGGTGCCAAGATTCAATACATCACCGTGCAGAACTGGTCGTCAAACGTCTTCAATCTGGTCACCAAGCGCGGCATGGCCGACGAAGGTGCCGAAGTGAAGTGGATCGACTGCAATATCGGCTCACGTCTCACAATGAAGTATCCAGGCGTGGTCCTTAAGGGCAAAGGCGCTCGTGGCGAAGTGCTGTCCATCGCACTTGCGAATGACGGACAGCACCAAGACACCGGCGCTAAAATGATGCACCTCGCGGATAACACCACGAGTAATATCATCTCCAAGTCGATCTCGATCGGCAAAGGACGCTCCACCTATCGCGGCCAAGTGCACATGCCGAAGCATCTCAAGAATTGTAAAAACAATACCGAGTGTGACGCATTGCTGATCAACACCAATAGCCGCACCGACACGTATCCTGCCATCACCACACGTGGTGAGAACAATACCGTGCAGCACGAAGCCAGCGTCTCCAAAGTGAGTGCCGAGCAAATCTTCTATATGATGCAACGCGGCCTCAACGAAGGCGAAGCCATGAGCCTCGCGGTGAATGGATTCGTCAATGAATTGATGAAAGCCTTCCCCATGGAATACTCCGTCGAACTCAAGCGCCTCATCGACATGGAAATGGAAGGCAGCGTCGGCTAGCATCGTGTCCTCGGTCGTTAGACCGAGGATGACGAATGCTGGACATCGAACATTCAACTTTGAATACAAAATGACTACAGTCTTGGAACAACCAACAAACACCACCAACGAACCCGCATGGCTCAGTGCCCGCCGCGACAGCGGCAAAGCTCAATTTGAGATACTACCTGCGCCCACCGCACGCGATGAGCGCTGGCGCTTTGCTTCAGTCGGCAGGCTCAGCATCGACGGTTTTGCACCCGCGGCGGCTCCCACCGCCGACACGCTTGCTGGACTCGTCGAGCGCTCAAACCTAGTAAGTGACCGCGCCGGGCAACTCGTCTTCGCCGACGATGCGCAAGCGCAGTTCGAAGGCATCAGCGACAAACTCGCCGCACAAGGCGTCATCTACCTGCCCGTGCTCGACGCCATTGCACAGCACCCCGAGTTGATGGAGAAATACTTCCTTAAAGAATCCACTGAGTTGGGTTCAGAGAAATACTTCGGCCTACATGCAGAGCTAGTCAAGGCAGGCTCGATCCTCTTCGTCCCCAA
Organism: Lentimonas sp.; assembly: GCA_047627755.1. Classification (GTDB taxonomy): domain Bacteria; phylum Verrucomicrobiota; class Verrucomicrobiia; order Opitutales; family Coraliomargaritaceae; genus Lentimonas. The sequence continues at coordinate 8,352 of JBLHTV010000008.1, read as the reverse complement.
GGGCGTCGAAATTGAGAAGCCGTTTGTCAATTATTATTGGACTAGCGGCAAGATGGCAGCTGTGTTCCCACATACATTAATTATTGCAGAGGCTAATTCGAATGCTTCGGTGGTCGACATCTTCTTCTCCGAAACAGCAGCGAACCAAGCTTTGAACGTCTCGGTTTCGAACATCCACGCTGCCAGCGGCGCCAAGGTCTTTCGCAAGGTCGTGCAGGATTGGAATCAAAAAACCGTCTCTTTCCAACTCGACACCACAGTCGCCGAGCGCGACACATTGGTAAATAACGTCGCCGTCAACATCGGCGCTGAACGTGCGCGTTTTGAAAATCAAACACGTATCGAAGGTCCTGGCGCAGACGTGAAAATGTATTCGCTCACCGTAGCCGAAAATTCGCAAGAATTCGATCAACGTACTTTCCAGACGCACAACGCCGGCAATGCCGTATCCGACCTGCTGTACAAGAACGCACTGCTCGACAATGCACGCACCATCTTCTCCGGCTTGATCAAAGTCGCCGAAGGCGCGCAGCAGACCGACGCCTATCAGACCAACCGTAACTTGCTGCTCGACCCAACCGCCGAGGCCAATGCACTTCCCGGCCTAGAGATTTTAGCCAACGATGTGAAATGCTCACACGGTGCTACCACTGGTAACGTCGATTCCGAAGAGCTTTTCTATATGATGCAGCGTGGCATTACCAAGCGCGACGCGATGAAGCTCATGGTATTCGGCTTCTTCGAGGAAGTCATCGAGAAGGTCGGTAGCGATGAGCTCGCCGACAACCTCCGCGAACTGATCCGCAACAAATTCGAATCGAAGATTCACTAACTAATTGCGAATAAATAATGGCGAATCTCGAATTGATTCGCCATTATCCAAACACTATCTGCTTTCCGCTATCCGCTATTTCATTTATGGACGACCAACGTACACTCACTCGCGAAGTTGAAGTCACACTCATTCCCCAAGGCACGCCGATGAGCTTGCCCGAAGGCGAGACTGTCACCATCACGCACCGCCTCGGCGGCAATTTCACCGTCATGACGCACAACGGCATGTTCCGCATCAAAGGTGTCGATGCCGACTGCCTAGGTGAAGAAGTCACACAAACGACCAAAGACGCTGCAGCGGATAGTCACGACGGCACAGCACCGGAACATGACACTCTGTGGGAAGCCCTCAAATCCGTCTTCGACCCAGAGATTCCGGTCAACATCGTCGACCTCGGACTCGTTTATTCGCTTGAAACTAACGCACGCGAAGAGGGCGGCCATAAAATCTCCATGGACATGACGCTCACCGCCCCTGGTTGCGGAATGGGGCCGGCGATAGCGGAAGACGCCAAGATGCGCCTCGAATCCGTCGCCGGCGTCAGCGAAGCCCAAGTCGAGATCGTCTGGGATCCACCTTGGAACCAAGACATGATCACCGAAGAAGGCAAAATGGTGCTCGGGTTGATCTAGCTTTTTAAAAAGTCATTCTTTTCACCTTACGGGTCGCGCAAGCGACCCGTTTTTTTTGCGCCCTTACAATCCCAGCCTTTGCTTGAGTGATTCAAGCTAGCACTGGGAAATATGCCGGATCGCAGCTGCTTTGACCTTGCAGCTGCAACAATAGAGCCCGTTTCCAAAGAAGTGGTATAGGGTCGATTATAGGCTCTGTCTGCACACTGGTAAATTTCATCAAGGAGCACCAAAAAATCGCACCAGAAGTGAGCGAAACCAAGGGGGATCATCGGCTATAGAAGAATATTTAATTCCTAATGCCCTCTCAAGCTTGACAATTAACATAACTAACGATTATTAGGTAAATAACTAACTTATTTTAAATTGCATCAACATGAAACTATATACACCTCTCTTCGCTCTCATTTTAATCGCGTCCTCCAACATTTCAGTATCCGCACAGACCTTTACATTCGGCAATAATACAGACGCAGGACAGGCCCAAGAAGACCTCGATGATTTAGTATCTGGATCAACCACCTCAGGAGGGCTCACGCTAACAGCCACTGCCAGTTCAGGGACGTTTAACTCGACCGCTACTGGGGGGTTTGGTATCAACGCAATGTCATCAGACGACATCACTAACCTGTTCGACTATGGACCCACAGATGGAGCGGATTTCATGACCTTTAGCTTCGATCAAAACGTCGATTTCATTTCAATCGAACTCACCAATTTTGGAGCCGACAACGCTTTCTTAACAATTGCAGGAACCACTACCACCATTGGTTCAGGCTCTTTCGTATTCGCTCCTGGCACAACGCTTGCCGCCAACACCGATGCCACTTTCGGCTTCCAATCAGGCAACGGATTTGAACTTGCCTCATTAGCTGTCATGTCAGTCCCCGAGCCCCTTACCTACGCGCTGCTCTCTGGTTGCTGCGCACTAGCCGTTGTGATGCTTCGCCGCCGTTCACAGTAAGCACTCACACCTGCTTAATAAAAAAGAGTCTCCTGGTTTACGACTAAACTGGTTTTACGACCGCAGCAGCAGCGTATGAATGTCCACCACTACCATGCCTGCATTCTGCGCGGCTTGAATGCCTAGCGTGGTATCTTCAAAGGCATGACAGCGCTGCGGATCGACGCCGATCAACTCGGCCGCGCGCAGGTAGGCATCTGGCGCTGGCTTTGAATTGGCCACGCACTCCGAACCGACCACCGCGCCAAACCAGTCACGGATCCCCAGTGACTGGAGGATCTGCTCCGCCACCCACTTGGGGCTGCCCGTAGCAATCGCCATCGGCAGATACTCACGGTGAAACTCGGCAATCGCCCGGACCGGGAGCACTGGTTGCACCGCGCCCAAAAGCCCCATAAACAAGGCTTCTTTCGCCTCTGCGACCGCGATCGCATCAACGACTTTGTGCTGCTCTCTCGCGAGCAGCTCAATAATCTCCGACGCAGGCACGCCGCCGAGCGCGTAGAAACGCTCCTCGGATAGCACTAATCCATGTTCCGCCATCGACTGCGACCATGCGAAAAAATGCGTCGGCATGGTATCGGCTAAGGTGCCGTCTAGATCGAAAATCAAACCGTCATACTCGAGGTGTAGGTTCTTCATCGCTTCCAATAGAAAGCGTAATTCAAGCATCGCAAGTTAAACCATGCAACCAATGGCATGAAGGCTCGCCACTCGCTGAATTTCCCTTTTCAATTCACAGACAAGTTTATTTTCAATATGTTACGTTCTCTACGAAATGCATTCATCACTGGCATCGTCGTCATTCTGCCACTCGGCGTGACGATGATTGCCATCCGCTTCCTGCTCGATAAGATCGGCACACCTGCCAGTAAATACTTCTTCTGGTTCCTTGATCCCGAGCTCAAATCGATGCCCATCGTGCAGGTCGGCCTTGAGTTCATTTCCGTGCTAGTCGTGTTACTGCTCGTCACCTTACTCGGCTACGGCTCGCGCATCTTTATCGGCCGCATCCTCCTCAACAGCATGGAACTTCTGCTGGATCGACTACCCTTCGTCAGCACGGTCTACCGATCCGTCCAACAAATCGTGCAGACCTTCAGTCTGCAAAAGAAGGCGGTCTTCCAGGAAGTCGTCCTTATCGAATATCCGCGCAAGCGTTGCTACGCGCTCGGCTTCCTCACCAGTACCGCTAAAGGCGAAACACAAGACGTCACCGGCGAACATATCGTCAACGTCTTCGTGCCCACCACGCCCAATCCAACCAGTGGCTTCCTGCTGATGCTACCCGAAAAAGACATCACACGTTTGGAGATGACAATCACCGACGGCATGAAGCTCATCATCTCCGGCGGCGCATTGGTGCCAAATCGCTCGAGCGGCGAGGCAGTGCTTATCAACAATCCGGCAGAAGCCAGCGCCAGCGGATGAGCGCACCCGCGGTAACCGAACGCGCGCTGGTACTGCGTATCGCCGCCAGTGGCGAGTCCTTTCATAAAATCGACATTCTTACCGCAGAAAGCGGCACTTTTCTTTGCCTCAAGCGACTCTCGAGGAACCGCTCGCAGAGTACCGAACCAGATCTATTCGATACCGCCGACATACAACTGGAAACTTCAAAGCAGGGCACGGCTCGTTTCGTTAAAGACTACCAACTCGTGCACCGCCATAGCGCTATCGGCCAATCGTATCGCAAACTACAACACGCCTCCGATTTCTGTGCGCTCATTGCTCAAAATGGCCCGCATATGGCCGACCCCGCAGCGCTCTACCATATTACCGAACGCACCCTAGACGCCTTCGCCCAACGCGCACTCCCAACTATTGTTTTTCTAAAAGCCATCTACATCCTACTCAAAGACGAGGGCTATCCGGTGCGCGAAGCATGGTGGCCTGAGCTTCCAACTGCTCTACGCGAATCAGCTAAGCAATTGATCAACCCACCCACGCCCGACAGTGCCACCCCCGAACAGCTCGAAGCGTGCGCACTGATCAGCCGTAACCTCTGCCACTGGCTCCGCCGCGAAACTGACTTAATGTTGCCGAGCAGCTTAGTGTAATCAACGCAATCGCGGGATAAACCCGCTCGCTACAAAAACTGTAGCGACTGGGTTTACCCCAGGAGACGTAATGTAACTCAAACAGACGCAGACCAGCGACACGCAATCGCGGGATAAACCCGCTCCCTACAAAAACTATTGCGACTGAGTTTACCTCAGGAGGCGCAGTCCTCAAAAACGAACCATTGGCTAAAAAAAGACTGGGAATCCCGAGCGCCAATCATAACGTTGCTGAGATGAAACAATGGAACTACGCTGAATCTGACCAATCCAAAGGCCCGGTCTCCGAGGACGAGCTGATACAACTCATCCAATCGGGACGCCTTCCACGAAACACACTCGTCTGGACCGAAGGCCAAGCAGACTGGCAACCTGCTTCAGAAATTGCAGGGCTCCTCCCCGCAGAACTAGCCCCGAGCCCATCAGAGCTTCTGCCCCCCACCCTACGAACCAAAGGTACCCCCGATGACTTCGCAGCATCTGGCGAACAGCTTCGCCCATGGATACGCTACTGGGCGCGCCTAGTCGACTTCCTCATCTTCAGCTTAATCGTCGGCGTCATCTTCGGCATCATCAACGAGGCCGCACTCAATCGGATGAATGACACCGTATTCGGTATTATCTTACTGCTGGCATACATCCCAGTAGAACCGCTCTTGTTGATGAGTTGGGGCACCACTCCGGGTAAATTCCTCCTCAACATACAGCTGCGCAATGAAGACGGCAGCAAACTCAGCTTCAGCCAAGGCATCATGCGCAGCGTAGGCGTAGTCATCAAGGGGCAAGGCATCGGCATCCCACTGGTGGCACTGATCACCCACATCTACGCCTACAAGCGATTACTGAATCAGGGGCAAACCGTATGGGATGAATCAGGCAATCACACCGTCGCCCACCGAGACATCAGCGGTTGGCGCATGCTGATCTTAGTCTTGTTTCTAGCCGCAGTGGTCGCGCTCATCGTATGGGAAGTGCAAAGTGAGCTTCCAGCTTACTAGGACAACTCTCCACCCTACTTTCCGCCCGCATTGTAGCGCTCGATCCATGCCGCGCTCCACTCAGCATAATCATCGGCCTCAATGTGAGCACGAGCCTGCGCCATCAGATCCAAAAAAAAGTGCGTATTATGGATCGACAGCAGCGTGTGCGCCAACAGCTCCTTCGCCATCACTAGGTGACGCAAGTAAGCGCGGCTGAAATTCTTACAGGTGTAGTTATCGGCTTCCATGATCGGCTTCGGATCGTGCTTAAAGCGTTCATTCTTCAAGTTCAACACCCCGTCCGGAGTAAACACCGAGGCATGCCGCGCGAGCCGCGTCGGCATCACACAGTCAAACATATCCATGCCAAGGCCGACCATCTTCAACAACTGCGGCGGCGTGCCCACGCCCATCACATAGCGCGGCTTTTCTTTCGGCATCACTGGTGCAGTCGCCGCAACTTGCCGAATCATCTCCTCTTCTGGCTCTCCGACGCTGACGCCGCCAATCGCATAGCCAGGGAAATCCATCTTTGCCAATTCACGGCCACAATGTTGCCGCAAGTCATCATAAATAGAGCCCTGAATAATACCGAAGACATGATGCCCCGATTCGAGAAAGCCATCTTTCGTCGCGTGCTCTAAAAATTCACCCGCCCAGCGGATCGTCCGAGCTACAGCGGCTTCGCATTCCTCCCGCGCACATGGATACGGCGGGCACTCGTCGAGCACCATCGCGATGTCAGTATCCAGGTCCTTCTGTATCTCGAAACAATTCTTCGGGCCAAGGAACAACTTACGCCCATCCAAGTGCGAGCGAAACTCAATGCCCTCTTCCGTGATTTTACGAAGTTTGGAAAGACTGAATACTTGAAAGCCACCGCTATCAGTCAAGATCGGGCCCTTCCAGTTCATGAATTTGTGCAGCCCACCCATTTTCTTCACCAGATCAGAGCCAGGACGTATATTCAAGTGATAGGTATTGCCCAAAATAATCTGCGACCCGACCTCTTCAATCTGCGCAGGCGTCATCCCTTTTACTGTCGCCTGAGTGCCGACCGGCATGAAAATCGGAGTCTGAATATCGCCATGACGTGTTTTGAGGACACCACGACGGGCCGAACCAGATTCTTTGAGCAATTTGAACATACGAAGGAACTAAAAACATCCAAGGTTGAACGTCCAACATCGAATTGTTGATTTTTTAAAGGTCGTACAACTCCAGACCAGAGGTATAAGTAATTCGACGTTGAATGTTCAAGGTTCGGCGTTCTTATTCATCTTTCCTAATGAGTCTCGACATTCCAAGTATCCAACAAATTGACGGCAGCGGCCTTCGCTTTGCCATCATTGCTTCGCGCTATAATGAAGCACTGGTCGACTCGCTCGTTCAGCATGCCAGTGCCACACTCACCGCAGCAGGTGCCGAAGCCCCTCTGATCGAGCGCGTCCCTGGTGCCGCCGAACTCCCCTTTGCAGCCTCGACAATCGCGCACCACTCTCAATTCGACGCCATCATCGTGATCGGCGTCGTCATCGCTGGTGACACCAATCACCACGAAATCATCGGTGACAGTACCGCCACTGCCTTACTCAATGTCAGTATCGCTCAAAAAGTACCCGTCATTAACGGCATCCTAGTCGTTAACCACCTCGCACAAGCCGAGGCTCGTGCCGGAGCAACCATCAACCGTGGCAAAGAATTTGCCCAAGCAGCCCTAGAAATGGCCCAATTTACACACAAATGGAAGACAACGAACCAGTAACCCGCCGCTCACAACGCCGTGAAAACCGCATGAGCACTGTGCAGTTCCTCTACCAATGGCAGTCGAACAAGCCGGAAGTCCTCGCGGACGACGTCTGCCAGTTCTTTGAGAACCAGGAAGAAGATCGCGCCTACTACGCCTTTGCCGAAGAGCTTGCGCTCGGAACTATCGAAAACATCGAAATCATCGATGGCCATATTAGTGAGCACGCCAACAACTGGACCTTCGACCGTATCGCTAGAGTCGACCTCGCCATCCTGCGCCTCGCGATTTACGAGCTCCTCTACCGCAACGACATCCCACCGATCGTCAGCATCAACGAAGCGATCGATCTAAGTAAGATCTTCTCAAATCCTGACTCTAAGCGCTTCATCAACGGGATTCTCGATAAGATGAAGGACAAAATCACACGACCCCTGCGTAAAGCAGCGGACTAAGTAAGGAATCGACGAATGCGTAGTCTCTTTAAAAAATTCAAAGAGGGGCTCAAGCGTCAGACCCCTACTTTCCACAAGGCCTTTGATTCCATCTTCTCCGGCGCCAAGCTGGATCAAAGCGCACTCGATCAACTCGAAGAAGCCCTCTACACTGCCGACTTCGGCGTCGAAACCGTAGAGGAAATCATCGAAGAGATTCAAGCTGCCTACAAGGCCGACAAGCAAATCCGCGGCCAAGACGCGGCCAAAATCGGCGCGACCGTGCTCACCCGCGTGCTCGAAGGCTCTGAAGGCATCGTCACAGTCGGGCATCATAAGCCCGAGGTCATCTGCCTAATCGGCGTCAACGGCTCCGGCAAGACGACCACTACCGCTAAGCTCGGACACCTGTATAAGAATGAAGGATACAGCCTCCTAATTGGCGCGTGCGACACTTTCCGTGCAGCAGCCAACGAACAGATCAAATACTGGGCCGATCAGCTGAAGATCGACATCGTCGCCAGCCATCACGGCGCCGACTCCGGCGCCGTCGCCTTTGATGCGTATGAAGCCGCCAAAAGCCGCGGCCGCGACATCGTGATTCTCGACACCGCAGGGCGCTTACACACCAAGAGCAACCTAATGAAGGAGCTCGAAAAATTAAAACGCGTCATCCAGAAGCAAGACCCCGAAGCACCAC
>JBLHTV010000007.1:0-28210 GCA_047627755.1 Lentimonas sp. | reverse complement strand
GTGGATATTGTGGTCACCTCCTACGGCACGCTTCGCCAGGATATTGAGATGCTGTCGACCATGGATTGGTCGGTCGTCATTGGCGATGAGGCGCAGCACATTAAGAATCGTCGCTCGCAGAATGCCAAGTCGCTCACTCGGCTACACAGCAACGGGCGCTTCTTACTGACCGGCACGCCGGTGGAGAACTCGCTCGACGATTTGCTCTCGCTGTTCGCTTTCCTGATGCCTGGTTATGTGACTAAGGCGACGGGGAAGCTCTCGCAGGAAGATCGCGCATGGCACTCGCGCCGGCAGACACAACGCGCGGCTGCTTACATCTTGCGGCGCACCAAAAAAGAGGTCGCGCCGGAGTTGCCCGATAAGATCGAGAAGACCTTTTTCTGCGAACTCGGGTCGAAGCAAATGCGCTTCTACAACGACACGCTCGAAAAGACGCGTCGCGAAATCTCTAATATGGAGATGGCTGGCGCGAATGCTGGCCGCGTGCAGTTTGCCGCATTTACGGAGCTGTTACGCTTACGTCAGGTTTGTGTCGATCCGCGCATTATCGACGACACCTTTCCGGCAGCCGATTCAGCCAAACTAGCGGCCTTCGACGAAGTACTGGATGAGTGCATCGATGCGGGCAGTCGCATCTTAGTGTTTTCCTCTTTTGTGACCGCTCTTAAGTTGCTTGCCCAGCATTTGACTGCAAAGGGCCATAAGTTCTGTTATCTCGACGGCAAGACCAAGAATCGGCTGGCGATGTGTGATACTTTTAATCAGGACGACAGCATTCCGGTGTTTTTGATCTCACTCAAGGCCGGGGGCACCGGCCTCAACCTAACTGGCGCGGACACGGTGGTGCATTATGACCCATGGTGGAATCCCGCAGCTGAGGCACAGGCGACTGACCGGGCACACCGTATCGGGCAGGAGAGAGTGGTGACTAGTATTAAGCTGATCGCTGCGAACACGGTGGAAGAGAAGGTGATCGAACTGCAAGCGAAGAAAGCCGAGATATTGAAGGAACTGTTCGAAGAGAGTGAGGCAGCCAACGCAAAGGTTAGTCTAGAAGATATCAAGGGCCTGTTGGCGTAAGGAAAATAGAGTGTGCCGCACGGACGAACTAAGCCTCAAAGGGAGGCTGAGGACGTGCGTTCTTAAACGCCTGTTGGCCGTAATGTCTATAGCCTTGTATTTTTTTTCTAATCTGAAAGAACACTCTTCGTCTTCTCATATCCTTACTAATACTCCCTATTATGATTCTTGCTTCATTTTTAGCATTCACCGTTTTTGCTGCGGTGCTCACTTATTTTATTACGCGTAATTCGGAAAAAGCATCATCGACGGGCTTTTTCCTAGGTGGTCGGTCACTGACCTTCCCAATCATCGCAGGTTCTTTGTTGCTTACGAATTTATCGACCGAGCAGATGGTTGGTTTGAATGGAGCTGCATTTAAAGATGGTTTGGCGGTGATGGCTTGGGAGGTGGTTGCGGTCATCGCCCTAGTCCTGATGGCGTTGTTCTTTTTACCGAAATTCCTTCGAGCTGGTATTACCACAGTGCCTCAATTCCTTGAGAATCGATTTGATCGCCGAACACAGAGCGTGGCGAATATGGTCTTTTTGTTGGCATATGCCTTCTTGTTGATTCCAATTATTCTATATAGCGGTGCGGTCGGCTTATCCGAGATGTTGGATCTCAAATCGTTAACTGGCATCACTGAGCCCATTTCTTTTCTAGGTTCTATTTATCAGCCGGATACAGTCATCTTGTGGCTGACTGTTTTTATGATCGGTATCATGGGAGGTATTTATACACGGTTTGGTGGACTGAAGACACTTGCAGTACTTGATACGATTAACGGCATTGGCTTACTTATCGGTGGTTTCATGATCGTGTGGTTTGCGCTTAATAAAGTTAGTGATGGCCAAGGAATCATTGAGGGCTGGAATGTCTTGAAGGCCGCGAATCCTGAGCGTCTAAATTCGATTGGAACAAGTGATACTAGTGTGCCATTTAGCACGCTGTTTACAGGTGTTGCATTGCTTAACTTGTTCTACTGGTGCACGAATCAACAAATTATCCAGCGGACACTGGGAGCAAGTAGCCTTGCCGAAGGGCAGAAGGGGGTTCTGCTGACCGCTGGTCTTAAATTACTGGGTCCAATCTATCTAGTGATCCCTGGTATCATCGCGTTCCATTTGTTCGCTAAAGATGGTATTTCAAACGACCAAGCCTATGGCACACTGGTCCGAGAAGTGCTACCTCCACAGTTCACCGGGTTCTTTGCAGCTGTAATGGTTGGTGCTATTTTGAGTTCGTTTAATGCTGCTCTGAACAGCACCTCTGCATTGTTTAGTCTCGGCTTTTACAAGCATGTCTTGAATCCAAAAGGCAGCGAAGAATCGACTGTTCGCGCTGCTAAGATCTTTGTGGTTTTTATCGCATTGGCTGCGATGTGTGTGGCGCCTTTATTGGCGGGACAAGATAGTATTTTCGGCTACTTGCAGAACATGAATGCAATCTACTTCATCCCGATTTTCTCGGTAGTATTAGTGGGTATGCTGCATTCACGTGTTCCAAGTATTGCAGCATTCGTCTCGTTGATTCTCGGCCTGGTATTGATTGCAGTTAAATATTTTGTCCCTGGTATGAGTGATGCGGTCGACAGTGTCTTTATTTATAATTTCCACTTCCTCGGTTTCGTCTTCGCGCTGCTTTGCTTGGTGATGATTGTTTGGGCGAAGCTTGCGCCTCGTGAAACAGCATGGACGCTGGAAATGAGCACTCCGATCGATATGACTCCTTGGAAGGGTGCTAAGTTTACCAGTGTGATCTTAGTTATTGTTGTGCTTTCAATCTACGTATTCTTTGCAGTATAAGCCTGCTCACTACCATCACTGGTAATCAAGTCTGAGTCTTTGATTTATTTAGTGGTCGTTTCTGCATAGGGACGGCCGCTTTTTCTTGTCAAATAAACGGCTCAGCTTCGGTGGTGCTCGCGGGCGATTCGGTTAGATTCATGATGTTGATTTATTTAATCAATCTCCCGATGTCATTATGAAACCAAACGTACCTGCCCCGTCCCTGCTCGCTGTTACTGTCCTGCTTGTTGCATGCGGTAAGAAAGAGCTCGATCTCTCTGCACCTGCTCCTATTCAAAAGGACGCAGCCTCAGCAGCCGTCGTCGCTAAAGCGCTGGAAGATGTAGATGCCATTGTCGAAGCCGCTCAAGAAGAAGTCGCCGAAACGATAGAGGCGGCTCCAGAGAAAGTAGGGGCGATGCAAGCCGAGGCCGTCGCCGCAGTCGAAAGTGAAGTTGCTGAGGTTCAAGCCGAAGCTATGGAAGATGTGTCTGCAGTGATTGATGACGTTGAGCAGGAATTGACTGCTGCTGCGACTGTTTCATAAAAGATCAGGCGGCGAAATTACTGCCCGATGGCCTAATTCTGAAGGTCGGATTTTAGGTTTAAGGAGTGAGGGCGACCCGCCCTCGTTTGCATTAATATCGGCTCAACGTGGGCGAGTCGCCCACGCTCGTTTAGGGCACAAAAAAGGCAGCCGAATGTTCGGCTGCCTTTTTTTTGAAGTGTATGGTGCCCAGCGTGATCCGACTAGTTATTGGTACTCTTCGAACTGCGGGCGCTCGTGATCTCGTCTTCGCCGCGGATCACGCGATTCTTACCGCGAAAGAAGCGCACGTATTCATCCAGTTGATCTTGCCACTCTTCGCGCAGTTCTTCATCGCCGGCGAGGAACAGCACGACATTGACGGATGGCACGGGCTTGTCGTCCTTCTCGTAGAGCTCATCAACTAGCTCACGGAAGTATTTGGCGACAACGCTGTCTTTGATCTCATGGCTCGGACGATGCCCTGGGTGTGATGTGGTCCATTTGATTCCGAGCTCATTCGCATTGGAATAGACGCCCCAGCGTTCTTCCAGCACGCGTGGTGGCTGTCTTTTTTTCTTACGATCGGCATTGATTTTAACCATCTCGGCTCTGATTTTTGCCTCCATCTTGGGGATTTCTGCTTTGTGTTCTGCGAGCTGTTCGACGTAGTCTGACTTGGCTATTTTACGCTGCCATTCGGCTTCTTCGCGTTCGTTCATTGGGCGGCGCAGGGTCTCAAAACCGCGGTGGTAGCCAGTGATGAAAAAGATCGCGTCGACGTTTTGTTCCAATGCGTATTGCGTTATGAAGCCAGTTTCGTTGCCGCGCCAGCCGTGGGGCAAGACTTTATGTACCTCTTCGCTTTTCAAGGTAGCGAGTGTCGGTTTCTTTGCTGCACGATTGTTTTCCAAGCCGACATTGGTGGCGGTAGCATTAATCGGATTGACCCATTGTATCAGTTGTTGATGCACCTCTGAGCCAGCAGAGGACAACTGTGGCTTGAACAGCATGGTGTTACTCCGGTCTTGCAACATTACATTAAACAGGGTGCCTGCGGAGAGGTTGCCGACCATGTCGGTGATTTCATCCTTAATGATTTTGTAACTGTTGAGGCCGCCTTTTTTGTCGGTGACCATGTGGCGATTCGCATCGATCACAAACAGGATGCGTTCGGCACGTGTTTTTAGGCCGAAGACGCTGACATCCGACAGTCCCATGCCGATATTCCCGCGAGTGCCACCGAGTAGGCTGCCGCCGCCCATGCCGCCTAAGCCTGCGCTGACGGTGAAGTTTTGCTCCATGTCAGGTAAATTGACGTCCACATTGGCCACTGCGATGTTCGCTACTGGTCGCATGGTCAGGCGCTGAGCTTGTTGCTGCTTGGGCTGCTGTGGCCTGATCTGTACTTTGACCGGTGGTGGTGGCTCTTCTTGCTCCACGACGGGTGGCTCTTCGAATTGCGCCTCTGAGGGGACGACAAATTTATAGATCGTAATACTACCAAGAATGAGCCCAGCAAGCAAATGAATAGCTACGCTGATGAAGATGACCTTCAGCAGCAGCGGATTAATTTTTCGTTTTTTGGTAGTAGGCAGCATCTGAAATAAATTGTATACGAGCGTTTTTTGGGAAGTCGACTAAACCACGCAAGCTACTGGAGCCGAGCGCGTGTGGTTAAGTCAAATCAATCGATCATTGCTAGAGCGCATATGCGGTGAATGAGACTTTGGTAATGTCAGCCTTGGCGCAGGCATTCAGTGCGTCGATTGAACGTTGATGCGGCGAGTCAGGATCGGCCTGAATCTTCACCACGATATCATCGCCAACTCGGTCCGATGACATACGCAGGCGCGTGAGCGTGGTAGAGAGACGCGCCATGACACGGTCGTCCGAAGAGTCCATTGGTGCGCCATTGAGGAGAATCAATCCATTGGGGAAGATCTCGATGACATGCTCGCTGGGCAATTTGAGATTCTCAGCAGGTGGGGTCGCACTGGGTAATTTGATCCCCACATCTGCTTCTTGTTGCAGCGGCAGAAACATGAAATAAACCAGCAGCAAGAACACGATGTCGATCATCGGTGTGATATCGACTTTATCTTCTGATTCTAAAACTTTGTTAACAGCAGCCACGGATTAATTTTTATTGGAGGCAAAAATGAGGTCAAAGATTCCTGCTTCAGCGCAGGCCTCCATGACGCGGTTGACATGACGGTGTGCAGTTTTCGCGTCAGCCCGAAGGAATACCTTGAGTCTGGGCTGAGCGGCGCGCTCGGTCGCTAATGCTTGGGGCAGTGCTTCGTAGCTGATTGGAGTCGAACCGAGATAGGCCTGTCCGCTGATATCAACGGAGATGTATTGGCGTTCGCCTGGTTCTTCTGGGATGCTCGACTGATTGGCATCCGGCAGCTTAAGTTCGATGAGTTCGGCGCTAATGAAACTGATCAATGTCATGAAAAACGCGATGAGCAGGAACACGATGTCAATCATTGGAGTCAGTTCAAACTCCGGATCAACTTCTTCTGGGGACCATGTTTTCATCGGTTAGTAATCGCAGGTGTTTAGATTAGCGATTGCTAATCGCAGTGCTGAGTGTGAACTGCAGGTCTCCCACCACACGCGCGACACGGGACGTGATCTTACCGTATTTATTCTTGAAGAAGAAGAAGAAGAACATCGCAGGAATACCGACGATCATGCCGCTGGCGGTGGTGATCAAGGCTTCCGAAATATTCCCTGCAAGCGCTTGGGCATTGGCAGCGCCTTCAGCGCCGATCACGTTGAAGGCTTTGACCATACCGGAGACGGTTCCGAGTAGTCCGACCATGGGGGCCAGAGATCCGATCACGGAGAGGTAGTTGATTAAGATGAATGGGCCCGCGAGTTCTTCGGCCGAGGCTTCTTCGACGGCTTCCTTAACCTGTTCTGGATTGTAGCGGTTGATGTCGACACGTGCCAAGCCGGCATGGATGATGTTAGTGGCAGGGGCTGGGTTCTCCTCGCAGATGGAGCGGGCTTTTTCGATGTCCATTGCTTGCAGCGCAGTATCGATCTCTGGCAGCACTGAAGGCTGCAGGATTTGTTTCGGATTAATCGCCATAAAGTTGTATACGATCAGTCCGAATGCCGAGATCGACAGGAGTGTGAGCGGATACATGGCCCAGCCGCCATTCTTATACATGTCGATCAGGGACTTATCGCCCGCAGCGGCTTCGGCAGCAGCTGCTTCTTCGGCAGTCTCGACTGACTCGACGGTAGCTTCTTCAGTTTGTGCACTGAGGGATTGGGTCATTGTCCATTGCGTGGCGACGGCAAACAGTGCGAGCGCAGCAAAAGGTAGGAGGCGGAACTTTGGTAGTTTCATGACGGTTTGGAATTAAAAACTGAGGTTTTAGTGTATTGTTATTTTGTGAAGTGATGGATTAATTACTTGGCGGCACGGGTTCTGGCTTTGGCAGTTTGCTGAGTGATTCGGCGGCACGCGTGGCCCATGGTGAATCGGGATAAAGCACTGTGATTTCGAACCAGACATTCCGCGCGGCAGTCGGATCTCCGGCTTGTTTGTAGCAATCGCCGATCAGGTAGAGCATTTCTGGCACCCAGACGTAAGAAGTTTGCGCGCGAACGAAGCCACGAGTGAGCACGTCGAGGGCTTGGTTGTATTGATTGTTGCGGTGCTCACGTGAGCCTTGCAGCAATTTGTAGAGCGAAAATAGCCGATCATTCGGCGCTGGCTCTTTCATGCTGTCGATCATCGGAGAGGCTTCATCAACACGGTCGGCCAGTACCAAGCTGTAGGCCAGCCACATGCGCACATTTTTGCGCACATTTTCAGGAACAGAGCTTTCGATTTCCCGGTAGAGCGGAATCACGGCTTCATATTCACCTGCGCCGCGTAGGGCGTCGGCCGCATTGATGACTTCGGTGATGTTAGGCGTGTACGCACCACTTTTAGGTAGTTGACCTGCGATTCGTCCCGCTGCTTTGAACGCTTCCTCAGCGAGATACGCATTCATTAATTGGATGCTCAGTTGGCTATATTTGATGTCGATTTTATCAAGGGCGATGCGGCTGAGTAGATCGTCTGCTTCAGCGAGTTCGTCTGCGCTTATAAGGCTGCTGATAAAAGTGCGGACCGGGGAGTGTAATTGGCTGAACAACTCTGGCACCTCAGTAAATTTAACCAACGGATAGACTTTTTGGCGGAGCACTTTGACCGCACCAGCGTAGTTGCCCTGCTGAATCAGTTTGTTTGCATTTTGCATCTCGCTCAAGTCTAAGCGGAGTGTGTTGACCATCGATTCGCTGACAGGGAGGGACATTTCGCCGACACCGGCATCAGTAGTTATTTCTGCAACCAACATGCCATCTCTATAATCGATAAATTTAAGTGTCTGCTTCGAGCCTCCGTTGACTTGCTGAATATAGACGGGTTGGTTGCCGAACTCTGTCCAGTAGGCATTTTCTGCAAAACTGGAGAGCGTGCAACCGAGAGAGAGGGCTGCGATGAGTAGGGTTTTGAGTGAAAAGTGACGCATCCGTGTGTGTGGGGCTGTTATGACTGGGGCGATGGAGCGCCTGCTGGTTGTAGTTCCTTCAGTTTCGCTTGAATGGCTTCGACGATGTCTGCGGGGGCAGTCTCAGCGAGTGTTTCGTTCGCCTCGGTGAGAGTGGCAATCGCGTCGGCCTTTGCGCCCAGTCCTAGCAGGGCTTCGGCATCGGCCAGGTAGGCGCGTGCACTCCACTCGCTGAATTGAGAGTAGCCGAGGAAGGTGCGCTCGAAGAAACCATGCGCTTCGGGATATTTGCTCTCAGCCATGTAGGCTTCGCCAGTTTGAAACAGTGCACGGGCGTGAACGAGACCGCGCCAGTCCGGCACGCGTAGAATATATTGATATTTCTCGCGGGCTTCCTCGCCGCGGCCCATCGAGGAGAGCAGCTCCCCTTGGCGTAGGATGACTCCGGGGAGTTTCGGTGTGCCCGGGAATTGAGCTTCAATCGCCTTGAGATAGTTAAGCGCACCAGGTTTGTCGTCACGTTGCTCGCTGACGTCGGCGAGGCGCATGTAAGATACGATGGCAGCATCGTTGGTGGCATAGGCAGCCAGCACTTCGTTCCACGCTTCGATCGCAAACTCGAGGCGGTCAGCACGGGAGTAGTCGGCGATATAAAGTAGTACGCGCGGGGTGACTTCACTGAAGAACGCGCTGTCGTAAGATTGGCTCGGTGCGAGTTCCACATCGCTGCGGTAGAGACCCATCAAAATGCGAGTTTCGGCTACGCGCTTGTTGGCTGCCTTAAACTTAGCGAGTTGATCGCGGAAAAATTCGACTGGAGTCTCGGTCGGATAGTCGGCCAGTTGTTTGCGGTAGATTGCGGTGACTTCACTGATTGGAGCGAGGTCTTCGACCAGCCATTCGCCAAATTGAGGATCGTTGCGCAGGCGGTTGTAGAGGGTTTGATCCAGATCGCTGTTGATGTAGAAGTATTCAAACAAGTAGCCACGGTCAGTGACGATTTTGGTGCGGAATTCGATATCGTTGTCCAATGCATCGAGGAATTCGACGGTCTTTAGCAGTGTGGCTTTGTTGGTGTGATATTTCTCGGCGTAGCCTTCGATTAGCACATCGACACCCGCATTTCCCATGTCGTCTGCAAATTTATCGATGTATTGACGATAAAGTGCCAGCATTTGATTCGGCTGGCGGAGAAATTCATACGCACGACCGAGTTCGAAGATTGCATCGGTGAGACGGCCATCTTCGCCGAAACGCTCGGTGTAGGCCTTGAAGTGAGCGGTCATATCTTCGTAGCGCTGGAGTAATTCATAGATCTTGCCTATGCTGAAAGCGGCACCATCGTGGATATCTTGTAGTGTGGTGATTTCGTCGGCCCGCTTAAAGTGCTTCAGTGCGAGTTCATAATCGCCAGCTAGGTTCTCCACTTCGCCGAGGAAATAGTAGGCTTGGTCGAGTGCGTTGCCGCGTGGATATTTCTTGGTGTAGCTGTAGAGTGTTTCGCGTGCGGCTTCGAAGTCCTGCGCATAAAATTGGGCGGCTCCTTTACGCAGCAGGCTGTCTTCGGCGTAGAGGCTAGTCGGATATTGCTGGAGCAGGCTGTCGAAGCTCTGGATGGCGTCTGCGAATTGGCTGGTTTGCAATTCAGAGATGCCGCACCAGTAAAACAGGCCGTCTTCGAAAACCGGGTTTTGGTGCAGGTTGAGCCAGCTATTGCACTGTTGGATGATCTCTTCAAATAGTGCGTTCCCCATCTTGTGGCCCGCCCAGAGTGCCAGCATGTTACTGGATGCGGTGTCGAGTGGCCGGGTATCTAGAAAGTCCTTGGCGATTTGCACATACTCGGTGTTATCGCCATTGTCCTTCAAGGTGCTGACAAGCGCGATACTGACGTCGGAGTAGTAATCACCTTGTGGGAATTGACTGCGATAGGAGCGGCCTACTGTGTAAGCGGTTTCGCCCTTCTTAAGTTGCAGGGCATTGGAGAAGGTCGCGTAGGTAAAGAACTCGGTCTGCGGGTCCTTGGGGTTCTCAACCATTAGGTCGTGGAACATCCAGAAGGCTTCATAGCGGCGGGCCGTTTTAGTGTAGTTACGTGCGCGGCGCACCAGTAATTCGTTGCGCAGAGTGGGGAGCTTGCGAAGCTGCGCAATCGTTGCTTCGAGGTTCTTGACTTCTTGCTTGAGGCGCTCGGTCGCTTCTTGGCTGCGCCCCATGTCTGTGTTGAATTTAATATCGTTCAGCTTGTTTGCCACAGATGCTTGGTTATGCTCGATCATGATGTCGGTCGTCTTGATCAAGTTGAGCAAGATAGCGGCATCGCTGAGGCGGGCTTGAGCGACCATGGTATCGCTGGTTCTTAAAAGCGCGACGTTGAGTCGAGGTAGGTAGCGCACTTCGGATTCGCGGGCGAGAATCGGTAGCAGCGACATCGCGTCGTCGAAGCGTTCCTCTGCGATAAATGCTTCGAAGCTGGCGGCTGCGGCCCAAGCTTGGTCTTCGAAGTCGCGCGATGTATTCATCAATTTGGTGAAAATCGGCAGGCCTCCTTTCCAGTCGCCTTTATTGTAGTGGATCTTGGTGAGATCTTTGAGCAACTTACTCTCTTGATCGATGTTCAGGCGGAAGGAGTAGGTGCCATCCAACAGTTGCGTCATCAATGCGATCGCATCGTCTTCGCGTTTTAAGATACGTAGCACGTCGACCTTTTTCAGCATCGCGTCCTCCATTTTAGCACTATTGGGATAGTCCTTTTCTAGCTTAGCATACCAAAACAAAGTCTGGTTGAGTTCGCTGGCACTCTGAGTGGCGACAAAACGCTGAATATGAGCCGTGCCGAGCAGGAAAATGGGGAAATCGATTTTGATTTCTGAGTTTTCAGTCGCTTCGACGCGCTTGATTAACTCCTCAAGGTATGGCATCGCCTGCTCCAATTGGCCTGCTTCAACCAAGGTATTGGTTTGTCCCTGCAAATCAGAGAAGCCAAGTTGAGTGGCATCTTGTGCGTGGAGCGAAGCGACGCCGCTCCAGCAAATTAGAGCGGCAATCGAAAGGAATTGTGTAGTGGAGCGGGGAAGCAAAATAGACGGCTGGTTACGGGTGAAGTAATTTCCAGAAGCTATAAAACTCCCCATTCAAGCTTCTAGTGTAAAGCGTAAACCTTGATTAAGTGCACATTTCCGTCAGTCGCAGACTGGGATGACAACCCTTTAGAGAAACTACATCAATTTGCTCAACTCTTCCGCCGCCGTTTCCCACTCGTAGTTCTTCTCTTGCAAGCGTTTCGAGATGCGGGACGCCTGCATATTGAGATCTTTGGCTTTCTCTTTGTCGGCATAAACTCCGGGATTGCCGAGTTGCGTGGTGACTGCGGCTTGCTCTGCTTCGAGTTTGAGGACCTCTACTTCGAGCTTTGCCACGCGCTTTTCGACGCCTTTGCGCCCTTTTGATTCGAGTTTGCGCTTCTCAGCTTCGATGCGACGGCGCTCTTTGGCGCTGACCACTTTCGGTTTTTGACTCGGCTTAGCTTCAAAGTCCGGGCGCGCGTTTTTAATGCCTGCAACGAGGCCACTTTTTTCGGAGGTCGCGTCTGACTTACGTAGATAATAATCGTAGTCACCGGCAAAATTAGTGGTGCTGCCAGCTTGGATTTGAATCGTATGCTTGGCAATGGCACGGATAAAGTGCACGTCGTGACTGACGAAGACGAGGGTGCCGGTGTAATCCTTGAGCGCGCCGATCAACGCATCGATACTGGGCATATCGAGGTGAGTCGTCGGCTCGTCAAGTAGCAGTAGGTTGGGCGGGTTGAGGAGCAGTTTGACAAGCGCCAAGCGGCTCTTTTCACCACCACTGAGGACTTTAACTTTCTTAAAGACGTCGTCGCCCCGAAATAGGAAGGCACCCAGAATACCGCGCACTTTTTGCTCGTTCATCCCTGTTAAGACGCGCTCCATGGCTTCGTCTAGGACGCTGCGCTCGACGTCGAGCACTTCGACGCGTTGCTGCGAGAAGTAGCCGACACTGACATTGTGCCCCATTTCGCGCACGCCGTCTTGAATTTCGACACTCCCTGAGAGGATCTTAAGCAATGTAGATTTACCTGCACCATTGGGGCCGACTAGCACGATGCGCTGCTGTTTCTCAATAATGAGATTTAGGTCGGTATAGACGATGTGGTCGTCGTAGGCCTGTTGGATATTCTCAAAGGTTGCGACGCGCTGACCGCTACGCTGCGGCTGCGGGAAGCTAAATGAAATGGTGTCGGCGGCGCTTTCGGGGGGCGACAGGCGCACCATCTTTTCGAGCGTCTTCATGCGAGCTTGCGCTTGCGAGGCCTTCGATGCTTTGGCGCGGAAGCGGCGCACGAAATCTTCCAAGTGTGAGATTTCGCGTTGCTGGTTGTTATAAGCAGCGAGCTGCTGTGCTTCGCGATCAGCCTTTTGAGTCAGGTAATAGTCGTAGTTACCGTGGTAGCGGTGCAGGTGCCCGTTGGCGATCTCGATGATGCCGTCGCAGACGCCGTTGAGGAATTCACGGTCGTGCGAGATGGTCAGAATGGCGCCAGAGTAGTTGCTCAGCTGATCCTGAAACCAGCCTAAAGTCTCGAGGTCCAAGTGATTGGTCGGCTCATCGAGCATCAGTAGATCGGGCTCCATCACGAGCAAGCGGGCGAGGTGAGCACGCATAATCCAGCCACCGCTCAAAGTATGTGCGGGCTTATCAAAATCCTCTGGGCGAAAGGCGAGGCCTGCCAAGATGCGCTTTGCCTTCGCCTCCAACGTGTAGCCATCCAAATCGATAAATTGCTCGATCGCGTCCATGTGCTCTGGGGAGTCCTGGTTGGGAAACTCGCGCAAGGTATCATAGATGGCGACAAATTCGGGGGAGACCGATGTCGCCAGCTCAGCGACTGTCTCTTCGCCAGCAGGCGCACTTTCCTGTGGGAGGAAGCCGATCACCGTACCGCGGTCGAGCTCGACCTTGCCGCTGTCGCACTCCGTGGTGCCGAGGATGATGTTGAACAGCGTCGTCTTACCGGCTCCGTTGGGCCCGACCAGACCGATACGATCGCCTTTTAGGATGCGAAACGAGATATCGGTGAAGAGCGTCTTTTGGCCGTAGCCTTTACTGAGTTTTGAGAAGGTAAGCATAGAAAGATCGCAGAGGTTCGTCGAAGCGAGCAAAGAGACAACGCAAAAGAATTTTTAAATCAGGCTTCGGATCGACGCAGACTTGCATGTGCGAAGTATTCTGTCTTTTTTGGAAAACCACTTGGACAAATGAGCACCATAAATAACAAAGCTTCTCTACTCACGATTTGGTTTAAACCAGCCAGTTCGATGCGTGTACTGCTCGATGCGGGGCAAGGGCATTCTGCTGCGTTGATGATTGCGGCCTTCTTTGGTGCAGTGCAAAGTGGCCGGTTTTCGTTGGCACAAGCAGAGTCGGGGCCGTTGCCGTTTGTGGTCGGCGCACTCGCGGGTCTGTGTGGCTTGTATTTGTTCGGCTGGTTGACACGTAATTTCGGCCGTTGGTTCGGTGCTGAAAACACGCAACGCGAGGCACGGACTGCGCTAGGGCTCGGCTTATTGCCGTGGACACTGTTGTCGATGCTACTCTCTTTTATGCTTGGTGCCGAGGTGAACCCCGAAATGATTGTCAGCTTCGCTCCAGTCTTCTTTTGCGTATTTTTCTATGGCTATGTAATTATCCTGCTGTCGCTCTCTGCGGCACTGCGACTGAGTGTCCTAAAGACCTTTTTTTGCTTGGCCGTGACGATTATTGTCAGTCTGTTTCCGTTGACCTTGTGCGCGCAACTATTGGTCACGCTATTTGGTTCTGCCGCTTAATTTTTTAGTCATGCTGCAATATCTTAAAATTAAGAATCTCGCGCTCCTCGCTGAGGTGACGCTGGAGTTGGATGCCGGATTTACCGCCGTCACCGGTGAGACGGGTGCTGGTAAAAGCGTGTTACTTGGTGCGCTGGGCCTGCTCTCTGGTGCGCGCACGGACAAGACCATGATTCGCCAAGGGACGGATCAGCTGGAGGTCGAAGCGGCGTTGTATTTTGAAGACTCCGTAGAGATGGATGTCTTGCTAGAGGCCGCCGGCTTGCCGCGCTGCGAGGACGGCGTGCTGTTGCTACAACGCAGTATCCACCGCAAGAAAATGCCACGTGTACAGATTAATGGCAGCATGGCAACGCTCACGCAATTACAGGAGCTAGGGGAGTCGTGGATCGATTTTCACGGCCCCGGTGAGCCGCAAAAACTTTTTCAAGAACGCCGCCAATTGGAAATGCTCGACCTCTATGCGGGCAACGCCGACTTACTTGCGACCTATCAAGTCGGCTATGCCACATGGCGGGCCGCACACAAAGAGATCGACCGCCTCGAATCCGGTGAACGCCTAAACGAGGACGAAATCGATTTTATACGTAAACAGATCAACAAGATCGATAGCATTGATGTCTCAGAGGATTCGATCGAAGCGTTGGAGCGCGACTACACGCGTATGTCGAGTGGACAAGAACTCGTGACGCTCGCTGCGGATTGCTCCGAAGGGCTGTCGGGTGATCAAGGGCTGAGTGAACAACTCAGCATGATCGTTGGGCACTACGAATCGCTGGTAGCACTCGATGCCGATTCCGAGCCACTGTTGCAACGTGCGCGTAGTGTGTTGATCGAGATGCAGGATCTCGGTGAAGAAACCGGTCGTCTCGCCAGTGATTTCGAGTTTGATGCCGAAGCCGTCGAGGCCACTAGCGAGCGAATGAACCTCTGGCAAGAAGTGCGTCGTAAATACGGTGGTAGTGTCGAGGCCGTGTTGGTGAAACGCGAAGAGCTGGTGCAAAAGCTAGCAGTGCAGGGCGATATCGAAGGCACGCTTAAAGCCAAACGTGCCGGCGCTGCCAAGCAGGAGCAGTCGCTCCGCAAAGAAGCCGCAAAGCTTCGCAAGGCCCGTGAAACAGCTGCTAAGACTTTGGCCGACAAAGCTGCGGCACTGTTACAGGCACTAGGCTTTAAAAAAGCGCGTCTCGAAATCGAAATTCTCATTGAAAAAGAGTTGCAGGATTTTGGCAACAGCCGCTGCGGCTTTCAGTTTGCGCCCAATGCGGGGCAGGACCTATTGCCGCTTAATAAAATCGCTTCCAGTGGTGAGACCGCCCGTGTCATGCTGGCATTGAAGACGGTGCTGGCCGAGGCAGATGCCACGCCACTGCTGGTCTTCGACGAAGTGGATGCCAATGTAGGCGGCGAAGTCGGCCGTGCGGTGGGAGCTGAGCTGGCGCGACTTGCAGAGCGACACCAGGTGCTCTGTGTGACGCACCTGCCTCAGGTGGCCTCACTGGCGCAAAATCATTTTGTCGTCACAAAATCGCAGGATGATGATTCGACCACTGTATCGATCGGTCCGATACATCAGAATCGTGAGTCGCGCTTGAGTGAGCTTTCTCGAATGCTTGGCGATCGCCATTCTGATTCGGCCCGCGCGCATGCCGAAGAGCTGCTGGCGTTCAAATAGTGGATGATTCGGGATGAATGTATTATTTTTCCATTAAACGCTGAGCCGACCATCGTGAACAAACCGTCTTTTCATGAAAAGGGAGTGGAAAAAGATCGAAATACCCTTCCGATGAGGAAAACATGCTTCTACGATGCCCCGTATTTATCTTTCGCCTCCAGATATCAGCCAGCAAGACCACGCTGCGGTTGATGCTGTATTGACCTCGAATTGGGTGGCTCCAGCGGGCCCGCATCTGGAGGCTTTTGAAATGGCGCTGGCGAAGCGTGCTGGACGTAAGCATGCGGTGGCACTCAACTCTGGCACTGCTGCGCTGCATCTTGCGCTGCAGATGCTCAATGTACAGCCGGGCGATACCGTGATCTGCCCGTCGCTGACGTTTGCTGCGAGTGCCAATCCGATCTGTTACTGTGGTGCTGATCCAATATTTGTGGATAGCGAACCAAGCACGTGGAATATGGATCCCATTCTATTGGAACTGGAGCTCGGCGAGCGTGCTGCTTCAGGGGAGCTGCCGAAGGCAGTGATCGTGGTGCATCTGTACGGTCAGTGTGCGGATATGGACCCGATTTTGGCGGTCTGTGAGCGCTATAGTATTCCGGTGGTGGAAGATGCAGCAGAGGCATTGGGCGCCACTTATAAAGGACGTGCGGCAGGTAGCATGGGAGCGCTTTCTTTTTTCTCTTTTAATGGTAATAAAATCATTACGACTTCGGGCGGTGGCATGTTGCTCGCAGATAAGGCCTCGTGGATTGAGCGGGCGCTTTTCCTATCGACTCAAGCGAAAGAGCCAGTCGTCCATTATGAGCATCGCGAGGTTGGTTATAATTATCGGATGAGCAACGTCTTAGCGGGCCTCGGTCTAAGCCAGTTGGATGACCTAGAACGACGCATTACTGTGAAACGTGCGCATTTTGAAGCCTATCGTGATGCCTTGGGCGGGTTGCCTGGTGTCGCATTCATGCCCATCGTCGATCCGGATGCGGCGAATTACTGGCTGACTTGCCTGACCGTCGAGCCAGTGGCTGGTGGGAGTTCGCGAGATCAGATCATCGAGACGCTTGCAGATGCAGATGTAGAGGCTCGACCCCTCTGGAAGCCGCTGCACATGCAGCCAGTGTTTCAGGATTGTGCGTCGATTGGAGGGGATTGCGCGGAAGGTTTGTTTGCCAATGGATTGTGTTTGCCGAGTGGTTCAGGCATGAGCGCGGAGGATCGTACAAAGGTCATCGAGATTGTGCGCTCGTGTTTTGCGCAACTACAGCCATAACCAAACGTATTCATTATGGCTGTTAGCACCTTATCGCGTTACTGCAATATTCGGAACCTAGGGTTGTTGCTGTTGTATGCACTCCTTTGTGGGCTGAGTTACATCGTCGCCTTTCAGTTACGCTTCGATTTTAAGGTGCCGGAGGACTTTTACCTGGATATGGTGAATACCATTTGGTGGGTCGTGGCATTGAAGCTGATGTTGCTGGTGGCTTCGGGACAGGTGGATTGTGTGCTATCCTATTTTCGATTGCCGGATGCCTTGCGCTTGTGGTTGGGGCTATTCGCGGCGAGCGCGATCTTAGTTTCCATGTGGTACGTCTACAATGGCAACGGTGTGCCGCCGCGGGCTGTTATTCTAACGGACTTTCTGTTGAGCTTTTTAATGTTGGCGGGATTTCGCGTGGCAATGCGTATGCAGGCCAGCAGCGGCTTGGAGGATTGGCTCAGCTGGGATGAAGCAGAGAATGTATTAATTATTGGCGCAGGTGAGGTCGGTGCGGGGCTTTGTTCGGAGCTCAAGCATAAGGCCCGTCTCGGCATGCGCCCCGTGGCTTTTCTCGATGATGATGCGAGCAAGATCGGCCGCTATGTGCATGGCGTATTAGTCGCTGATGTAGTCGATGGATTAGCTGAAGTAGCGAAGCGCTACGCGGCGCATAAGGTGATCATCGCATTTCCTTCGGCATCCGTGGGGCGCGTGCGCGCCGTTGCTAAGATGGCGAGCGAGGCTGGGCTTCGAGTGGATACAGTGCCGGCATTGACAGACTTGGTGACTGGGCGTGCGCAGATGACGCAGCTACGTCCGGTTGAGTTGGAGGATTTACTGGGGCGCGATACGGTCGACCTAAACTCGGATCAGATTCGGGCAATGCTTGCGGGTAAACGTGTGCTGGTCACTGGCGCCGGTGGCAGTATCGGTCGGGAGTTAGTGGCGCAAGTATTAGCTTATGTACCCGCATCGATACTTTGCATCGATCAGGCTGAGCTCGCTATTTTTGATTTGCAGCAGGAAGTCTTGCAGCAGAACGATCCTGCGGGACTGTCTCAAACGTTGATATTAGATGTGCATGAGGTGGTTGAGGTTGAGAAGGTGTTTAAGTCTTTTCAGCCGGAAGTTATTTTTCATGCGGCGGCCCATAAGCATGTTAATTTAATGGAAGCGCAACCTGTTGAGGCCTTGAAGAATAATTTTTTTACGACTGCCGGCTTAGCACGTCTTGCAAGTGCGTCTGGGGTGGAGCGATTTATTCTGATTTCTACGGATAAGGCGATCAATCCAACCAGTGTGATGGGGGCGAGTAAACGACTGGCCGAGTTGTCTTTATTGGAGCAACAAGGGGTGGCCGGAAACACGACAAAATTTATGGCCGTTCGGTTTGGCAATGTACTGGGCTCGTCGGGTAGCGTCATACCGATCTTCAAGCGCCAAATTGCGGCAGGTGGTCCAGTGACGGTGACCGACCCGGAGGTGACTCGCTTCTTTATGACGGTGCATGAGGCGGTTGGGTTGGTATTGCAGAGTGCGACTCAGGGGGACGGTGGAGAGATTTTCGTCCTCGATATGGGCAAATCCATGAAGATCGTGGACGTGGCTCGTCAGATGATTGCGCTGAGTGGATATATCGAAGGCGAAGGTATTGAGATCGAGTTTATTGGCCTGCAGCCAGGCGAGAAATTATACGAGGAGGTGCAGCATCTCAGTGAGACACTGCAGCCGACCAACCACTCGCGAGTCATGCGGTTTGTGGCCGAGGGGCCGCGTGCGGATTCGATTGAGTCGATTGCGACTGCGCTTGGTTCCGCGTCGTCGGTGAGTGATCCGAATGAGATTAAACGTACGATACAATGTTTTATCCCTGAGTACACGCCTTACCTCGGCTAGAGTTCGGTCCGACTTAGCTAGGAGTGGTCGAGTGCGGCCTGCCAAATGGCGACTTCGCCGGGATAGCCGACGGTGCGCAGTTGTGTTTCGATTTCGTTGCGTGTGGGCTCTTCAATACCTTGTATGGGATCGCCCGCTAAGGTGGGCTTGGCTTCGCGGATCAGAGCCCAGACTGCCCATGCACGGGCGCGGCGTAGAGCTTGTCGATCGCCACGTAGGCGGGTGGCCTGGTGCTGAAAGCTGATACGTGGGTTGCCAGGGAAATGATTGTCAGGATGGTTTGCGATGATCCATCTGAGTGCGGCATAGGGCAGCGGCCATTGATTGAGTGTCGCAGCGCTTGGCGGGACATCGGCATAGAGCGCGCGTGTGATTGCTAAGATGCTACGCCCTGCATGTCCTTGCAGCCAAAGGAAGTGCCCGTATTTGAGCGCGGTGAGGTAGAAGAGTTCACGATCTGCGCCCTTGAGAGCCGTTAAGGAGCGGTGCGACATCTTCGTCTCGGGCGTCGGTAGGTGCGGGCAAGGTTGGAGATGACTCATTGGATTAATCACTTACTTCGATTCTTTGGGATCAAGCGCATCGCGAACGCCATCGCCAATGAAGTTAAGCGCAAAAATTGTGAGCGAGAAAAAGATGGCTGGGAAGATCAACATCCACGGGTAGATATCGAGTTTCTGTGCGCCGTCGTTGATTAAAATACCCCAAGAGCTCGCGGGTGGTTGCACGCCGAGTCCGAGAAAGCTGAGTATGGATTCAAGTAATATGACGGCTGGGATGGTGAGCGTGGTATAAACGATCACTGGGCCGATTAGATTTGGCAGAATGTGTTTAAAGAGAATGCGGCTGTGGCTTGAGCCGATGACGAGTGCGGCATCCACATAAGTCTGTTTTCGTAAAGCTCGTGTTTGGCCACGAACGATACGCGCCATCGTCAACCATTCGATTGCTCCGATTGCCATGAAGATCAGGAAGATACTCTTCTTGTCGAAAGTCACCGTAAGAATGATGACGGTCATGGTGAATGGTAGTGCGTAAAGGGCATCCACAAAGCGCATCATTGCTGCTTCTGTTTTACCACCGATGTAGCCAGCCAGTGCGCCATAGCTAACTCCGATGATTAATGCGATCAGAGTCGCAGCAAAGCCCACGCCTATTGAGATGCGGCCGCCAGTCAGAATGCGCAGGAATAAGTCGCGCCCAAGGTCGTCGGTTCCAAGCCAATGTTTGGTCGACGGGCTTTGTGCGCCGTATGCGAGGTTTTGCTCTTCGAAACTATAACTGCTTAGCGAGGGACCGATTACGCAGAGTAAGGTAATGCAGATGAAAATCGTGCCACCGATTTGTGCCATACGGTTGCGCTTGAGTCGGTCCCATGCGTCCCCCCCAAGTGATTTGGATGCGACTGAGTTGGCCGCACTTTCTCGTTGTTGCTTAATCATTACGAGTCCGTGGATTCATCCACATCTGGACGATGTCGACGAATAGATTGAAAAGTATAATCAGTGTGGCGTAAAAGAGCACGGTGCCCATGACCATAGTGTAGTCTCTGTTCAGTGCCGCGTTGACGAAGAATGGTCCCATGCCAGGGATGAAGAAGATCGTTTCGACCACAAACGAGCCGCTGATCAATCCGGCTGCTGCCGGTCCCATGTAGGCAACCACTGGATACAGGGCGGTGCGTAATGCATGGCGTATGACCACGGCCCGTTCCTTCAAGCCTTTGGCGCGAGCGGTGCGAATATAGTCATTACGCATGACATCCAGCATACCGCTGCGCGCAAGGCGTGCGATGTACGCGGCGTACAGCAACCCGAGCGTGATTGCCGGCAGTACGCGGTCGCCAGCATAGCTCCAGCCGAGTGGGTTGAACCACCCGAGCTTTAGACTGAAAGTCATCAATAAGATCGGGCCAATCACGAACGAGGGCAGGCAAATACCAATCATAGCAACCGCCATTAGGCCCGATTCGGCAGGCTTATTGTGTTTCAGCGCGGCGAGTGTGCCAATTGGTATGCCAAGTGCGAGCGAGATGAGTAGGGCCCAACATCCAAGTTCTAATGATACAGGAAAGGCTTGAACGATGATCTCTTGCACATCCCAACCGGGATACTTGTAGGACGGGCCGAGGTCACCCTTGAGAAGATTGCCGAAGAACTGGAAGTATTGCTGGTAGAGTGGAAGGTTCAGTCCGTAGTGCGCTTCGATCTGCTCTTTGATTTCCGGTGGGATTGGTTTCTCATCGTCGAAAGGACCGCCTGGGGCGAGTCGCAGAAGTAGAAAAGTCGCCGTCGCCACGACCCAGAGAGTCGGGATGGATTGGAGCAGGCGTCTGGCAATGAGGGAGAGCATGGTAACATCGAACGAGGAATGTCCAATTGTGAAGAGTGAATTAATTCTGCAGTTGAGCGTCTGGCGTTGGGCGTGGAACGTTCAATTGAATAGCCTGGTAAGGATGGTTGTCTAGGATGCTTGGATACCAGCCTTGAACAGCTGGATCAATCAATCGGCTGGTGACATAAAAGTAGATCGGGATGAACGGCATCTCATCCAAGAGAATAGCCTCCGCTTGCTGAAAGAGCGCCATGCGTGCTTCGGGGTTTTGCTCAATGGCAGCATCTAGGATGAGCTGATCGTATTCGGCGTTGCTCCATTGCGAGTGGTTGTTGCCGTTGTCGGTCTGGCCGAGGCTGAGGAAAGTGTTGGGGTCATCGTAGTCGCCAAACCATGCTGCGCGGAGGATGTCGAACTCGCCGCTTTCGCGGGTGGAGAGGTAGGCTTTCCACTCTTGATTGTGGAGCTCAATGTCGATGCCGAGTTCGGTTTTCCACATTTGTTGAATGGCGACGGCAATTGTGCGATGTGATTCGCTGGTGTTGTAAAGTAGCTCAAAGCTGGGGAAGTCTTTACCTTCAGGGAAACCAGCTTCAGCGAGGAGTTGGCGCGCGAGCTGAGGGTCATGAGGAAGGCGAGCTTCGGCATTATAGCCGCCGGCGTTGGGCGGTGTGAAATGATAGGCCGGTTGCTGGCCAGCTTTGAGCACGTGCGTGGTGATCTCTTCGCGGTTGATTGAGTAAGCCAGAGCTTTGCGCACGCGCGGATCTTTGAACGCCCCGTGCGAGGTGTTAAGCATGTAATAATAGACTCCGAGCGCAGTATCGAAGCGCATACGTTCAGGTTGGTTGGCATGATACCAGTCGATGCGGTGAATCGGCACGGTGCTAGTCACGTGTAGATGGCCAGCGCGAAAGGAACGCTCTTCTGCTTGTGGCTCGATGGGTAAAAAGTGCAGTCCGTTGAGATGCACATTTTCAACATCTCGGTAATAAGGGTTTTTGACTGCGTGGATTTCGCTGTTGAGGCGCCAGCGTTGTAAAGTGAAAGGGCCATTGCCCACGTAGTTCCCGGCCTTGGTCCATTTTGAAATTCGGTCGGTCATTGCGCCGTGCTTCAGAATGCTTGGAGGGTGGATGGGCCACCAGGTATTGTGCGCGAGTAAGCTAAGGAAATAGGGTGTCGGTGATTCGAGCTCAATGATGAGTGTGGTGGCATTAACTGCTCGTGCGCCGACTTGACTGAAGTCTGTCAGCTCGCCGCGATTAAACGCTTCGGCGCCACGCATGGGGTACAGCATATAGGCATAGGGGGCACCGAGTAATGGTGTTAAGATGCGCTCAAAGGAAAAGAGGAAATCTGCTGCAGTGACCGAATCGCCATTCGACCAGCGTGCGTTAGGGTCAAAATGAAAGGTATAGGTCAGGCCGTCCTCCGCAATGTCCCAGTGCTGAGCGACGCCCGGTCGCACTTGCATCGTCTCTGCATCCAGTGTGGTGAGCCCCTCGAGGAGAGCAGTCATGACGGAGTATTCGGTGAGGCCAGTGGCGAGTTGCGGGTCGAGCCCAGATGGTTCTGTGCCAATGCCAATGTAGAGTTCTTGATTCGCGTTGCCTCGTTCGACATTACTCTGCTTCTTCGCGCAGCCAACGAAAGTGCCGAGCGCTAATAGGATAAGACATCCAGTCTGTAGTCGCTGAGTGAGTAAGGAAACCATAGCAAGCTTCTCGATATGTCGCCTTCTGCTTTCGAGCAAGGCGAAACCACTGACAGTGGCTTCAAAGTAAGGGCGCGAGTAAGTGAACTAGATTTTCGGTAAACTTGGCGGGCATCAGCTGTTTATTCGCCGTAGCTTGTTGGTAAGAAATACTGTCAGCGATGATGTCTTGTGCCCATTGGTCGAGTTGAGCGATGTCTGAAGCGCTGTAGTGCAGCAGCGCGATCTCGAAATTTACAAATAATGAGCGCATGTCGATATTGGCGGAGCCGACCAACGCGACTTTGCCATCCGCGAGGATGACTTTGCCGTGCAGCATGCGAGGTGTGTAGAAGCGGATATCCACGCCTGCTTGGTGCAGCTCGCGCAGATAGTGATAGCGAGCGATATCGGCGATCGAGTGATTTGAGCGCAAGGGCAGCACGAGGCGTATATTGCGCCCCGTATGTGCTTTGACGATGAGGGATTGAAACAGCACTTCGTCGGGGATGAAGTAGGGCGTGATGATCGTCAGGTTCTGTTTGAACTCTTGGATAATCCGTATGATCTGCTCCCACAGTGGGTCGCTCGCCACATCAGGACCACTGGCGATGACTTCGATCGTGCTATCGCCAGCCTCTTCCGGGACATAGCGCAGCAGTTCGCCATATTTTGTAGGCGACTCGTTGGCGGCAAAAGCCCAGTCCGCTAGGAAAGTTCCGGTTAGGTGCGCGACTGCCGGGCCTTGGGTAATGACGCTGAAATCAGCGAAGCGCTCGGCCATTGGCGTGGTGCCGAGGAAGCGTATGTCGAGGTTTTGACCACCTGTAATGGCGCGGTAATTATCGAAGATGGCGATCTTTCGGTGATTGCGTAAATTAGAGGAGATATGGGTTTGAATTGGTAGCACGGGCATAAACATTGCAACCTGTCCGCCGGCTTTGCGTAGCTTGTGGCGTGCAGCGCGAGTTTGATTCCAGCTGCCGAGCGAATCGAGTAGCAGGCGCACCGTCACCCCTTCGGTGGCGCGCTTGGCTAGGAGTTCGATGATTTTTTTACCAGTGGCATCGCGACTCAGTATGTAGGTGGCAATGTGGATGGTGTGCTCGGCGCGCTCTATTTCTTGGCAGATTCGATGGAAGGCACTCTCACCGTCGGGCAGTAATTCGAAGTGATTACCTGTGGTTGTCGTATTGGCTCCTAAATAAGTGAGCATGTCGTGGCTCGATGGCTGGTTGCTGACAGACCCTACGCTGAGCGAGCGAGCGGCATCAGTAATTTTTCGTTTAATCAGCAATTTTTTACGACTTTTCCGGCCACCAAACATAAAATACAGCGGCACACCGACTAGTGGGAAAAAGACGACGATGAAGAACCACGCGAAAAAGTTGCTAGGGTTGCGCTTCTCGATCAAGACGCGGCGGACGATAAGTAGCGCAAGGATGAAACCAAGCACGGCCATCACGTTTGTGACGAAGAATACGAAAGCGCCGCCCAACCAAGAGGTTAGGGGCTCAAGTACCTGATCGTTGAGCCGTCCCCACATAAACGTTACTATGACTAATATATCTGCTCAGACGAGCCTTTAGATGATTTGCTTCAAATCATTTTTGTGGATAAAATAAATACGAGGTTGTCCCGAGTGCTAGAATTTGTTGAGTGGAGTGCTTTTCCCTCTGATTATATTATAAAGAGAATTTTTATGACAGCTGAATCCAATCCCAATGGCGGGCAACCGCAGCAAGTTAATTTACAGCAAATCGCGCAACAGTTCATGTCTGGATTACAGCGCCATTTCGATATGCTGGCTTTCAACCTGGCTTCGCGTGAGGCGGTGCAGGAAGACCGCTATAATCAGCATGTGAATACGCCCCGCATCATGCCCGCCGCTCCGCGCCATCAGAATTTCGAGCAAATGCAGGCCTATGCGCGCGACCTGCTGGTGCGCCAAGTGATCGGTGATTCCTTGAATCTGATCGTGACGGCGATGAACAACGCCCACTTCTTCCTCGCACTGGTCAAAGCTACTAGCGCCAATAAAGATGTGACACCTGACGCGCAGAAAGATGCTCAAGCAGCCCAGCAAGCTTTCATTCCCGCCCAAATCGACGAGAAGTTTAATCGCTTCGAAAAAGGCTACGGCATCATGTGCGAGCTTGAGGATAGCATCACCTCGATCGGTTTCGTGATGCAAATTTTAATGCAGCAGGGCGGTATCGTCAAAGCAGCGCAGGTTGACGAACAGGGTGAACTCGTCATCGAGTTGAAGGCTGTAGAGAGTCAGAATGCGGAAGTTGTAGATGGGGAGGCGCAGGGGAAACTAGTGGATCTACGTAAAGTCTTCCGCGAGGGCGATGCGGTGTTCTTCAGTGATGTCGAGTTACAACTGGTGTTGGTTTCTGTCGCCTCGTTTGCAGATTCATTATTCAAATCCGTAGCCAAATACGCGCGTTCTATCCAGGACAGTGCGTAGGCATTGCCTTATCGCTCATGTCTGCACGTCAGCTTCGTATCCTTACGCTCAACATCGCACATGGGCGTGGGCTTTCGACGTATCAGGGGTTTCATGGTGCACGGGGGATTGAGCGAAATCTCTTGCGGGTCGCCCGATTGCTTAAGCGTGAAGCGGCTGACGTCGTGGCCTTGCAGGAAGTCGATGAGGACTCGCATTGGAATCAGCGCATTCATTTGCTTGATTTTTTAAAAGCAGAGGGCGGTTACCCGCATAGTTATCTCGGTGTGCATAACCGGCGCGGAGGGCGACTGCCGCTCGCGTATGGGAATGGCTTGCTGTCACGTTTTCCGATCGAGCATGCCGATCATCAAGCGTTCGGTACCGCAGAGATTGGTGAGAAAGGCTTTCTCTATACCGAGCTGACTTTGCCAGATGGGCACCTACCAATCGTCAACCTGCACTTGGACTATAAGTCGCGACTGCGCCGGATTGAGCAAATCGAGCGGCTCATCGTATTTTTAGAAGAACGCCATACCCAAAAGGGTGAAGAGGGCTATTTGTCGCCAGTCGTGTGTGGTGATTTTAATAGCCGCTCTGGTAAGCCTAATGACGCGGTTGCGCACCTGTTTAAATACTTAGAGGATCAATGTGCCTATCAGATTTACCCGGAAAAAGGCCGTACTTTTCCGTCACTTCTTCCGATCCATGGTTTGGACTTTATTCTCGTGCCGCCAAGCTACAAAGTCATGCGTTGTGAGATCCTACGTTGCTACGTTAGTGACCACCGCCCCGTGGTGGTGGATCTAGAGATTCTCAATGAACTAAAGTA
This sequence comes from Lentimonas sp., assembly GCA_047627755.1. GTDB lineage: Bacteria > Verrucomicrobiota > Verrucomicrobiia > Opitutales > Coraliomargaritaceae > Lentimonas. Next base: position 2,317 of record JBLHTV010000007.1, on the reverse strand, counting down.
GCAGCGGCTAAATATCAGTCCCCCCTCCCTCCCCACCACTCCGACGAATATGTATCGCTACACCATCATTGCTATCGGCCGTATGAAGAATAAGCCGCTGACTGCGCTCTGCGACGATTTCTCGAAGCGCCTTAAACGTTCTGGCAACTTCGAGTTGCTCGAACTTAAGGACGGCGATGTCGAAAGCGAGGGTGAGCGGATTCTCGAAGCGTTGACCAAACGAAAAGACGCCCGCGTCTACGCGATGGCTGAAGAGGGCAATACGCGCACTTCCGCAGGCCTCGCCAAGGAGCTGTTTGATCTGCAAGGGCAGCCAGCCATCTTTATCATCGGTGGCGCTTACGGCTTGAGTCCTGCAGTCAAAGCTCGGGCGGACGTGCTGTTTGCCCTGTCGCCACTCACTTTCACGCACGAGATTGCCCGCATGCTGTTGTGCGAGCAGCTCTACCGCGCCGTCTCGATCAACGCCGGCTCCAACTACCACCACGCTTAGCCGTGCGGAATGGTTCTAAGCTATCTTAATGATAATCGATTAAATAGGCGTGGGCGACTCGCTCTCGTCAACCAACAACGTGGGCGACTCACTCGCACTTCATTGCAATACGCAGGCAACCACAGCTGCTAATTTAGGAAGTGGTGACGTAACAGGGCGCCGCTGGTCCAAAATTTAGCTCTAACATACTGCTGCGCATGCAGAGTTATGAAAACCAGTATCAATTTCCGCTCCAAGCGGGTGATTAATCCTTTCATATCCTCAGTCAAATGAGCCTAGTAATGGATTCTTGCCTACGCATTTTCTCATTTTTAAAATCACAAATCGCGATGCGCAGCAGTAGGTCATTCTATGATGCAATGGCATTGGCATTGGCATTGGCAATGGCATTGGCAATGGCATTGGCGTAAAGCGAGTCGCTACGGACACATATTTTGTAGTGAGCGGGTTTATCCCGCGATTCGAAGCTGGCAGGGCTTCTTCAGTTTTTAATGTGGTAGCGCGAGTGACGATGGCTCCGCATGCTAATTGTTGTCGCGTGCCTCGAGCCCGAGTGATCCAAGTTCAGTATCGTAGCCATTACGGCAAAATGCGCGCGTGTTCTGCTGGACTGACCAATTTGCAGGCAGCGGCTTTAAAAAAAATCTTTCGGTTGTCGGCAATTCGGTCATAGGCCCAATCGCGCAGGCGCACAGGTAGCAGGCGTCCAATCTGTGCAAGATGACGCCAGCAACTTCTCGTATCAATCAGTGCCAGCAGTACTGCTTCGGAGCGTACTAGCAGCGTGGGTTGACCGTCGGCACTCACACGTTGGTAAACCATGGTACGCAATGATTCACGGTATTGCTGTGGCAGAATGGCCTGCGCGGTGACTCCTTGCAGTGGCGCGAAATACAAGTGCTGGCGGCTATCGCGCTTGATTAAGAAACGAATCGAGACACTGCATAGGCCGCAGTCACCATCAAAAAATATAATCGCTTTGTTGCTAGGTTTCACAGCTTTTATTTATGGAGAGCGCTGTAGCTTTGTCGATTGCCAAAGCCTGTATTCGAGCGCTTCGGCTTGCGCACTTAGGTTTCCTGCGCTTTTCTGGCCTTGTGGATTTCAAACTCAATAGTGAATATTCGCCGCAGGGCGATCAGCCGCAGGCAATCAAGGCCTTGGTGGACTCTGTGCGCGCGGGCAACAAGCGACAGACGCTACTGGGTGTGACGGGATCAGGGAAGACCTTCACCATGGCGAACATGATCCAGCAGTTGCAGCGCCCAGCATTAATTCTCTCGCACAACAAGACACTGGCCGCGCAGCTTTACTCAGAGTTTAAAGCATTTTTCCCAGATAATGCGGTCGAGTATTTTGTCAGTTTTTATGACTACTATCAGCCCGAGGCCTATATTCCGCAAACGGATACCTACATCGAGAAGGACTCTTCGATTAATGAGGAAATCGAGCGCCTGCGTATTGCAGCGTCGTCGTCGTTGATCAGTCGCAACGATGTGATTGTGATCGCCAGCGTCTCTTGTATTTACGGGCTCGGATCGCCCGAAGATTTTAAAGAGATGATGATTCCACTGAGTGCGGGACTGGAGATTTCGCGCGACGATTTTTTGGAACGCTTGGTCGAAGTGCTGTATGAGCGTAATGATGTCTCTTTTACCTGTGGTAAATTCCGAGTGCGTGGGGATGTCGTGGATATATTCCCGGCTTATATGGAGACTGCGATTCGTGTTGAGTTTTGGGGTGAAGAAGTCGAGAGCATACGAGAGCTCGACCCATTGACTGGTGCGACGGGCGGTATTCTGGAACTCTTTAATCTGTATCCGG
>JBLHTV010000006.1:0-29357 GCA_047627755.1 Lentimonas sp. | reverse complement strand
ATATCCGATGGTGCCGTTACCAGTGGGGGTTTTGGAGATGGGGGGTGTGCCGGGCACACGCGGGAAGCGAAAGATGGCGGATGAATTAGCGGGGTAGTTCGGGAAGATGTTGGTTTTTGCCGCATTGAGATACCACGGCCCCATGATGTGAAAGCCTAGGCCGGAAGTGCGGATGTAGACGTCGCTGGTAGTGTAGGTGATTTCGTGGACGCCTGCGTAAGTGGGTAGCGCTTGCCCAGTGCCGTTGGTTGGGTGGCTCCAAGTGGTGACCGCATTGAGCGCAGTTTGATCTGCAGTCGTTTCGTAGATACGTGCGTATTGACCAGAATTCAGCGTATGCCATGAACTGAGCAGGGGCTCTGCCGTGAGCGAGGAGACAGCCAGCACGAACAGTAAGGGGTGTAGTCGTTTTAGGGGCATGGTAGTTGGGATTAAAGCGATATCTGTATATCTCCGAAATTACAGATAAGTTTCAGGGATTTAGCATATTAGCGCAAGTTGTCTTTAAGAGCTCTAAGTTCACTGCAGGTTTCAACTGAGCTAAGTGTCGATTGTTTGCCCGGTTGAAAGATTCCGAGTTCAATCGCAACGCGTTCATCGCCGTTGATCTCGCCCTTTAGGTTTGTCTGGGCTGGCTTGTTGGCTTGTTGACGATGCTTAGCTTATGCTGCTTTTGCTGCGCCATCTCCGGCAGACCGACGTCGTTGCCCGAGTATTACGGCAGTCGCGATGAGTGCTGCGCCGACAACTAGCCGGATTAGGGTCTCGGTGCTGGTGTTTTCAATCTCACCGAATACAAACAGCGAACTCAGTACGGCCAGGGGGACGACCGCGTTATTAAATGCGGCGAGGGTGCCAGGATTGCTGCGGGCGGCGCCTTTGTTCCAGAGAAAGAAGCCGAGGCCGGAGGCGATACCGCCGAGGTAGAGGAGCGCTTGCCATTGCGAGGCGCTGACTTGCAGCATTCCCCAGTCGGTGAAAAGTAGGCTGAAAATCCCTGCGCAAAATGTGCCGCCAAGGGTCAGCATCGCGAAGCAGTTGTGATCTGTGATCTCTGGATGCTGACGTTTCCAGTCGCGATAGGCGACTTGGCCATAGGCGAACGCGAGCCCTGCGAGCTGCATGAGTGCGAAGCCGATCCAAATGTCACCCGAGGGCGTGCCTTTGGCTTTGATAATCGCTGCGCCGAGCACGGACAGTAGGGCCGCGAGCAAATAGCGTGGCGTGAATTGGCGTTGTCGCGCGTCGTGAATCAGTACGACGTAGACCGGAGTCAGCACGGTAAAGAGTGCGACGAGGTGCGAGGGTATGTAGTGGAAAGCCTTGATGTAGCAGACATACATCAGCCCAAACTGAATCGCACCGTAAGCGACGAGCCGCAGGCTGTCTTGCGTGCCGATTGCCTTCGGCCGAAGCCAAGGCAGGAAGAGTAGGGTGGCGCAGCCGAGTCGAAGCGTGGCGACGAAGTAAGAATCCACGCCAGCCAAGGTACTGCCAATCAGGCCGAACGAGAAGGCCCAGATGAGAGAGACGATGGCGAGGTAGAGCATGATTCTTAAATAAGAGTGGGGAGTGGCGACCGAGGAAACAGACTATCGTAAAATCCTAGAAGTAGGTCTTTTTTTGATGTAGCCGTCTCGCTCTGTCGAGGCGCTTGCTTCGGTTCACTATGGTTTGACTATAAGTACGTGGAACGGCGGCGGAGCGCCGTTGCTACAAGAGCTTGATTTTTGAGACAGCTCCTAAACTCGAACCTTACAATTAAGAGAGCCTTGCCGCTGACTCAAAATTATATTAGTGATTTTTTCTTGATGTAGCCGTCTCCCTCTGTCGAGGCGTTTGCTTCGGTTCACTGTGGTTTGACTATAAAGACGAGGAACGGCGGCGGAGCGCCGTTGCTACAAGATTTGGATTTTTGAGACAGCTCCCAAACTCGAACCTTATAACTAAGAGAGCCTTGCCGCAGACACGACAAGGCTCCGATTGCTTCAAAATTTACCAGCGGAAAGTCGCGCCAGCAGAGAACTGATCGCTGCGGCCGGGTGTGCCGGGCACTTCTTGGTAGTCGTCGTCCCATGCGTTGTCGATCGCAACGAAGAGCTCAAGACCATCGACCTGTGGAGGAAAGACACTGACGCCAATATGCGTAAAGAGCGCTTCGTTGTCGCTGCCGCGTAGATCATTGTCTTCCTGGCTGCGCCATTCGTTGTCGATGCGCACTTGCACGGTTTCGCAGGGAGTCCAGATCGCGCCGAGGGTGACGCGGTGGGTGGCGTAGTTGAGGGCGTAGAAGCTGCCTTCAATGGAGTCGTCACCGTAGTCTTCGTCTTTATCAAGGAAGGTGTAGCTGGCAATGGCTTCGATGGTGTCCCAACGCTTGGAGGCGATCAGCTCGATGCCGAAGGTTTCGATATCGACGGCATTGGCTGAGCGGTTGTTGATGTTTGTGCCGTAAGTCCAATCGACTAGATCGTCGTCCCAGCGGTAAAAGATCGCGCCTTCAAGCTTCCAGTCGCCGCGATTTAGGTTACCTCCTAGCTCTAGATTTTGGCTGGTCTCGCGACCAAGGTCGGAGTCGCCACCAAACAGATAGCCTCCAGGGTCACTATTTAAGGCAGTGTAGCCAGTGACTTGACTGGCCTCTGCGTAGGAGAGGTAAACGCTTTCTGAGTGCCCATTTGTGTGAGTGCGCTTCCAAGTGACATCGCTAATCGCTGAGACTTCGTAGTCATTGCGGTTCGTGTCGTCAAAGGAAGCACCCGCTCGCAGCTTGAGGCTTTCGCTGTTGTCGAGATCGAAGCGATATTCGGGAAGCACGCTGACCTTGTAGTTCGTGCGTGAGTCGAAGTCGCCATAAGTGAGTGAGTTCGAGTCGATTTTATCGGCAGTTGCTTGGGTTGCGTAGTTGATGCCGAAGGCGTCATCGATCGCATGGAAGCCGGAGAGTCCAAATGAAGTGACTTTGGTCTCGTGCAGGTATGGTTTGCCTGTATCTGGTCCGAACCTGTTGTACACGTAATGGTCCGAATTGCGACGATGGTAGATCGTTGCTTCCCAATGGCTGCGATCCGCGTAGGATTGCTGGTGGTTGATCAGGAAGAGGCGCGTCTTGAGGTTTTCAGTTTCGTTTGAGCCAAATGGAGCGGCGTAAAGCTCTGGCCAGCCGAAGAATTTCGACTGATACCCCGCGAAGAAATCGGTCTGCGAGTTGGGGCCGACGAGCTGCACGCGACCGGTAGTGCGGTCGAAGTCGTGGTCGCCGTATTGAATGGTACCATCGCTTTCAGAGCGGGAGGTTTCGACTTCAGCGCCCCAGCTCCAGTCGGAGGCATTAGCGAAGGTGCCAGTCACTGCGTGGTGCAGGCGTTGGAAGTTAAGGTCGTGGTCGCCGCCACCGAGGGTGGCGCTGCCGCCGTCTTGGATTTGGCTCCAACCGTAGCTGATGGTGCCGATAGTGCTGTTGAAGCCATACAGCGCGTTGTTTCCGGCAACCAGCACGTCTGGCGTGGTGAGCATTTCTGGTGCAATGGGGAGCTCGGCCGAGTAGTGCCCCGTTTGTGGATCGATCAGCGTCGCGCTGCCGACGCGAAAGCCAGTGTTCTCAAAAATCCCGCCGCGAATCGTGACGTCGCCTTGCGCTTCCGCCATGTTGCGTGACTGAAAGTCGATGCGCGGGTTGAACTCTAAATTCGAAACTGGAGTCTCGTAGGTTGTGACTGGGCGCAGGTTAGCGACCTCTTGTCCGTGGACGACCAAGGTCGGGAGCGCGAAATTGCCCGTGTCTTCGACATCGGTTGTTGCTGCCTGTTGTGCAAAGGCTGCGCTAGAAAGTGCGAGTGCTATTAAAGCGCACGAAGTGAATGATTTTCTGTTCATGCATGATGCAAAACGTGTTTCTTATATAAATTCAATTGTTAATTGAATTTATTTTAAACTTAACAATGGCAAGCAATCACGATACGTTTTGCCACGGCATAGCAGGCGGAAGGAGGGCAAGATCGCAATCGACCCAAAAGAGTAGGCCTAAGGCAGCTTAGCCAGCGGCGTTTAGGCTCGGCCGTGGCTATGCAGGATTCAGGTTCAGATCATGCAGTGCCGGCAGCTCTTTTAGCCAATGCGCGTCAATTCCGTTGGCCGCAGCTAAGAGTGAACCGACGACGACACCTCGATGACAATTATCACCGCCGCAGTGTGCATTTGCCAAGACGCCTGCGCTGAAGTTGTCGGCGTATTTCCAGCATAGATAGAGGCTCGCGGTGAATGATTCTGGTAAATAGCACGCCATGGTTAAGTGCTTGCCGATGACTGAACGATCTTCGAATAGAGACCATGTATCGAATTGACTAGGAGTCGCCCATGCGCGGCCGTGTTCGGCAATTGCGGCGCGCAGGCCGTTGCCATTCTGGATATCGGCAAGGATACGGCAGAGTGCTTCGGTTGCACGTACGACGTGTCGATTGCGGTGGGTCAGTTGTACGTGCTGAGTCGCTTTGGCGATTTGTGCCTCTAGCTCCGTAACGCGAATGTGTTCGAGCGCTGCGAGAAGCGCGGGCACGTGGCTCAGGCCGCCGATGTGTAGATCGTCAATCCCGCAATCGAAGGGTGCTTTGCCTTGCGCGTAGTTATCAAAAAATGCCCGGTGATACTCTTCTAGATAAGTGTCGTGATGCCAGCCTGGCTCGAGCATTCGATCGATGTAGCGCTGCAGCCATTGCTCGGCGTCGTAGCTGCTATTTTCGCGGATTAGTTGGTATAGCTCTACACTCAACTTAAAGTTGATCGTGTTTTCGCCAGCTTTGAGGAATTGATGGTAGTGAATGCCGCGTTGGCCCCAGTATTGTGCTTGGTCGTGGAGAATATCACCGCGTTTGTTGCGCGGCTTATATTTTGACCGCCAGAGGATGCTGCCGGAGTGTGGATTCTTGGGTGCGACATAGCCGTCCAGTGCCGCATAGTCCTGGTCGAGTCCGCGCGTATCGTAATACCAATGCACGGGCATGGCGACTGCGTCGGCCACGAGTGCGCCGAGCATAGCATTTTGTAAAGTAGTAGTCATTCGGTTGAGTGGCGGAGCTTGATATTTGTGCGCGTCAAAGACAGAGTGTCTGACATCCTTTGAAGCAATGCCCCTTGCCGACTCGGTCAACATTCGGAGTCTCTTTTCAGCCTCTAATAATCGAGCGTGAGTCGTTCGATGCGGATGTTGAGGTCGCGTTCGTAGCGGCGAATCAAATTCATTTCGTCTTCGCAGGCGAGGGAGAGCGCGTGGCCGCTGGCACCCATCCGGCCAGTTCGACCTACGCGGTGGATGTAATCGTCGGAGCTCGAGGGCAGATCGACATTGAAGATATGTGTGACGCCTTTGATGTCCAACCCTCTGGCGGCGACATCGGAAGCGATGAGCACTTTGATCTCGCCGCTGCGGAAGCAGTCGAGTGCATTTTGTCGCTCAAATTTACTTAAGTTACCATGGATGACCCCGAGCTGTGGATGTCGCCGAGAAAGTTCGTCGCCAAGCTCTTCGGCGCTGACGTTGCGGTGGACGAATACGATGGCACGTTCGGGCTTCAGCGACTTGAGGAGTTGCTGTAAGATGCTGCCTTTGTTATGATAGCGTGTCTCGACGTAGCTGTGCTCAATGGCCGGTGCCTGGGCTTGCGAGGTCCGTGCCGCGCGCCATTGCACGTCTTTGCCGATCGATTCAGCGATGCCGAAGGCACCTCCTTTTTGGGTCGCAGAGGTGAAAATTAATTGCCGGTCGCGTGGCGTCATTTTGATGAAGGCCTCGACGTCTACGATTCTGTCATCGGCGAGCAGGTTATCGGCCTCGTCGATCACCACGCTGCGGCATGCGTGCAGTTTGAGTTTACGCGTGCGCCCCAGTTCGAGCATGCGACCCAGCGTACCGACGACGAGATGCGGCTTCTTTTTTAGCTTCTCTTTTTGTCGTAGCGCCGATGCGTTGCCGATCAAAAGCTGACTGCGAACGCTCGGGGTTGTGTTCGATTCGAGCGCGCGGATACAATCGTGGATTTGTACCGCAAGTTCTTGAGTCGGCGATAGAATTGCGACTTGCAGATCGGTGGTGCTCAAATCGATGCCAGCTAGTAGGGGGAGCAAATAGGCGAGTGTTTTACCGCTACCAGTGGGCGCGCTGAGCCAGATGTCCTGTTGATCGCGGACGATCGGGTAGCCCTCTATTTGAATATCTGTAGGCTCGGTAATCTGCTGTCGCGACAGTGCTTCGATGCGACTGTCGCAGAGCCCGAGTTCTTTAAAGGTGCCCATGCGCGTGAAAGCTAAGGCTGATCGGGCGTTTCGATCAGTCGAAGGGTGAGCTTCGTTTCGCCGATTTCGATGCAGTCGCCTGATACGAGTTTTTTGCGCTTTTGTGTTTCCAGCACTCCATTTAGCAAAACACGGCCTGCCGCGATCATGGTCTTTGCTTCACCACCACTGGCGGCGAGACCCTCGAACTTGAGGAGTTTGTGGAGCTCAATGGGCTCGCGGGTGATTTCAACATCTTTCATATCAGGTGAGCTTGACTGCGGCGTAGTCGTGGACGCAAGTGCCGAGTCACTCGGTTGAGTACTTGCTGGCCAAGCCAAGATATTTGCCTGGATTCCCTTATTTGACCACATGTCTCTTTACAGTTGTCCTTTGCATGGCTCAAAATTAATCGTTCATCCTTCGCTTTGCCCAGCAGCGGTTGCTGCGCACTCGCCACATTTTTATGAACAACAAAAAATCTCTCAATTCAGACAAAGAAGTCTACAAGCAGTTACGCTCACAGTCTTGGGGTGCTTTGTGGCTGCATGAGGCGCCCTTGTTTGACGCCGGCACGGCTGATTACCGCTTAGCGCGTGTTGGTTTAGTGCGCGCTTTAGGAGTGGTGGCGCTGGAGAAGGGGACTAAGGAGCAAAGGAAGCAAACCCAGCAATGGCTGATGAGTCTGTTGGAGGATCCGCAAGAGAAAGTGCGTCGTTATGCGATGGCCGCGCTGCCCAAGCTTGGCGGGAAAAAGGAGAGCGAGGCAGCTTTGCTGTCGTTGTTGGATCAGTCGACTGAACCACGCGAAGTGGCTCACCTAAGTCGCACCTTGGATAAAATTGGCGGTGAGGCGACTTTAGAGAAATTGGCGCATTTACAGGATAGCAGCGAGACACTGCAGCAAACCGAGCAAAAAATTAAGGCGCAATTGGCGCGTAATGATCCGTCGACCAAAGTGTTGATGAATGTTTCAATTCGAGATGCTCGGGGCTTGCGCATTCACTTACGCACTCGTCGTGGCATGGAGCCGTTTGTTCGGGATGAACTGTTAGCGCACCCGACGCTCAGCGAACGTTTTAAAATACTCAGAGTCAGTCCTGGCTGTGTCGCGATTTCTGCGGACAACGCATTTACACTGGCAGAACTGTATCAACTACGCACTTTCGGGTCGGTTAACTTCGTGCTGGGCCGCGCCAAGGATACTGTTAACGACGTTGCAGCGCTGGCCAAGCTCATTGCCTCGAAACGAACTCAGCGTTTATGCACTAAACTCACTGAAGGCCAGCCGCGTTATCGTTTGGATTTTATCCGCCAGAAGGTGACTCCCAGTAAGGCGCAAGCAGTGGTGAATCAGGCGTTTGCGCTGTGCCCCGAGCTACTCAATGATGCACGGCAAGCACCATGGGCGATTGAGGTTTACCCTGAAAAGGTTGGTCTCTCGGTGGAGTTGAGCCCCCGTATCCTGCCAGATCCTCGCTTTGCTTATCGGGTCGATGATGTGCCCGCATCCACACACCCGCAGTTGGCTGCCGCGATGGCTCTCTTGGCTGGCGCAAAGTCTCAGGATGTGGTGTGGGACCCTTTTTGTGGCTCTGGTTTGGAGCTGATCGAACGTTCGCTGTTGGGCGAGGTGAAGACGATTATCGCCTCTGATATTGATAAAAAGGCAGTCGAGGTCGTGCGGCTCAATTTAGAGTCAGCGTGTAAAGGTAATGAGTCGCTGGCGATCCATCGTTGTGACTTTCTGGACTTTCGAGACGTCACCAACATCGCTCCAGGCAGCGTCAGTCTCATCATCGCGAATCCGCCGTTGGGCCGCCGCGTGCGGGTCGACGATTTGCCAGGTTTGATCTCCAGTTTTTATCGAGTTGCTGCTGAGACATTGTGCCCGGGTGGACGGCTGGTATTCATCAATCCGTTAAAATTAGACAGCCCTGTGCCATCCTTGAAGCTGCAAGCACGCCATTTAGTCGATCTCGGTGGATTCAACTGCCGCGTGGAGAAATGGGTCAAATCGAGCTGAACCGTTTAATCCGGACATTGAAGTGACGAAGTGGCGAAGTAAGCACGGCGGCAAGGCTCTCTTAGTTGTAAGGTTCGAGTTTGGGAGCTGTCTCAAAAATCTAAATCTTGTAGCAACGGCGCTCCGCCGCCGTTCCACGAATTTATAGTCAAACCATAGTGAACCTAAGCAAACGCCTCGACAGAGCGAGGCGGCTACATCAAGAAAAGATCACTAATATAATTTTGAGTCAGCGGCAAGGCTCTCTTAATTGTAAGGTTCGAGTTTAGGAGCTGTCTCAGAAAATCCAGATCTTGTAGCAATGGCGCTCCGTCGCCGTTCCACGAATTTATAGTCAAACCATAGTGAACCTAAGCAAACGCCTCGACAGAGCGAGACGGCTACATCAAGAAAAAACTACTAATAGAATTTTGAGTCAGCGGCAAGGCTCAGGCATGCCTCTTTTTGATGGGCCATATTGCCAAGCGAAAGCTTCACCAGTGGGGGAGAGGTTCTTGCACGGTGCCGCCGATAGACGCTCTGGTTCGGGTGCTCTCTGCCAGTCTTATGGCATACGGGGTTTATGTAAATCCGCATGGCGTTAATGTTGCGAGCGGAGCACGATGCACACAAAAAACGGGCACCACAATTGAGGTGCCCGTGTCTCGAAAATGCTAGAACTGGCGGCTACGCGGCCAGTCGGTTCTTGTTGAAATGATCTGAGGCATATCCGTAGACAGCGATGATGATGAAGCAAAGCACCACGAGGAAGAATGAACCACGTGTGGCTGTTGTGCCCATGAAGCCATCCATGTCCAAGATTTGCCCTTGGAATCGTGTCATGAAGACGCCGCCCACAATCGCGAAGATAAGACCTGCGGAACCGAGCTTTGCATCTTCGCCTATGCCATCCAAGGCCAGGCCGTAGATCGTCGGGAACATCAGAGACATACAGGCGGAAACGAGAACCAGCGAATACAGCCCTGTTAGGCTGTGAATGTAAATCGCTCCAAGTGTGAAGGCAATCGCCCCAGCACTTAGAATCAGAAGAAGCTTACTTGGAGAAATATACTTGAGGAAGAATGTGCAGATAAAACGGCTACAGAGGAAGATCACCATCGCCATGATGTTGAAGTTCTGGGCGGTCGCTTTATCAATCCCCAGCTCGTTCTCGGCGTATTGAATAATGAATGTCCATGTCATGATCTGCGCTCCGACATAGAATGTCTGGGCAATCACACCGCCGACGTAATTTGGATTCGTGAGCAAGCGCTTCACTGTTCGGCCAAAATGCACATCATGGTCGGCATCAGGTGCGCCTGTGTGCGGTAGCTTACTAACTGCAAAGATGACTAAAACGACCAAAACCACACATCCGATAATAGTGTAGGGCATCGCAACCAACTTTAGATCACTTTGTTGAAGCTCGCGGTGGGTCATCCCTTGGAAACTATCGATCTTACCGTCCTTGAAGTCTTGAAGTGCGGTAGCAGGTGCATCCACTCCCATCGTCGCCACGTATGCCTGCACGTTTGCATCGTGAACGCGCTCACGAGGCTTGGCCTGTAGGAAGGAAGGGATATTGTGTTGCTGTTGGACGATTGCGGTCGTTGCTAGATCCCCAGCATAGCCGTTCACATCGTTCTTAAAGTCCTCCACTTGAATCGCTGATAAAATAACTGTGCCAGCAATGAACATGCCGGTCAAAGAGCCTACTGGGTTAAATGCTTGAGCGAGGTTCAGGCGTCTAGTCGCCGTTTCTGGAGGTCCCATCGAGAGGATATAGGGATTCGCAGTGGTTTCGAGAAAGGCTAAACCAAAAGTCAGGATATAGAGTGCAATGATGAAGAGGTTGAAATTGGCGCCTGCGGCCGCTGGAATGGAGAGCAGCGCTCCAATTGCATACAAGGCAAGCCCAACAATAATGCCCGATTTATAAGAAAAACGACGAATGAAGATCGCTGCTGGCAATGCCATTGTCGCGTAACCGCCATAGAATGCCATCTGCACCCACGTGCTTTGTGCGTTTGTAATGACGAAAACATCTTTGAAGACAGCAACCAGCGGGTTGGTCACATCATTAGCGAACCCCCATAAAGAAAATAGTGATGTCACCAAGATAAAGGAGATCAGAAAGTTGCGCGGTATCACCGGCTTGTTGTCAGTTTGGCTCATAGCTATATTTTTTTGGAGTGGGGGTTTGGAAATGACGTCAGCAGGCCTCTTGCATCGCTCGCTAACGGGTCGAGGTTTTTCAGGAAAAATTAGATTCAGATCAAACGATGAAGGCGCAGTCGCAAGGTTTTTTGTTCGGGAATGTTGGATTTATCTGTGTTTTTATTTATAAATGTGAGTTTTGGCGGGGTTTAGTGCTGTTCGAGTTGGGTGGGGCGTAGTTTGAATCGTTGTTGCTATTCGTGGGAGACAAGCGTGTGGAAACGACAGAGCGTTTCCCTCCACATGAATGCCGCGGGGCTTGCCTCGAGGATCATTACTTTTATGCCGATCTGGCAAAGATACGCACAAAAAGCCGAGATTCGTATGTGAATCTCGGCTTTGAAAGTGGTGCGGTTCTATTGAATTTGCTTGTTAGTGACCTGCTTGTGCAATGTTTGCGCCTTTAGTCTGACCAATTGCATTGAGGAGCTCGTCGAACCAAGGTGTGTCGATATTGAACGGCTTGCCGCCTGCGATACGCGGAAACTCGATCGCGCGGAGAATATTACGATCATCTTCGTCGTGGCCGATGACGCCACTCTCGCCGACGACTGCGCAATCGACTGCTAGGTCGGTGCAGCTCTTGATCAGGCGGAGGTCATCTTTGTTAGCAGGTGCGGCGCGGGCGAAATAGCCGCTCTTCTGCACGAGCACCTTCTCGGCGTCGAGCATCTTGGCGAATTGCTCGCCAAACCATTTGCCCGGGTTGACGGCATCGAGCTTCACGTGGCCGAATGCATCTCGAGGCACTGCTTCGCCGGCTGCTTCCATTTCTTTGATGATGGTTTCGACGCCAGCACCTTCAGAAATGAAGATGTTTACGTTGTCGTGTTCATCCATGATTGCTTTCAGACGAGCGGCTTCGGCTTGGATATCAACATCCATTTCAGGGATGAAGACCGCGTGCACATCTTTGCGAATCGCGCTGAGGCCAATGGTCTCGGCCCATTCGAGTTGATTGAGGCGTTTGCGGTAAGCATCGGCAGTGGCTGCGGTGAGCCAACCGCAGCTGCGGCCCATCACTTCATGGATGATGAGCATGCGCGGGTTGGCGTTGTGCTCGGCGACAACATTCTCGAAATACTTGGCACCTTGTTCGGCGGCAGTCCATGCGCCGAGGCTTTGTGCGATGGGGAAGACATCGTTGTCGATAGTCTTTGGTAATCCGACGACGGTGAGCGCGTAGTCATTCTCTGCTAGGTATGCGGCGAGGTCGGCTGCGGTGATATTGGTGTCATCGCCTCCGATGGTGTGGAGCACATCGACACCATCCTTGGTAAGTTGGTCGGCTGCCACCTTGAGGGGATCTTCGCCTTCTTTGACTAGGCCGCGTTTGATGCAGTCTTTGACGTTGGTGAGTTTGACTCGGCTATTGCCGATCGGGCTACCTCCGTGATCGTGCAGCGTGCCTGCGTTGGCACGGATTTCTTCAGTTACCTGAATGCTGTCGCCGAGGAGGAGGCCCTTGTAGCCGCTGCGATAGCAAATAATTTCGATATCGGGATACAGCTCTGTGTAGCGTTCGATCAGTCCACCAACTGCGGAGGACAGGCAAGGTGCAAGCCCGCCCGCGGTGAGGAGTGCGACTTTTTTTACGGATTTTGTTTCAGTCATCATATTTTTGTACGCGTAAAGATTTTATTGAGTTGTTGCCTTTCTGCTCGACGCAAACAGAGGTGCGGCTATCACCTATGGTATGTGTTCCATGGTTTTTACAATTGCGAATCAAAAAGGCGGTGTCGGTAAGACCACCACTGCGATCAATCTCAGTTACGCCCTCGCGGAGATGGGAGTTCGGACGGTATTAGTGGACTTAGACCCACAGGCTAACGCGACGAGCGGTTTGGGCTTGGAGAAATTGGAGGGCGGCAGTTTGTATGGGCCGCTTTGTGGGGAAGGCACTGCGCTTGAGAAAGTTCAGCCGGTCGGGGCGAATGATAATTTGTTCATTATACCGTCCGAGGTCGATATGGCTGCGATCGAGATCGAGCTGATTCAGCGTGATAATTATTTGGTGCAGCTGCGTGAATGCTTGGCTCCGCTACGCGAGTCGGGTGACTACGATGCGATTATTTTGGACTGTCCACCTGCGCTCGGGATGCTCTCGATGAACAGTTTGGCCGCGGCGGATTATTTGTTGATCGCCCTACAGTGTGAGTATTTGGCGATGGAAGGCCTCGGGCAAATTTTGAAGGTAGTGGATAAACTGCGCGACGCGGGTGTGAACGACGATTTGGAGCTGGGTGGTATTTTGATGACGATGTTTGATCAACGCACCAATCTTTCTCACCAAGTCGTCGGTGAGGTCCGTAATCACTTCGACGAGAAGGTCTTTCGTTCGATGATTCCTCGCTCGATTCGTTTGAGTGAAGCGCCGAGTTTCGGGCAATCAATTTTCGAGTATGATCCGACCAGCGCGGGTGCAAATGCCTACCGCTACTTTGCAGAAGAAGTGATCGAGCGCTTCAGTCTCGGGAAATAGTTCTGTGTGGAAGCGCCACTCTTGTCGCTTCGGTCTCAATTCTAAGGCGTGTGGGCGATTGGCCCTCGTTTGCAGTACGTCATGGGCGATTCGCCCGTACGCCTATAGCTGTCGCCGCTCTTTCTTTTGTTCGATTGTGAGTGATAAAAAAGCGACAAGAGTATCGCTTCTCCGACGCACGTTGAGCTAAGTTATTGGTGTAATGTCAGAATCTGAACCGACTCCGAGCATACCTGTGTTGAATGATTTTTGTGATCATCTCGCGTTGGAGCGTCGTGTTTCCGCTTATACGGTTCGTAATTATCGCGCTGCGGTTGAGTGCTTCGTGCGATGGATGCAGGGGCGGGGGCAATGGCGTGACGATTTTACCGCGGTGCGGCCGCTGGATGTGCGTTCGTATTTAATAGAAGAGGGGCGAAGGCTGGCGCGTCGTACGCTGCATAATCATGTGTCGGGGCTGCGGGCATTTTATTTATACCTGCGTAAGCAAGGCTTAGCAGATTCGAATCCGTTTTCTGGCGTGACGCTCCCGAAGTTAAGTAAGCCACTACCTAAATTCTTATCTGAGTCGCAAATGCGGGCCTTACTGAATGCCCCGATTCTACTGTGGCAAGAGGGCAAAATTGGCGAATTCGAGGCCTTTCGTGATGCGCTGATTCTAGAGCTACTATATGGTGGCGGGCTACGTGTGAGTGAACTCTGTGGGCTTAACCATGGTCAGATCGATTTGGAGCAGGGCGTGGCTCGTGTGCTCGGCAAGGGCCAGAAAGAGCGGCTTTGCCCACTGGGACCGGTGGCGACGCGCTGCCTCGGTTTGTTTATTGATCGGTTTAATCTGTCGGCAGAATGGAATGTGCCAGTGGTTTGCCAGCGCAATGGTCGGCGCATGGATCCGCGCCAGGTGCAGAAACTCTTAAAGACGCATCTCGCTGCTGCAGAACTGCCGTTGGATATGACGCCGCATAAGCTGCGTCACTCCTTCGCCACGCATATGCTGGATAATGGTGCGGACCTGCGCACCGTGCAGGAACTGCTGGGGCACGCTAATTTATCGACCACTCAGATTTATACCCATGTGTCGATTGCCCGACTTAAAGAGGCGCACAAGCAAGCGCACCCACGGGCGTAGTGATAGTCGAGTCTTGGTTGAGCGATTTCGGCGGGGCGTTTGTTGCTGTTGTAGCCCGATAGTGGCGAGTGGGCGAGTCGCCTACGTTAAGCCGATGTGAATCTAAAAGAGGGCGACTCGCCCTCGCTGCTTTGCTTATCTTGCAACGCGATACACAAAAACGGCGATGGGTATCAGATACCCATCGCCGTTTTGTCGAATGAATAACTTAAAACTATACGGCGCTGGCGCCGACTTTTCGAGAAATGGAATTTTGGGCACTTGCGCCCGCTTGTTCATGGCTGGACGAGTACGCGCTCGACTCGCGATTCATCATTCGGATACTTGGCCCAGTGTCAGAAGAGAATATTGCTATTAAACAACGTATTAAGACCGCGGCGCATTCGCTGGGCTTCCATGCCTTCGGCGTTGCAAAGGTGCCGTTGGAACTGCGTGGGGACTATTACAGAAAGTGGATCGCTGCAGGGCAGCACGGGACGATGTCGTGGATGGAGCGAAACAACGACCGCCGTCTGCACCCCGAGCAGCTGTTACCAGAAGCGCGGAGTGTTATAGTGCTCGGCATGAATTATTATCAGCCAGACCCCGTGCGACCATACCGTATAGCGAAATACGCGCTAGGTGACGACTATCATAATATGATGCTGCGCTACTTGAAGAAGTTGTGCCGCACGATGCGTGATGATTGTGGTGGTGTACAACGTCCTTATGTCGACACTGGACCGCTGCTAGAAAAGCCGATCGCCGCCGCCGCGGGCATCGGATGGCAGGGCAAGAGCACAATTCTAGTCGAGCCGAAGCGGGGGACTTGGTCGTTTTTGGCAAATATTGTCACGACGCTCGACCTGCCCGCCGATGAGCCCGTCAAGGATCGCTGCGGTAGTTGTACGCGTTGTATCGATGTGTGTCCGACAAGGGCGATCACTGCCCCCTATCAACTCGATGCGAGCAAGTGCATCTCGTATCTAACGATTGAGCATGATGGGCCAATTCCACTGGAGTATCGTACCGCGATCGGTGATCGACTCTACGGCTGTGACGAGTGTCTAGATGTGTGCCCTTGGAACAAATGGGCGACGCCGACTTTGGAAGCGAAGTTTTCGCCCCGTGAATTGCCGCCGCTTCGAGAGTTGTTGGCGTGGGATGAGGCGACCTTTAGTGAGCGTATGATCGGCTCGCCAATGCGTCGGCTTAAGCTGCCGCGCTTTCGGCGTAATCTTTGTGTGGTGCTGGGCAATATCGGTATGGCCGTGGACTTGCCAGCGCTGCAGGTTGTTGGATCTGGGAGCGACGAGATGGTTGCCGAGCACGCACATTGGGCGATTGCTCAAATTAATAAACGTCTTTCCGTTTGAACAAAAAATACGTTTTCTTTACTGACGAATCGACGTCAGGGAATGGCGTCTTAGTGGAGATTAGCGATTGTCATAAGTGACGATAGAATGCTGACTCTCGGTATATTTCTACATTTATACCGATCAACTAACCAAAGACATATAATGGAAGAACAATTAACCGCAGGTACAATTATGAACAGCATTGCGAATTTAGGACTTAGAGTTTTGGGCGCAATTATTATATTAGTCGTGGGCCTATGGGTTGCGAAAAAGGTAAAAGCATTGTTCGGTGCTGCTTTGACCAAAAAAGAAGTGGATGCGACGCTGGTCGGTTTCTTTTCTAGTCTGCTTTACGGAGCGATTGTAGTCTTTGTTGTCATCGCAGCGATTGGTAAGCTTGGTGTCGAAACGACCTCATTTGCTGCGTTGGTTGCAGCGGCGGGTTTGGCGATTGGCCTAGCCCTGCAAGGTTCACTTTCAAACTTCGCTGCCGGAATGCTGCTGATTATTTTCAAGCCTTTCCAGGTCGGCAATTTCATCAAAGCTGGTGGCGAGATGGGTGTTGTTGTGGAAGTAGGCCTATTGACGACTGAATTAAAAACTCCGGATAATGTTAAAATCATCATGCCGAACTCAGCGGTGATGAGCGGTTCGATTACTAACCTATCTGCTCACCCGACTCGTCGTGTCGATATGGTGGTTAGTGTCGGATACGGGGATGACTTGAATAAGGCGAAGCAACTGATGCTTGACCTACTCGAGGCTGACGCACGTGTGCTAAAAGATCCGGCTCCACAGATTGAAGTCTCAAACTTAGGTGATAGCAGCGTCGATTTTGTGGTGCGTCCCTGGGTGAATGCTGCTGATTACTGGGGTGTGAAGTTTGAGTTCACCAAGGCAGTTAAAGAGAAATTTGATGCGGAAGGTATCAGTATTCCATATCCGCAACAGCAAGTACATCTGTTGCAAGTGGAGGCATCGTAAACGGGCTACTTTGCATTTCTTAACACCGCCGAAGCGATTCGGCGGTGTTTTTTATGGCTATTTGTCGTCGAAGACGGGAATCGGACTATGGCCGAGTCGCCTGCATAGAGCCGATGTACAATATGTAAACGAGTGCGAATCGGCGTTGCTGCTTAGAGTTGCAGATTCTCGTAAGATACTTACTAATCGTAGAATGAAGAGTTTTGAGGATTTTAAAACATCGCGTGAAAAAATGGATCCGAGCGCACGAAAGCTTTCGGAGCACCAGTGGGGGCAGGCCTATGCTGCCTATTGCAGCGCGCGTGAAAACTCGCGAGGCGGTCGCTCATCTGCTGCGAAAGACGGTTCGCAGCGAAAGCGTAGTTCGAATCACTCCAGTGCTGCGGGTATGCATGGGCCTTCGACACGGTCTGCTTCTGGTGCATTGAGGGCACACGTTCGTGCCGAATCGGCCTATGCGGACCTTCGTCTGATTGTCGATTTGCTCTCATGGGTGATTTTAGCCACCATTCTGATTATTACGATTTTACAGGCCATGCTGTTTTCATTGCCGGCGGCGACTGGGGTGGCGTTACTCTCTGGCGCTATCAAAGCGATGACAGTGGTGGTGCTTCGTTTGGTCGTACATGTCATTATCGATATTCCAGATGTGGCTTTGTATCGCGCCAGCGAAGCGCAGCGGACTGCCTCAGCTTCTGCTAACGATTAATTTTTGGCATGTATCAGTTCACGCAGCGCTGGCGAATTTTCCTGAGTTCTATGTTGTGTGCTCTCAGCGTATGTTCGGCGGCAGACACCGAATTTACTGTACTGGCCTACAACGTCGAGAACCTGTTCGATCTGGATGGGACTGCGATGTATAAGGATTACATTCAAGACGAGCCAGATGATCAGTTCACCTATGGGCGACCCAAGTTACTGACAAAACTGCAGAATATAGCGGCCGTGTTGAAAACCTTCAACGCGGGGCTAGGGCCCGAGCTAATTTTATTTCAAGAGCTCGAAGCCGACTTCTCTCCGCAGAGCTCGGTTAAAGATTTGGCGTCCTTTCTCGACCAACACCGTACAATCAGTGTTGCGCAAATGCTAACAACTGAGTGGCGCTCGGAGTATGCTGGGTTGCCAGCGCAAGCGTGGCTCTTGAAAGCGTTGAGTGACGCTGGCTTGGTCGGCTACTCGGTAATAGTTGCCCCTGCGAAGGGAGTAAATGCTGGGATCGCACATACGAATGCGGTATTTTCACGTTTTCCAATTCAAGAGGTGCGCCGCCATGAGTTGCTAAAGGCGCGCGACATTCTGGAGGTGACGTTGAATGTCGCTGCTCACCCGCTGACGGTGTACGTCAACCATTGGAAGTCTGGAGCGTCGAGCCCGTCTCGCGAACCGATCCGTGCGCAGAACGCCAAAGTGCTGCGAGCTTTAATCGATGCGCGACTCTCGGTCGATCCGATGGCAGACATTATCATCGGCGGTGATTTGAACTCGCACTACAATCATTCGATCCTGTACCCAGACTTGGAGACGGGGATTAATGATGTGCTGGGTTCGCAGGGCAATGAGCTGGCGATTCGTGAGCTTGGCGGCGCGGATCTCTATAATCTTTGGTTTGAGCTGCCGCCGGAGCAGCGCTACTCTGAGGTATGGCGTGGGCGACGCGGCTCACTGATGCATTTGCTGGTGACTCGTGGGCTGTATGATCAATCGGGAGTGGCTTATGTGGATGGCAGTTTTCGGTCTGTTATCTTACCTGGGCTAAATGCCGATTTGCTCGGGCGGCCGTTGCGATGGACCTTCGCCGGCGAGACCGGGGGCGGCGCGACGGACCACTTCCCCGTCGCTGCACGGTTTACACTCGGATCGGGCCGTGCTGGTGATTTTGCTGATTTAGAAAATCCGAGCGCGGGTGATGACGCCTTGGTTTTTGAGATGCCACTCGGCTACGAAACTGGCATGCAGTTGCCGCTGGAGGGAGCTGCCTTTCTTTCGCAGGTCGCCGATGCCGAACTCGGCCCATTGGTCGGACGCTTGTATCGCGTCGAGGCGCGCGTGCTCAAAGTACAGCCGATGACGCTCGAAGTGGCAGGGGAGCAGTGGGCCGCCTACGCACCGGATAAATCGGTGTATGCGCAATTGAAAAAATTAAAAATGGCCAAATCGCCCACTACGATGGTGGTTAAGCTGGGTATCTGGAAGGGCAAACGGCAATTCGTGGTCGAGGGAATCGAATAGCGAGCGCTATTGCCAACTCCTTGTCCCTACGGACTTGCGCCCCTGCGTGAAATCGCCCAACTTGCTCGGTTTCCATGAGCAAGAACTTTTACATTACAACCGCAATCGACTACGCAAACGGCGCGCCGCACCTCGGGCATGCCTACGAAAAAGTGCTGACTGATATCGTCGCACGCTTTCGTCGCCTACAAGGCGACCAAGTGAAGTTCGTCACTGGCCTAGATGAGCACGGACAAAAGGTGCAGATGTCGGCGCAGAAGCAGGGCATCGAGCCGCAGGAGTTCTGTGATGGTCACGCGGCTAATTTTCAAGGGCTCTGCGAACGCTTAGAGATTACCAACGACGATTATATCCGCACCACAGAGCCACGTCACAAGAAAGTGGTTCGCGAGATCTTACAGACACTGTTTGATCAAGGCCAGATCTACAAAGCGGACTACAATGGTTATTACAGTCAACGCCAGGAGCAGTTCGTCACAGAGAAGGAAAAGGTCGACGGCAACTGGCCAGAGATCTTTGGTGAGGTGGAGGAAGTCGTAGAGACTAACTATTTCTTTAAGCTCGCACAGCATCAGGATTGGTTGATCGAAACGATCGAGCAGAATACAGAGATGATCTATCCGCGCTTCCGGAGTGCCGATGTGCTGCAGTTTCTCAAGAAAGAGCCGCTCAACGATCTCTGTATTTCCCGTCCGAAGTCGCGCTTGGAATGGGGCATTGAGCTACCATTCGACTCTGAGTATGTGACCTATGTGTGGTTCGACGCGTTGACAAACTATATTACTGCAGCGGGCTACGGTACCGATGAATTCGAAAAGAACTGGCCAGCCGATTACCATGTTATCGGTAAAGATATTTTAGTGCCACCACATGCGGTTTACTGGCCAATCATGCTCAAGGCATTGAACCTTGAATTACCCAAGCATTTCTTGGTTCATGGCTGGTGGTTGAGCTCCGGTGCAAAGATGTCCAAAAGCACTGGCGAAGTGGTTGATCCGCTTGATTTGATCGAGCAGTTTGGCACTGATGCATTTCGCTATTTCGTGACTCGTGAGATGAATGTCGGCCAAGACAGTGAATTTTCAATTGAGCTCTTTATGAGTCGTTACAATAGTGACCTGGCCAACGACCTCGGTAATTTGGTGAGCCGCTTACTTAACATGGGCAGCCGTTACTCCGAGGGTAAAGTGCCTGCAGCATCTGTCGATGAGCAGCCAGAGCAAGACCTTAAAGGACTGTGGGTGAAGACTCAGGATGAACTGATCCCGTTGTTCGAAGGGTTTCAGTTTCACAAGGCTTTGGATCGTATTTTTACCTTCATTTCAGGGATCAATAAATATGCCGAAACACGTGCGCCGTGGAAGTTGGCTAAGTCTGACGCTCCTGAAGACCAAGCGAAGTTGCGAACTTCGCTGGCCTACATGGCTGAAGCCTTGCGCCTTGGAGTCGTCATGCTGACTCCGGTGATGCCAGAGATTTCTGATAAGATTCGTGGCTTGGTCGGCGCCGATAATTTTGATCGCCTTGAAGGTCAGCTGGTCTGGGGCAGTACCCTCGAGGGCAGAACCCTCGGCGAAAAGACGATTCTCTTTCCGCGTCCGGAAAAGAACTAGGCTTAGTGCTGTGCCGGTGACACTCTGGTCGCTGCACAGGCGTCGGCTTTTAGCGCTGCCGCCTCAGGTGATATTCAGTTCTTTGAGTAAAATGAATGCTATCACACCAGTGAGTCGCGATGGCGGTCGAAAGCTCAACCAAGGCGTGATAGCATATTTTTTGTCTGATGAACAAAGTTGTGGTGCTCAATCGGGAATCATCTGAAAAGAGCTGTCTATCTGTAAATGAACGACAAGGGCCCTTGTTATACTTACTAAGTGCCTGATGATCGCACAAAGTGGTGAATCATTTCTACCCAATCACGGAGTTAAAATGCTCAATATTGTCAATCAGAGAGGCCGCCGTATGTCGTCTATGAGGACAAGTGATTCCTAAAATCCTGCGGCCCGTTTAGATGTTAATTTCTGATTTAGAATTTGAGGAGCGGTCTGTTGAAATAAGGGTTGAGCCGAAATGATGATTGATACTCGGGCAGCAGGGCAGAAGCAGCTTAGGCGGCAGGCGAGGCACCAGGACTGACTATCACCTAGAGCTTCATCTACATTGATTTGTAGTGTAATAAAGCTAGACTGTATTTTTGAGCGGACGGTAATTTTGGTCTCTATTTGAGTTTTCGCGTCTATAGCGCATTGAAGCGCAATGCTCTCAAGCTGTTTGGCGATGTTGTAATCTGGAGATTCGATTAAGCATTTCATGGCAATTAGGTCGGCGTTTTCGGGTTGAAGATTGAGTGGTGAGAATAAAACTTTTATAGCCTGTATAGTAACAAAAAGACGGTTGCATTTCTACCCGCGGGCGGAGTCAAAATAACCCATTCTCAGGGTAGGCGTGGTGCCAGCGAGGCGGGTTCTTCACTTCCTTTTGTTCTGCCTGACTGCTTGACACTTTTATTGTCTTTTTTGGGGGACAACACCACTGAGTGCGATCTGGTTCGATCATGTGTTTTGCATTCGAGCCGAGTAGCTACAAAAAAGCCCACGGAGTTATTACTCCGTGGGCTAGAAAAAAAGTCTTACGAAAAAATCTTAGAAGCGCCCGGTGATTGAGAAGCGCGCATGAATCGGTGCACCGACCGTTGCTTGGTGCGTGCTGTGTGAACTTGGGTAGTATTCTTCGTCGAGTAGATTCTCGATATTTACCTGTAGGCGAAGATTTTCGCTGACTTGGTAATAAGCAGCTGCATCGACTCGGAAGAAGTCAGGAAGCTCTGGGCTGGTTGCTGAGTCCTTGATCTTGCTGTCGTCCTGATAGACCGCACCGAGACCGAGGCCGAGCTTTTCGGTAACTTGATAGTGGTTCCAGACCGAAAGCATATTCTCCGGGAGTTCTCTAGGGCGATCGCCGCTATCGGTTTTGCCGTCGAGGTAGCTGTAGCCAGCGGTGAGCGCCCATTGATCAGTGATTTGACCATTGAACTGTGCTTCGAAACCAGTGATTTCGTTACTCAACGTTTCAGAACCGCCAGAACCGTCATCTTGAACGATATCTTGGTCGATGTTGAAGGCCGCAGCAGTCAGGCTGTAGCCCTTTGCGAAATCCCATTTAACGCCGATTTCGAGATTAGTGAATTCGTCTGGGTCGAGACCCTCATCACCAAGATTTGCGAATTGCTCACCACTCTGAGGCACAAAGGTCTCGCTGTAGCTTGCATAGACCGAGACATTTTCTTGTGGCTTGTAGATGATGCCCGCACGTGGAGTGAACTCTTCATCTTTTTGGCTGCCGCTTTTACTAGCAGTCTTGTTGTCTGTTACGTCGATGTCGAAACTGTCGAAACGTGCACCAAGGACCAGAATGAGTTCGTCGGTGAGCTTCATCTCGTCTTGAACATATAAGGAGTAAATCGTGATGTCGGTTTCGGTGTCGTCGTTCAGATCGGTGAATGGCCCAGCGTTCAGGCCACCTGCGTTAAAACCAACGCCGCTGATATTACGCTGGCTGATGTTGAAATCCTTTTTGTCTGTTGTGCCTCCTGATCCGTCATCAAATTCAGGATTGTACCGATCATTTTTTGAGGAGCTATCACTGAACTCAGCGCCGAAGAGTAGAGTGTGCTTGATGTCGCCAGTTACCAATTCGCTGACGAGATTGCCGGAAAGCGCGAAGTTCTGACGTTCGGTAGTGTCTAAATAGCCGTCGAGCGTTACTTGATCAGGAGTAGCCTCGTCGTAGTCTGCAGCATAAAAGTTCTGATAGAGCTTGTCGTGGTTCGTATACGAAGCGGTGAAGACACCCTTGAGGGTGTCGGAGAACTCATGCTGGAGCATCGCACGTATATTATGTGCTTCGAATTCAGACTTATTCAGATCTGGATCGCCGAAGACAATATCGCTCAGTGCATCCACAGGTTTGCCGTCTGTGCCAGTTGGAATACCGCGATCAATCGAACGATCATAATCAATATATTCATATGACACATCGAGTGTAGTCTTTTCAGTCAGTTGGAACTTGATCGTTGGGTTCACGCCGTAGCCTTCACCATCGGAGAAGTCGCGGTGATTTTCGAAGGTGTTGTAGTAGGCATTGACGCGGAACGCAGTGTCTTCGTTGATGGCAACATTGCTATCAATTTGCGCTTCAGTAGCTCCAAAGGTGTCGATGCTGAACTGGTAGCCGTTGAAGTCCTCACCGATTACGCCTTTTTTGGTGACTCGATTAAGCACCCCACCCGCGCCGCCGCGGCCGAATAACAGTGCATTTGGGCCACGCAGGATTTCGACTTGCTCAACATTGTAGAGTGGGCGGTAGTATTGGACATCGTCGCGGACACCGTCGACGAAGAAGTCGGCAGTGGAGCGTACGCCGCGAAAGACGACTGCATCGCGATGGCCTTCACCCTGCGACACGCTCACACCTGGTGTGTAATCGACGATGTCGCCGATGCTGTTAAAGCCGCGTACCGAGATGTCATCTGCTGTGGTGATCGACAGGCTCTGTGGCACGTCGATGATTAGAGTCGGTGTTTTGAGGGCGTTGACTTGATCCTTGTAGAGTGTGTTGCCGACAATCACGGTTTCGTCGATCGCCATTTCGATAGCTGCTGTGGGCTCCGCGGTCTGAGCCGTGACTGCCGAGGCAGCGAAAGCCATCGCAAGCGTAGCGCTTGCCAATAGTTTGGTAGTGTTAGATTTCATTTATAGTATTGTTTGTTTGATGAGAAAAAATTGGCGATTGGCGTTGCATCGTTGTGACTGAATTGCAGCAACGCCTAACTGTTAACGCCTGTGGTGTGATGGCGCTTTGTTATTCTGCAGTCTATAATAGCACTAATTGATTGGTAAATCTGCTCCGATACGGAGAGATTATGCTCCGATCAGGGAATTTTTGATTAATTTTGACACTTTCTGAGCTCATTCATTCGACATTTTTCAGTCATGAAGGATTTTTAGCAGAGTTGCCCTATTAACGGGATTTTTTCTGGGGCAGACCTATCGTTCGTCGGCGCACTGAGTTGGACCCTTACGTTTTAACGCGAAAAATACAGCAGCTCGTCAACCTATTGCGCTGCGATTACTTTTTCGATGCTAGCCATAAATTGCGCGATGTCGGGGCGCTGCTTGATGCGTTGGCTTTTTTGCAAGTGCTTGAGTGCCGCTTGGAATTTGGACTGCGCGACTGCGGTGCGGGCGAGGCCAACTAGAGCCTTGACCTGTACCTCTGTCACAGAGGTGGCGCGTTCGAAGTAAAAAGTGGCTTCCTCATAGGCTTCACGCTCGAGCTGTACGTCTGCCATCAACAGCAGTGCAGCCCCGTTGAGCGGGTGTTCATTGAGTACTGATTGCAATTGATCCAGACCTTGCTCGAGGTCGCCGGTTTCAATTATTAGTTGTGCGGAAATAACGGCTTTTTCAGTAGCTTGATCGGGGTCTAGTTCAGACTGTAGACTGCTGTCGATTAGTTTCAGATACATACGGGCGGCATCAAATAGGCCGGTTTGCATGAGGCGGCGCAGCGGTTTGAGTGCCTGTTCGGGGCGCGTCGTCGGGTCTTGCTTGAGGGCAGCTTGATAGTTGTTCAGCGCCAGTGCATGCATCTCTTGGTTGAGATACAGATCCCCAAGCAGACTGAGGCTGGATGCACTAGGAGGCGCGATGGTATGGGCAATTTCCAGATTAGCGATCGCATCTTGCACTTGGTTCTGCGAGAGGTAGCCATTGGCTTGAAATAGCCAGTAGTCTTGTTCGTTTGGGTATTCGCTGATGAGTTCGTCGAAGAGTGCGATGGCAGCTCCGAATTGTTGAGTCATGAGTAGGCATTGTGCCTCACCGCGGCGCACATCCATGCTGTCGGGCAGGAACATGCGTGCGAGTTGATACGCGCTGAGAGCAGATTGATATTTTTCCTCAGTGAGGTACGCATAGCCAAGCATGCTGTAGCTTTGACCGTCCCCCCCACCGAGCTTGATGACGCGTAGTAGATGCTTGATCGCGGTTTCGTAGCGATCTTGTTGGATGTAGATCAGCGCAAGGTTACGATGTGCACGGCGGAAATCAGGGAACTTTTTAAGCGCGTCATTCAGGTAAGAGGCTGCGTCACTGTAGTTACCTTGTATATAGTAAAGGCTGCCGACTAAATAATCGAACGCGGCATTACTGTTTTTAGTGATCCCTTTTTTGGCCAACTCGATTGCCTTTTCTGGCCTTTCCTTAAGGTAGGGCGCAATCGACTCATAGAGTGGTCGGTCTGCTTGCGTAAGGATGGGTTCGATCGCGGAGTTAATACCAAAGCTGCCGTAGAAGCGTTGTTTGAATTCGGCACTACTGGGGTTGGTGTCGACCAAGTCGAAGCTTGGCGATGCGTGAGCAACACCAGAAAGCAAGAGTAAGAAAATGAGGATGTGTCGAGTCATGACAAAAATAGATGCGAAATTTAATTATGGTGCACGCAGTATAATGGGCCATTCGCCGTATACTTTCTGTGGTACACCACCCACCTTGGGCGGTGTGAAGCGAGCTTTACGAATAACTTCTTTGGCCGCTGGAATGAAACGTGGATCGGAGGCAGATATAATTTTTAGTACCCGAGCACGTCCTTTAATGTCGATCTCGATTTCGACGAGTACCTGTCCCTCACGAATGCCACTGCGTATCAGTTCGCGTGGGTAGACGATGCTTGGGCTGTTAATAACACGTGGGGAACTTTGTAGATCTGCAAAGGTGAAAAGCTTTTGAATCTCGCTGAGGGCATCTACCTCGGTGGCAAAGCCTGCGCTCGCAATACCCATTTTCAATGCGCCACCGATGCTTGGCTGAAGGGACAACTCCAACTGATTGAGGCTGAAATCTTGTAATTGTTCTTTAAATTCAGGCTTCGGCTCTGGTTCGCTCGGCTGAACTTGCTCGGGGGGTGGAGGCAGCAGCGTGGGTGCCGGAGGAGTGATCGTAAGTGTTTCTCGAAATTCAATCACATCGCTACGCGGATTCCCTAAGTGCTGAGTGACCGGAATCGCGAGGAAGACCAGCAGTGACATGACCAGTGCGCCTAGCAGCGCGAGTGGCGCGCGGGCTTTGTTGTGCTCGACTGGCAGTGCCTGTTCCATTAGCGGGTGGTAGCCAAATGGATACTGGTTGCACCCGCGAGGGCCGCTTCATCGTGTACTTTGGTGTACAGATCCACCGATGCGGTTTTGTCGGCTTGAATGATGACCGGCATGTCTGGTTCGCGCAGGAGCAGTCGCTTTACAATGCCACGTACACCGTTGCTGCCGATTTCGTTGCCGCCGTAAATGATTTTTCCCTCTTCTGTGATTGCGATTAAAATCGAGTTTTTCTCCAGATCGTTGGCTGAGGCGGCTTCTGGGCGTTGCACATCCACGCCTGTCTCCTCGACAAAGACGGTGGTGACGATGAAGAAAATGAGCAGAATGAAGACAATATCAATGAGTGGGGAGACATTGATTTCATCGGCTTTTTGCGATTGTGAGAATATGAGTCGGCGTGATTTCATTTACAGGCGAGGGTCACGTTGTAATATTCGAGACGCGCAATACAGCGTTCGAGTTGGTTGCGGCGCTGGATAATGAAGGAGAGTACGACCAATGCTGGAATTGAGATAAGTAAGCCAGTCTGGGTGGTGATTAAGGCTTCCGAGATGCCTTCAATCATATTGTCAAATTTAGTGCCATGCGCACCGACCATACCGTTGAAAGTGACCAGCATACCAGTGACTGTGCCTAGCAGTCCGACGAGAGGTCCAGTAGTAATGATGATCGCTAGAAAGCGGATACGGCGATTGATGATGGGGAGATATTCCTGACGTACCTGTTTAAAGTGACGCCTTACTTCAAGTGTCGATTTCGCTTCCGGCAGTAGTAAGCGTTTTAATAGTGTTAATTTATCTGAGAGCTCCGATTTCAGTGCCTCATCCGAGAGTTGATATACCTGACTGCGTAGTAAAAAGTGCATCCTTAGGCGTAAGTAAAGATCCAGCGCAGTGTAATACATGAAGACCGCTAGCCCTAACAATGGTAGCATCAGCCAACCACCTGCGGTCCAAACGCGTAGGGCTTCCAGATAAAGACTGTGAGGGTTGTTGAGCACTGTGAGCGGGTCTTATTTATTTCGAGACAGGGTATTAAGCAGTGCGACCGAGAGTTTTTCTATATGTGCCATGACGCCAGACACCTTGCGCGTGAGTAGGGCATGGATGATCAGTGCGGGGATGGCCAATACTAGGCCCAGTTCGGTGGTAATGAGTGCTTCAGAAATTCCGGAGATGAGTGGCTTCGGGTCGCCCGCGCCAAACACGCGCATCAGGTTGAAAGTCTTGATGATGCCCGTCACGGTGCCGAGTAGTCCGAGCAGTGGGGCGACCGATGCAGTGACCGCGATAATATTTAAGTAACGCTCCAGTTTTGGCTGTGTATTGAGCATCGACTCATACATGGCTTCTTCGACTAGCTCAATGGACTCCTGGCTATGCTCGACTGCCTGTACCAGCATTTCACGGGCGGGAAGCGGTTGTGCTTGGGCCAATTGTAAGGCCTCAGTTTGTTTATCTGCACGTAGTAATTTGGCAATGTCGTAGATCGTATTCGGTGCGGGTTGGCGAATTGTCATAATCTGCACGAATTTAAATAGCGCGACTATGGTGGCTACCAACGCAAATAGGATGATTGGATAGGCCCATATGCCGCCTTTCTGTATGTGTACTAGCAGGCTGTCTTTGGTGCTTTGTAAGGCCAGTGCATTGCCTAGGCTGAGGTCCATTGGCAGTTCGCCCTTGCCGCTTCTAGAGATCTCGGCGATTTGAGTGGATGACTCGGTATTGATTAAATGAATACGAGCCTGCAGTGCTTTGGTTTCCTCAATGATTCCTGATTCATCGCCGCTGAAATAAAGCAGTGGCCCGAGTTGTAGGAATTGCCCATCGGTCAAACGACCTTCGGAGTTAAGTGCCTGTCCCGCATAACGCTTGCCGCCGAGCAGCTCATGGATGCGATCGACTGAGTCGTTGATCAGGCTTAGCGAGGATTCAAGGCGATCACTACGAGTGGCATCCGGGTTTTCGAGTAGCAGGTTGAGCGCTCGAATGTCTTCGCCGTAGTTGGCCAGCTCGCCGACTGACAGATTACTTTGGTAGCTGCTATTGTATTCACTAAGCAGGGAGCTGGTGATGTAGTTGTATTCTTGTCGCAGCACTTCGACGTTGTTGCGAAGTGTTTCTAGGTCGAGGCTGCGGCTGTCGTCTGTTCGACGTGCTTCGTAGAGTGCCTCACGCAGTTTTTTGCTCTCTACTTCGAGTGTCCGGAGGTTGCGAGCCAATGGGATCTGTTGCTCATTGATTTGCAGGCGCTGTGCAGTCAGACGGCGCACGGCATCATCGAGTTTGGACTGCTGAGCTGCCTGTATGCTGGCGAGATCTTGGCTGAAGGATGTAGTCGCAAGGGCAAGAAAACTTAAGCAGAGAAAGAGTATGGATTTTAAAGATATCACAGGCACTAATTTTGCAGCTCGACCGGAAGTGCGATGAAACGTGCTTCTTGTGTGCTATTGTTGGCGATCGCAATGACTTCGGCAATTGCGCCGGAGAGTTCGGGTTGAGAGTTCCATTGCCAACCGCTGATGTGCGGTTGCCCATAGCCAGCGTCGTCGCCGGAACGTGTACGATAGTAGGCGACGCCCAACCCCACGTAGACGCTTTCCACTTCGCCCTGACTGCCGTCGCCAAGCGTACGAATCTCGGCATGCACGGTAATGGCACGGTCAAATTTGTTAATTGTATTTAGAATACCAACGATTGTTTGCATACGCTCGGCGATACCGAGTGTCGTGTTGGTGGAATCATTTGGAATACGTTGAAACAGGCTGGTGAGTTTAGTGTTGAGCGGTCCGGGTAGTGTTGGTCTTAAATCGGTTAACTTTGGCTCAATCTCGGTGAGAAATTTTGAGATCTGCTGGCGGGCTGTCTGAAGTGTTTGTTGCTCGGTGACCAACTCAATACGCACGGCCTCCGCACTCGTCGTCGTCGCCTCAATTTTCTCTAGGGATTGATTGAGTGTCGCGATCTCTGCCTGGGTGACTTGGGTGAGGTCATTCAGCAGGATTTGAGCTTCTTCCCATCGGATGGCTTCACTTGAGCACGCTTTTTCCGTAGCAACCCATTCTTTCACCACAGTGCGGGTGGATTCGAGGGCGACGGAGCCAGATACCGAGATCGCGAGGCTGAGGATCGCAAAGCTATTGATATAGATGTGTTTGTGGATGTCCATGGCAGGCGTTTTGTAGTTGAGACAGAATCTCATAGTTTGATTTGCTATGAGGCAAGCCTATCAGTTAGTTATTTTGTGACGAATGTTAGCATACAACTGCTCCATTTTCTGCCCGAGCACGGAGCAAAATTAGCTGATTTAGGCGGTCAGTGGCTTAATTTTTCTCTACTATGGAGTTATTTTACTCCTGAATGGGGTAGTTTTTTGGGTGATTTTTTGTTAGTCTTGTCATTTTCGCACAGTGGGCTATGCCCATGTTCTCATTCTTTTTTATCACAATGAAAGCGCTCTTCCTTTACACTCTCGGTTTATTTTTATTCTGCTCAGCATCGCTGGCAGATGCACTGACGATTTACAGTTACCGACACTATGAGAGTGATGTG
>JBLHTV010000005.1:0-29533 GCA_047627755.1 Lentimonas sp. | reverse complement strand
ATACGCCGCAAATGTGCTCTAAATCGACTCGGCATGACTGATTATTGTTCCTCTTCTCGCACAAAAAACACCTGACTTGGCTCGGCATCAGGACGTGCATAGGTGCCAACAAGCACGCGACGTTCCGCCAAATAGATCAATCGATACGCAGACCCAGGGTAGCCCTCATCGCGCAGCACAAACTCTAACCGCGGTTGCCCTTCGATCTCGTCAAAGGTAGACGTTTCCACGTTGATCGGCTCTGGGTTAAAATAACGTGCCACCACGATGCCTGCTTGTTTGCCTGCTTCGATCTCGACCCTATAGGTACCATCGGAACGCAGCCATGTACCAAAGAAATCTGACTGTTCCGGCAGCTTCGCGATGCTCGGGGAAATATCATACTTCGGCTGCAACCCTTGCTGCGCCTGCAGTGCACCGAACGATATACTCAATAGCGCTCCAATTAGAAAAATCCTCATGCCAATAGTTATGTTCCGAGCGGGGCTAATGGCAAGGTGTGAATTGGTGAAACAGGACGCCGCCCAGGTCCCTAGGATTGAGCCATTTAGATGATAAAAAGGTTCATCGTCGACTCGTGAGTAAAGGAGAGAGGGGCGAGTCGCCTTCCCTTGCAGCAACAAGGGATAAATGTGGGCGAGTCGCCCACACTCCTCTCCAGCCCAATTACCACTTCCAGAAAAGAGACGGGTAACGCCGAACAGACTTTGACGCCTCAACCCCGGATCATGTAGTTTCTTTGCGAGACACCGAGAAATGCCCATGCCAAAATCCACCAAATACATCGCACTGCTCGCACTGAGCCTCGTGGCCTACCTGTGCTCGTATGCGACACCACAAGCGGCAACCATCACATCGGTTCCTCACTACGCGAAAAACTTCGAGATCTCGCAGTTCCAAACACACCGTATCGCGACTATCCGCAATGTTCAACGCGGCTCAAGGGCAACGCATCAATACGCACTCGTCCCTAAGGGCGCACCACTACCAGAACTACCGGCAGGCATCACTGTGATTCGAACACCCGTGACACGCGTAGTCGTCATGGAGACAGTCTACATTGGCTACCTCGACGCATTGAACCAGTTGGATACGATCATTGGAGCGGCTACGTCGGACTACATCAGTAATGGAGTCATTCGAGCACGAGTCGCAGACGGCAGCATTCAGAAAGTGCAAATCGGCGCCGGACTGAATATCGAGCGCATGCTGCTACTACAACCCGACCTCATACTCACCAGTGTTACTGGCGACCCCGCCTTCGACATTCCGTTGAAATTAGCCCGCTCCGGCCTCCCGGTCGTGCTCACTGCCGGATACATGGAGCAGCACCCACTCGCCCGCGCGGAGTGGATCAAATTCATCGCCGCTTTTTTTGATGCGGGAGCGCTTGCAGAGCAAACCTTCGAACCCATCGCCACGCGCTATAAATCGCTACACGCAACAGTGGCCGAGATCGAGCAACGCCCCACGGTCTTTTGCGGAGCACCTTACTCTGGCGCATGGCACATGGCTGGCGGCGAAAGCTATACCGCACAGGCAATCCGCGATGCCGGCGGCGATTACCTCTGGGCCGATGTGCCCGGCAGTGGCGCCACCCCCCTCGACACCGAGCGCGTGTTCCTCAAAGCCGCCCATGCCGACATTTGGATCAACCCTAGCTTTTACCGCAGTCTCAAAGAGCTCTATGGAGCCGATCAACGCTTTCAAAAATTTCGCGCGGGACAAACTGGCCACGTATTTAACAATACAAAGCAACGCACGGCCAGCGGCGGCAATTCGATTTGGGAGCGAGGCATTGTGCATCCCGACGAGGTACTCGCTGACCTGATCAAAGTCTTCCACCCCGAACGAATGCCGGACTGGGAATTTATCTATTACGAACAGTTGAAATAGGCGCTGATACGCTTCAGAAATACTACGGTTACCATGTCCACCTCCAATCCACACGCCTCACCACGTCGCAGCGCAACGCTGTTTGCCTTGCTGGGCTTGGCAGTGCTCTCAGTGGCGGGGTTGAGCGCGTGCATCGGGACCATCCCTCTAAGTATCGAAACAGTTATCAAAGCCCTGACTGGTTCACCGGACATCGACCCCGTCTTACAGCAAATCGTCATCGACTTTCGCCTGCCCCGCATCTTGACCTCAATTCTTGCTGGCGCGGCACTGGCCACCGCTGGCTTAATGATGCAAACAATCTTTCGTAATCCCCTGGCCGACCCCTTCGTATTGGGCGTCAACTCAGGCGCCAGCCTCGGTGTGGCGATCGTACTACTCGCTCTCGCACCCACAGGGCTCAGCCTGACAGCAGGCCTCGGTATATCGGGGCAAATCTTACTGATTCTTGCATCCAGTGGCGGCGCTGCGATCACGCTCTTCACCGTGCTGGTGCTGTCCCGAAAAGTAGACATCATGTCAGTGCTCATCATCGGCTTAATGATCAGCTACACAGTCGGCGCCCTCGTGAGTATTCTGATGTATTTCAGTATGGCCGAGCGCTTACAGTCGTTCCTGAGTTGGTCGTTTGGTAATTACGGCAACGTCAGTTGGATGCAAATGCGCGCGTTTGCCCCGGCAATCATCGGTGCGCTCGGAATCAGCCTACTGTTCGTCAAACCACTCGACGCCCTGCTACTCGGCGAGCGCTATGCCGAAAGCGTCGGCACGCGCACGCAACGCGCACGGATCACCATCCTATTTGCCGCTTCGATACTCGCTGGCACAGTCACTGGCTTCTGCGGCCCGATCGGCTTCCTCGGCATCGCCGCGCCGCACCTCAGCCGCTACCTATTCCACACCAGCAGCCACCGTATATTGATCCCCGCGTCGATACTCGTGGGTGCGCTGCTCTCGCTCAGTGCCGACTTTATCGCCCGCGGCCCCGGACTCGACGTATCGCTACCGCTCAATGCCATTACCGCGCTGATCGGTGCGCCCGTAATCATCGCCGCACTGATCAAGCAACGGAACCTTAAACGACTTTTCGGATGAACCCTGCGCTGCATACAGAACATCTCACCGCGACGAAGCTAAGCATTGGCTATAGCCATCGAGGCCAGGAAACCTGCGTCGCCGAAGCACTGAATCTCGCACTCAACGCAGGCGAATTCATCTGCCTGCTGGGGCCCAACGGCGCCGGAAAATCGACGCTGATCCGCACACTCGCCGGCATGCAAGCGCCACTCAGTGGCTCATTAAAGCTTCAAGGCCAGACCTTCCACAGCATCCCGCCTCGCGAGCGCGCGCGCATGATTAGCGTCGTCCTGACAGAGGCACTACCGGTCGGGATGATGGACGCCTACTCGCTCGTTGCATTGGGGCGCCACCCGTATTCTGGCTGGCTGGGTGGACTCAACCAAACCGATAAAGAACGTATCGAATGGGCCTTTCAAGCCGTCGGCGCCACCGGGCTCGAAGGACGACAGATCTCGGAATTGAGCGATGGCGAACGACAAAAGGTATCGATCGCGCGTGCGCTCGCACAAGAAGCACAAGTGATGCTGCTCGACGAGCCGACCGCATTTTTAGATCTCCCGCGTCGGGTCGAGCTAATGACCATCCTACGCAATCTCGCCCACCGCGAATCAATGGGGCTACTGCTTTCCACGCACGACCTGGATCTCGCGCTACGCTTCGCCGACCGACTCTGGATGATCACCACTGATGGCCAACTGATCCAAGGCTACCCCGAGGAGCTCGCCATGAGCGGCGAGTTTGCAGCTATCTTTGCCAATGAGAACTTAGACTGGGACGCCGAACGCGGCTCCTTCCGCGCACATTCCAACCCCTGCCTCAAAGCACAGATCCAAGGCGACGGCATCAACGCGCTCTGGACACGTCGCGCTCTGGAACGGCTCGGCTTCGGCATCGCAAAGCCTGACGAGAACAGTGCACTCAGTATTCAAGTTGTCGAGCTGGACGATCACACCGAGTGGGCAGTGGCACGCAACGGCAATCAAGCAAAGCACACATCCATCAGTCAATTAATCGACTGGATTCGCGGCGAAAGCTGGAGCTCAAAGAACTAGCAAGGAGTGTGGGCGACCCGCCCACAAACAACCCACGCGTATTTCTGACCGCATGAACACGTGGGCGGGTCGCCCACAAACAACCCGCGCTTCTGACCGCATGAAAACGTGGGCGGGTCGCCCACACTCCTATAACCCAGCCACTACTTCTTTGAACAATCTGAACAGGTACCGGAATAAACGATCTCGCCGCCAGTAATCACAAAGCCCTTCGGGGTCTGCACGACAGGCAGCGGCATCGCCACAGGCAGGTCGAAGACTTTGTTGCAAGTTCGGCAAATGAAATGCGGATGCTCTCCCGCTGCAGGTAATTCGTAGCGCTTAGGCTGCCCGGGGAATTCAACACCGATCACCTGAAACGCCTCCGTCATGTTACGGATGGCACGGTCGACAGTTGCGGACCCTAAACGATCGATCTGCTCGCGTCCTAGTCGCAGGATTTCATCACGCGTGAGAGGGCGTGCAGCGTCTCGTAGAACATTTAGAATAACTTCACGTTGTCGGCTCATGGTTGTGGTCGGATTTTAGATTACTTCGTCTCGAATTCTAATCGCCAAAACTGTTGAGCACTGCCGGTTTTTGCCACACGTAATTTCAAGGTCTGCAAACTTGAGGAGCCGCCATTGACTTCACTCACTTCAATTATCTCGGGAATGATCGACGACCATGCATCGGCATCACTTAAATCCTCAGCAGTCTGAACGTCCCAATCCACTTGTGCCTGCGCATCAAGAGACAGCTCCAAAATGTAGTCATCACCATCGACTTCTCGGCTGAATCCTGACGCAGGACGGTCACTCGCGTCTTTAGGAGCCGTGCCCGCCGCATATTCTTCGAGATCGCTAAAGCCATCGCCGTCACTGTCATTCTCAGGTGGGGCCGAAATCGCTTGAGATGATTGCCAGGCGGCAAAACTCTGCGGTGCAGCAGCGGAGCCGGATCCAACGAGATCAAAATAAACAATCACGTCCGTTGCTGGCGCATAGACGACACCACCATTCTCACCGCCCGCGGAACTAGCACGAAGCGTCACAGAGCCAAGCTCTGCCCCACTGTTAAAAAGGTGACCAAACTCGGAGACAAACGCATCCTCAGGGCCATCCGAAACAAATAAACTGACAGGTAAGCCACTACTAGAGACGACATCGAAAGGCACATTCGTTGCGCCGACGACTTGATTACTAGGAGGTTTGATAAAGATGTGCTGCAACTCGTCTGCGATGTAGAAGCTACGAGTCGCAGGTGAGGCTGCCGCATACGTCGCGTCCCCCGCTTGAATGGCCTGCAGCACAACTTGACCCAGTCCAATCGGAGTTATAACCGAACTGCTGATCAATGCGGGACCTGAGATCAGCACATAACTGACAGGCAAGCCGCTCGTGGCAGTCGCTGACAATTGAAAAGAACCGTCCCCAATGCGACGGTTGCCGATTTCGGCAAAGGTAATGCTCTGCTCACTACCGGTCGCGTCCATTTGATGTATCACAGCCACTGCATCCAGATCAAATCCCGCAGAGCCGAAGGTTTTATACGGATCATAAATCACGCCGCCCTGCATCCCCTCCGCATCCACGACATTGCCGTCGACGTCATGCGCACTGCCATCTCCAACGATATCGATGAGGCGCACGTGGCTAATCGCATTGAGATCTAAGTGAACAAAATTATCAAGCAGCGACGCCTGATACTCGTCAGTAAATACATCATCCACTCCGTCACGAGCTGCCTCATAAGCTAACTTTAATTGAGAGAGATCAAAGGGCGTCCCGTAACCGGCTTGGTACTTACCAGCAAAACCATGAATATCCCAAGGGTTCACTTCACCATAGCCCCAGACAGGAGCATCCGTATAAGAGAAGCAGGGAAAACGCACAAAGTGCTCGCCATCACTAGACACCTCAACCCATGCGAGTTCAAGGAATGTACTACTAACACCATTTTCAAAAATCGCAAAATCGAAGCCTTCGCCATTCGTTATGGGATTAGCAAAAGTTAAGGTGATCTGCCCCCCACGACCGAGACAGACAATATCCATACTCGTGCCTTGAGCCGCACCAAGTGCTTTGACTGGCGTCTGCCACGTCTCTGCGACGTCGTCTCCGTATTCTAAGTCGGTATAACCAGTTGCCCAAGCGACGATAGATGGGTCCGTTTTATAAAGCGCAGTGGTGTCCGCAGATCCTGCAGCATCATGAAAAGGATAGCTACGATCTTGCCCTGGATAAATCGGCGGATCCATCAACAATTGAGCATTCAGCATCACTGAACAATGAGCCCACAGAATAAGAGTAAAAAATAGTAGGTGTTGCATCGTTTTCATGGTTTAAAAGTTAAGCTTAAACCCGACGCTCAATGAACGTCCGTCTCCGGGATAATAGCTACCATAGGAAGCACTTTCAGCATACAGTTTATCGAACACATTTCCGACGCTCATATAAACCTGCGCATGAGTCGTGCACTCCAACTCTGCTTGAATATTGTACACAGAGTAGGCATCGATCTTTGCTTCAGAATTATCAAAATCGCCACCTTCATATTGTTCGCCCACATAGCGGTGAACCAAATTAAGTCGCAGTCGTTCCAAGGGTTTCCACCAAAGTTGACTGACCGTGTGTATTGCAGGGACAAGCGGCACTTCGTAACCCTTGCCCTCGCCGGCCCGCATCTCCGTGTGCACATAAGCGAGTCGCGTGGAAAAGCCCCAATTTTTTTGCGTCAAAATGTAGGCCAGATCCCCGCCATAGCGGTTCACCGCGCCGAGGTTTATATTTAATCCGGTCCCCAGCTGATTGGATCCTTCCACATCGCCATCGAATATAATCTCGTTTTCCATTAACAACAGAAATGCGGTTGCAGAAAACTCGTGCGCTCCGTTCAGAAATTTAAATCCCAGCTCGTAGCTGTTCCCTCTTTCAGCCTCGAGCTCCTGATTGACATTTTCAGCTAAGGAGTAGCCTTGGTATCCTGCCCGCTCATCAAAAACAGGATAGCGATAGACGCGATCATATCCAAACCAGACACTTAGGTCTTCCGACACTCGGAAGTTCAGAGAAATTTCCGCCGCCATTCCCTGTTCGTGAACAATGCCATCAAAGGATGCCTCAGGATCTTGATCAGGCGGATTTTTATAGAATGGATTCGGCCTCTGCCCACGGTTCGTTTCGTTAAAAGGATTCAGTTGGCTGCGCTCGTAAGCGTCATAGTCGACCTTATAACGAATCCATTCATAACGCGCACCAGCGCTCAGCGTCCATTGATCCGTGAGTTCGTATTCAACCAGCAAATACGGCGCAATTCGGCTCTCAGAAAGTTTTGCCTCGCCAGGAACTATTGTGTGCGCCTCATCCAAATACTTAGTGAAGTCGAGCGTCTCATAAATCAAGTCGGTGCCAAAAACCAGTACGACTGGATCCAGTTCGACACGAGCGCTAGGTTTTAAATTGTAACTCGATTGCTGATTCTTGCCGAATGAATCGCCTCCAAACGACCAATTGGTTGCATCCTCACCGTAGCCTGTAAATACCTCCCAACTGCCCCATTCACGTAGCGCTTCATAGCGAGCAGAGCTACTGTTATATTCGTTATGGCTCCCCTCGCCACCTTCATAGTTCGAACTGGTTGGATCCGATTTATAAGTTTCGTGTTTTAACCCAGCTGAATACTGAAGATCCGTGTCACCCCAACCAACTCGCAAGTCCAAATCATCTCCATTCTGAAAAGTGCGCCCGGCGGTCAAATAGTAATTGCGACTCTCGCTGTCGGAGTGATCACGATAACCATCTGATTCCTCATGGAAGGCTCCCGCCGAAACACCCCAATTCTCAGCCCCCACACCACCGCTAACTGATGCCTGACGACTCTCAAAGCTACCAACACGCCCCTCCACGTTGAGTCGCTCCCCTGCAGCGCGACGCGTCTCGATCTTGATCACACCAGCTAATGCACGGTCACCATACAGAACATTATGTCCACCGCGTAGCACTTCGATACTTTCGACCGAGTCCAATGGAATTTGCTCCCAATTGATACGCCCCATGTCGGATGGATTGAGTTGCTGCCCATCCACTAAAATGAGACTCCGCAAGCCACTGCCTTCACCAAAACCGCGCATCGATACATTCGTCGAGCCCGATATTTTCGAAAAATACAGATTCGCTTCAGTTTGTAATAAATCGGGCACCGAGGTCGCAAGCGAACGATCAATCGTATCCCGCGCAATGCGTGTCACATCCGCAGGTATCTCCAACGTTTCTTTTTTGAAATCAAAGGCGATGACGGTGTAACTCTCTAATTCCTGAGCCACAACAGTGCCCTCCACATCCTCAGCCAGCAATATTCTACCGCCAAGCCAACAGGCTACGAAGTAGAGAATTAAAAGGCGCGGATTGATCATAGCCATGCAGATAAAAAGCAGACTGCTATGCATTCAAATGAACCACATACCAGTCTGCTAATGAATGGATACTAACCAAAAATTAACGCCGGCGACGCAGTGCTACCGCGGCCACAGTAAAGAGCCCGGCAAGCATTGCATAAGCCGATGGCTCAGGTACGGCAGCGAAATCATCCATCGCAAAATATGCAGGTGTGTTCATCCCAAAATCTCCGACATCAGACGAACTATACTCAAACTGCAGGGAAGCTAGATTCGAGCCCAACGAGCTCAAGTCGACCAATTCCCAGCTATCAACGATATAATCCTGAGAATTATCACCAAAGCGATAATCTGCCAAATAGAAGTCCACTGTGCCGATGTCCTGATTCAACGTATCAAACCCACGGATCGTGAGCAGGAACCAATCTTGATCATCACCAGTCGCTCCCCCGAACTGCTTCGCAAACGAATCCCCGTTGAGCATCGAATCGGCCGCGTATGTTGTATTTGTAATGCGCATCGACAGTGGTGTATGCGTGTTTGCACCCAAGGCAACAGTTGGCGCAGGACCGCCAAAAGATGCGGTATTCACAGCATACACACTATTATCAGAGCCAAAACCGTCTCCGGTGTAGGCACTGTATTGATTACCAAAACCAGCCGTTGCGGTATCGGTGGTATTAGAATACGCCCAACCATTCCAGCTGCTGTATGTCGCATTGTAATTATTCGTGAATTGTACCCCGCCGCTGGTAAAGCTACCAGCGCCATCGCTACCATTATAATAGGCACCTCCTCCGGGGCCCGCATAAGTAGTGCTAGGAGTCAGATCACCAAATCCGACCGTTATAGAAGCCTGCCCCGCAGATGTTAGCAGCGCAAGGCAACCCAGTGTAAGCGTAATTTTTTTCATATGTTTGTTTCTAAGTTAAGTAAATAATGCCCGCGTGCCGCAAATCACTGCGGACGCGAGGGCATGTCTCACGTTGTGCCTCCGCGAATCAGGAGAGGCAACCCATAAATGATCAACGAGAATCACTCTCATTAAATAAACCGCCCATTAAAAAGGCCTCTAGCTCTTTCACTGAAAACATTAATAACTGTTAATCATAGAGTTATGATCTGCCTCAGATTAATTGAGACCGATTCTCAAGTTATTTTTTATTTGCGCACGATCGCCTCAAGACCATCGCAAGTCTGTTTAAGGTAGCTTTTTAAAACAAAAAAAGCCGACCATGCGAATGATCGGCTTTTAGAAAATAGATCTACAAGCGACTAGCAGTCGTAAAAGACGTCCTCTGCGATTAGGACATTGTCCGCGCGCACGACGCGTTTGTTGCCATCGGCCAGTACCAGCACCTTAGGCTTCCAGGCCTTCGCCTCTTCCGGTTCAAACTGCGCAAACGACATGATCACTAATAAATCGCCAAGCT
The DNA here is from genome assembly GCA_047627755.1 of Lentimonas sp. GTDB lineage: Bacteria > Verrucomicrobiota > Verrucomicrobiia > Opitutales > Coraliomargaritaceae > Lentimonas. The sequence goes on along the minus strand of JBLHTV010000005.1, from coordinate 19,697 downwards.
CACCCTTATGCGCAGCTGCGCCATTGAGCGAAATCGTATGCGACCCTTTTGGAGCCTCGATTGCGTAGGTCTCGAAGCGCTCGCCGTTGGCGATGTTAGCGACTAGTATTTTCTCGTAGGCAACGAGGCCGATCTGCTCCATCAATGCGGAATCGATCGCCAGACTACCCTCGTAGTGGAGGGCGCTGTCAGTAACTTCTGCACGGAGCAGCTTAGACTTGAGGAGCGTGACTTGCATGATAATGTAAAGTATTTGAGCAGAACGAGTTTGTCAAAAAAAGTGATATAGATTGCAGAATTTTACCCATTTGACAATTTGAATCTCACAAAAGTGACAGCATAAACTGTTCACCATTCAACTAAAATCCGGATTAAGCTTCTCCTTCACTCACATCGACTGAAAAAGTGAATCGGCTGCCCTGCCCCAATTCACTCTCCACCTCCAGCGACCCGCCGAGTCGACCAGAGATACTGTTGCACAGAGCCAAACCAAGACCCAGTCCCTCATAGGGACGAGCCAACGATGAATCTGCCTGAGAAAATGCATCAAATATTTTTCCACTTTCTATATAAGCGGGGTCAATCCCAGGCCCAGAATCGCTGACCTCAAAGCTCAAGCGAATCGTAGCGGCAGATAAATACTCAAATCGAATGGCCACCTGAACGTCTCCGTCCGGCGCAAATTTCAAAGCATTGTACATGAGTTTCCGCAGTACCACGCGTATCTCGCGCTCCGCCCCACTCACATACTCCGGTAGATCCTGCGGGATATCTGCCTCGATCTGCAATGTCACATCAGCCCCCACCTCGTTGGCCAATTTCAGCAACATCGTAGCTGGATTGAACGAAGAATTCGACAGCTCACTCTCGCTCATCGAGAGCTTCGCATAGGTTAAAATATCTTCCACATGCTCGAAATATTTCAGGCTACACTCGCGAATCGTGGACACATATTCGGCCTGCTCCGCACTCAAGCTTGTATCTTGCAGTAATTCGAGAAAGCCGAGAATACCATTCATCGGCGTGTTCAACTCATGGCTGACAATTTCAAGGAAGTTGCTTTTCGCAGCATTCACACCCTCCCGGATCACGGTATCGCGCTGCGTCTGAAACAAATAATGCCCGTAGCAGCGATCCACCACTTTCTGAATATGATCCAGATCAAAAGGCTTTTTTAAATACTCAGAGGCTCCAAAGCTAATCGCCTTGCGGGCAGTATCCAAAGTCTCAAAGGCCGTCAAAACGATCACCTCTGTGTGCGCAGCAATCTTCTTCACCTCGCGCAGCACATCTATGCCACTCATCCCACGCATACGAATATCCGTAATCACCACATCAAACGGTGCTGCCTTCGAAAACTGAATCGCCTCCTCACCCGACGTTGCGATGGTCACATCAAAATCATCGCAAAAAATCATATTCAATGATTCACGAGGGCCTTCTTCATCATCGACAACGAGCAAACGTTTCGCGGGGAGACCGTGGATAGCAGTAGTCATAGATTAGAGTAGCGGATTAGGTAGCTTAAAACTATATGTGGAGCGAACGCTTCGGCTCAAGCCAAATTAAACTGTAAACGCACAAGATCAGCAACCTCTTGGGCATCAAAAGGTTTTTGCAATAGGGTATCCCCTGCAGATAGATCATGCGCAGAGCGAACCATCTGTGGTTGCTTGTAGCTGGAATAGAAAATCTTGAAGCCCGCCCCCAGACTGGCCGCGGCAGTTTGCATACGAATTCGCACCTCATCGCCATAGCCATCCACATCAAGAATCAGGCCATCCACCTGCCCCGAACGAATCAACGCGTCGGCAGCATCGATCGAATCCACGGTACGAAGACGACACTCATCCCCAACAATCATCTCCAAAGCATCAACCACTGGCGAATAATCATCCAACACAAGTAGCTCAGGCAGCAACGCCACATCTGACTGATTTAACGCAGCAGAGGCCGCATCAATCAACCCTCTAGCAGGCTCTACCGAACCAGCGCCCGCATCATAGGCAACTGTAGCCACCCGCAGGCCCTGAAACTCGTTAAGCGGCAATCGATGCCTCAACAAATGGCGCACACTACGCACATCCTTACTCCGAAAAATACAGGCACAGACATACGCATCCAGCGGCTGCACCTTCGCAGGCTCCAAATCATAATCCGCAGCACAGGTCTTCACCGCCCGATAAACCGCACCCGCAACTGCACGCGACTCCAGCAGCGCCACCACAACCGCACCCCCGCGCGATTCGCTCATATACGCCTCCAGCTCCAAATCCTGCAGCAACTTCTCACGAGACGCACTCAAATCATACAGCACATAGGCATCCACCACGCCCCCTTCAGCAACCGGAAGAGAACGTCCCTCGCAATAAATCAGCTTACCATCCACCTCTAAATGCAGCTCCACTAAGCGATCTTTAACGCGTGGCTCCCTAGCCAATTCCGACTTCAGCAAAGCCACACCACCAGGGCCTAGTAAACGTTGAGCCAACTTATTCTCAACAACCACACTCCCCATAGCATCAAAGCAAACAACTCCCAGCGGCAACTGATTCATCAAATACTGTAAAATTGAAGTCACCTGTTCCTTCTGGCGAAATTTCTGCGCCTGAGCGACCAGAGCTGATACAACGCTAGAAATTGCCCCCATCAAATGCAAGTCCTCTGCACCAAACGGATGACCATCCACCCGCCCAGCATACTTCAAATAACCACTACTCCCAGTCGCGCCAGCAACCGCAATGACCGTCTCATTCTGCGACAAGCTCTCAAAATCAGGCTGCTCGCTTTCGCCGGAAAAAACATCACACAGCTGAGCCACCCCTTCTAAATATCGGTCTTCTCCCACCATTTGCTTCAACGTATCAAGGAAACCATCGAACTCAGCAAACGACTCCAAGCTCATCGCAACAGAGCGCAGATAAGTCGCAGCCAACGCCGCCGGATCCAGACAGGCGAGGGACGCATCAGGCATCTCGATATTCTCAGCGTGTTGTTTTTTCATATTTAGGCTGAATACATTTAAGCGATACCATGAATTTGGCACCACGGGGCAAAGCATTAATCACAGAAATCGCACCACTGTGATTTTCGATAATTCGTTTTGAGATAGCGAGCCCCAAGCCCATGCCCATCCACTCGTCTCGCGACCCCGTATCTTTCGAAGTAATGAAGGGCTCGAAAATCCGGCTCAAAATCGCCTTGGGGATCCCTGGCCCATTATCCGCAACTGCCACCTCCACCCAAGATGGTCCACGATACCCTTGACGCTTTGTCACTGAAATCACGACCTCCGGGGCCTCGGATCCACTCAGGGCCTGAATCGCATTATCGATTAAATTGCCAAAGACCTGAACAAGTTGCCCCATATTTGCAGATACCGTCGCATCCACCTTCTCAACCGTCGAAAGCCGAACCGCAACCCGATGCGTCTGCGCCAGCTTGGAGCTGATATCGATACTATTAAGCAAGACCTCGTTAATCGATAGCGGAGCCTGCTTGCCCTTCTGATTCTGCGAATAATGGGCAACGCCGTCGACAATACTGGCGATGCGCTTCACATCCCGCAACAGCACCCCCTTGAATTGGTCCGACACTCGATTCAGCGACTTACCCGACTCAAGCAACGACGCAAATGTCTGCACCGACACCAACGGATTACGGATTTCATGCGCTAAGCCGGCCGCCATCGTGCCCAACGAAACGAGCTTATCAACCTCACTCGCACGACGCTCGTAATCACGCGTCCGAATATTAATTCCGATCTGAGCTCCCACGTTAAACAAGATAGAAATCTCCTCTTCGCTCCACGCACGCAGCACCTTCGGTTGCCCCAGTACAATCAACCCATAGAGTTCATGATTCGCGAAAATCGGAACGATCACTGAAACGTTCAGTTCATTCCTCAAATCCACTAATGCTTTATAATAATACTGATCCAGATCCTCGTAGATCTGATCCGGCACCAAGCAGGTCGGATGCAAACTCAGCGACTCTACAATCGGATTACCCGCGTCGATCGGATACCCGCTCGGTGCGTTGAGGAACTCCCCGGCAGTGACGGAGCACCGATACGCACTGTCAAACGACTCCAACACATACACGGCCACTCCCGCCACTCCCAATGAACGCATCACCGTCTCAGCAGTCATTTCAAAAATAGACTCATCCGCCGCCAGATCGGAGAGCTTCGTCGGCAGATCTTTAAGTTCAGTCAATGCACTCGCCCGCCCACGTCGAAACACGCCATCGAGGATCTTCTCCATCCAAAACTTCACACGAGGCACTCCCCAGAAAACCACGATGCTCAGAAAAAATGCAAGTGCACCACGGAACCAAAACTCCTCCGATGACATCGGATCTCCCGCAACCGTTCGATGCAACACAGCAAGCAATAAATAAAACAACGCAGCCGAGCCACTCAGCAGTAAGCCCACAGATGCCTTATAAAAAGAGAGGCCCACCCCAGAGACTCGACCACTGTGGAGCCCTCGCCCAAGCAGAAGCACATACACTGCCACCAACACATTACCATAAGGTTGAATCGGAATATCGTACCATAACGGGAAATTAGTCGCCCCACCTAAGAAGCCGACAAGACCAGTTGATAACACGAAAATTTGATCCGACGCCTGACTACCAATATTGCGTTTCCAAGCACGATAAAGGTGCCATCCACTCGCGATCAAATAACCGAAAAAATATAATAGATATAACCAAGTCAACGAGCCCGCATCCGGCCAATATAGATGCCCTTCCCGTCCTGATACACCAGCGACAATCAGCCCAAAGGGTATCAAAGAAATCAATCCGTAGGCACCCAGATATCCGAACAAAACACTGCGCCGAGACTCCACACCAGCCAACCCCAAAGAGAAGTGATACAGCGTGATCGAAATAAAGATCGAGAAACATGTCAGTACACGGCAAAAAAACTCAGCAACAATCTCATCACTTGCAACTTGCCAAAAGAAATACGCACCGGCCCACGCCGCCACTGAAATTAAAAAATACAGATAGCGCCGCCGTATCGGGCTGCGATCCCGCGCACCAACTAAAAAGGCGATGAGTAAAATCGCCGCTGAAAAGTTCAGCAAAGATGATATCGTAAGGTATGTATTCACTTCACTATACGAATAACATTAGCCTGATTACCAAACGAACGACAACTTCGAGTTTCCACAAAACCGGCTTGTGCTGCAAGGTGCTCCAACTCTTCCGCATCAAAAAATTGATACACCCCGGTATCTTTCTTGAGTTTAATCCGACCCGCAGCACTCAACAATGAAGCCGCATCCTTCTGGCCCTCAACCGCGACGTCTTCTTCTTGAGTCACATAATCATGATACAGCACCGTCATATCACAACCAGGCTTCATACTAGAAACAACTGCCACTCCACCAGGCTTGAGCACTCGATAAATCTCCTGAATCAGATTCAATGGTTCCTTCAAATACGATAACACTAAACTGCAGCAGATCTTACTAATCGATCCATCTGCAAACGGAAGTGACGCACCTCGCTCACCTCCCACAATATCAAAATCAATTTTACGATAGGAAAAACCAACACTCGCCGATTTACAGAGCTGCTGGCGTTGAAGATCAACCAATGATTCCGTATGCCTCGAATATGAACGATCCAGGCCATTCGCAGTCAGATCGATCGCACAATAATGAATCGGCTGAGGCAATTCGCCTAAAACCGAAGCATCACGGATCAAGGCACGAACAATACTAATTCCAAAAAATCCATTACCGCACCCCGCATCCAGCAACACATCGCCCGCTTGAATCGTTCCCAGCAAACCAGACATCTTATCAAAATACTCAACATAGTATTTTGCATCTTCAATAATGCCGAACTTGCCTAAATACTCTCCCCAAAACTCCGTTTCCGACTCCGCAAATTGAATCGAAGCCTGTAGCCTTAAACGCTCTACGCGGTTCTGCCGCAGGAGCACTTTAAGATCAGGCACATGCACATCATCCGAAACCCGCTTCAGACCTTCGGAGCAAAACCCCAGAATCTCTCGAACTGCAAACTTGAGCGACTCTGGGTTCTCATTCAGTTCATGCCCGACATTCGGGATCTGAACGACACGACCGTTACGGCAACGCGATATCACCTGATCCACGTCTTCACGAGCAACCCATAAATCCTTCTCCGCACACAAATGCAACACCGGTGCAAGCACCTGCCCAGAATCGATTAATGTGCCAGACAAGTCCAACATGTCAGTTTCGACCAAACTTTTATAGAATTTATCACCCTCGATTTCAAAGCCCAAGATATCGACCCGACTCCATGTCGCACCTGCCTTCAACTCCCCGAAGAAATCTCGATTATAAATCGCCTGCAAAGTTCGATCCATATCAAGCATCCCGACCAAACTAACGAAGCGAGAAATACGCAAATCCTGCGCACATGCCCTAAATCCTGAACGCGAAGAGAGACTGAGCGTAATCAATACAATCTCTGACGGCTCATAAAACCGATCCACATAATCAACAACAGACAAAATATCATCCGCCACACCCGACAAAGTAAATGCAGCCATCTCACCATCGCTTTCGCCGACATGGTTTGTCTGATCAAAACGCAGCACCTTAAAACCATTCGCAACCAGCTCATAAGCTAACTGCAGGTTATTCTTCTTGGTCTCACCATACCGTGGCGCCAGAATCACGATACGTTCATTCCAAACTGCTTCACTTCCTTCATCAATATACCCCACAACCTGCAATCCACTCGGCCCCGGCATGGAGACTAAACGACTCGTTATTTCAGAAATAACTACAGGTGCTTTTGCTTTAAGCATAAATTAATCAGACTCGATCATGTGAGATTCGACGTGTCGTCTCTCGAGGAAAAAGCCATCACTCCACCACAACAGCAAGTGAAAACACTAATGTGCGCTAGTAGCTAGCAATTTACTAGCGATTTTCTGTTGCAGCACAGCAACTATTCCAACAAAAAATATATAATTTTATATAAAGAACCCTCATCCGCGCCCCTGTGACCCACATCTTATTCATCCAGAATAGTGAATCCATCTCGGATAATTTACGAGAGGTCATCACAGCGCCACAGATACGGAACGTCAGTAAACGTTCACCTTCCGAGGCCGAGTCTGCATTGAAGCGCAACGCGTTTGATCTAGCAATCATACACGCTGATAGTGGCAACTCCTTACTGGCCAAACATCTGCGCTCCCTACGCGCATTCAACCGAACGGTCACGACAATCGTCATCGCACCGGAATACGGAGTGGAGACCGAGCAGCTCGCCTTCGACGAGGGCGCTGATCTTTTTTTCTCCGAGCCAGTGCCGAAGCAAACGCTGGAGCGTATCATTCAACGATACGTGACCCCGACCGAACCTATCGCACCGCAAGCCACTGAGCCCGCCCAACACCTGGACTACTCGACTGGGAACCCCGGACAAAAATCTGCGCTTCACATATTACGCGACTTTTCCAAAATCCTAAGTTTCAGCTTAGATTATAAAGCATTTACGCACCACTTTATCCTCAAACTGCGTGACCACATCAGCTTCAGCCGCATCGGGATCTTCCTCGAAAACGACGGCAGGAAATCCTTTGCTAGTAAGAACCGCTCAACCACCTTCGCGTGCATCGCATCCTTCGGGCTGCCAGCGGACCTAGTCGATTGTTACCAATTGAGCCGCGACACCGGCATCGCAAGCGCACTCACTGAGCAACCGCGCATCCTCCACAGCCGCAACCACACTTCTTTGGGCGAGATCGACTCCACCGCTCGTAAAGAATTCAACATATTAGGCTGCCACCTCGCCATCCCCATTAGCGATCGCGAGCGCCTCATCGGCGTTGTCGTGCTCAACGGGCCAGTCACCGGACGCAATTACAGTGAGGACGAACTACAGCTACTCTACCTACTAATGGAAGAGCTCGGCCTATCGATCCGCAACAGTCGACTGCACTCCGAACTCGCCGCACACGGCCAGCTCATTGAAAATGTCCTTGGCTCGATCTCCAGCGGAGCACTGGTGCTCAGTGAACATCTCGAAGTGATCTACACCAATAATTCCGCGAAGCGTTTTCTCGGTATGAATGCCGCAGCAGCAGAGCCAATCGAATGGGCAGATCTACCAAACGAACTCGCAGCCCCGATATACCGCGCCGTCGAGCAAGGCGAACTCCCGAAACCATTCTTGATCCCCGGCGCTAACAATGCCGAGCTGTACCAGATATCTCTAATCCCCTTTTCTCCGAGCGATAAACTCCCCCTTCTCCCCCGACCAGTCATGGTCGTGATCGAAGATTACACACACATTGAGGCAAGCAAGCAGATCGCACTAGATGACTCAAAGTCTCAATTAATCAGCCTGATCGCAAAGCGATTTGCCCACGAGATCCGCAACTCACTCGTGCCACTGACTACCCACATGCAGCTGATCGACAAGAAAATTGATCAGCCAAAATTTCAAACGTCATTAAAGTCAGCACTCACCATCGAGACCGGTCGCATTAAACGCTTCAGCGAACAAATGCTCTACCTCGCCGAGCATTCAACGCCCTGCAACAATAGCGAAGTCGACATCGAAACCGCCATCCTTGACGGCTTCCGTAGAGCCAAGGCACACAGCTGCAAAAAAGTCGTAACGCTGAATCTCGATAACACGCTCAAGGACGCCACGATTCATGGTAACCCCGAAGGCATCGCCTACGTCTTTGAAGAACTCTTCCTAAACTCGATACAATCGAATGAAAATGCCGAGGGTGCGGTCGAGATCAATCTACGACGCAATGATGAAGGCATCCTGACGATATGCATCCGCGACGGCGGACCAGGCTTCGCTCCCAACAATATCGAAAAGGCAACGGAACCATTCTACAGCACACGGACGACCGGCGTAGGACTCGGACTCTCCGTTGCTAAGAAAATCATAGAAGAGCACCAAGGCTTCATACAACTCAACACCCGTTCAGCACAAGCTGGCTGGGATATCAGAATCGAGCTACCCTCAACTTTAACACACCCCACACATACATAAATGAATCGAACAACAAAGATTACCCTTCTAGCCGGCCTGAGCCTTGCTAGCACTCTGACCACTAATGCCGCCGCCACACGCATCGCCTTCATCGATGCGTTCGCCACGGCCCGCGGCAACGCATTCACCGCCACAGCAGACAACGCCTCGGCAGTCTTCTATAACGGAGCCGGACTCACTCAACTCGAAGGCACACAGATCCACGGCAGCCTCTACGCAATCTCGCTCGACTACAGTGCAGATACCGCGTTCGGCAAAGACAACATGGATGACGATTTCCAAGCCGTCCCTAGCGCCTTTATCAGTCACAATCTCAAAGATAGCCCCCTCGCCTTCGGCTTCGGCGTGTACTCGCCCTTCGCACTCGGGGCAGATTGGGGCAATGATGCTAACTTTACCACCCCAGACAATCCAGCCAACCCATTTGATCCAGCATACCGTGTGCCCTACAAAGCAGACTTGATCTACACAAAATACCATGCCGTCGTCGCCTGGCAAGTCACTGAGACATTCTCACTCTCGGCTGGCGTCAGTTACGACGATACCGATATCGAGATCAAAACCAACTCGCTTGAATTTGACGGCGACGACAACACCATCGGCTATTCCCTATCGGCACTCTGGCAACCCTCGGTGAAACACTCGTTTGGCCTGAACTACCAAGCTAAAACCGAAGTCACTTATGATGGCACCGCATCTGGCCCCGCGATTGCACTAGGCACAGGCGGCGCGACCACCCGAGTCGACAGCGAGGCAGATCTCATCTATCCAGAGTCTATTGTATTCGGCTACTCTTACCGCCCCAACGAGCAGTGGAACATCGAATTCAACCTCGATTGGACCAACTGGGATCGCGTCGGCGATTTGAATCTAAAGAACTTACCAGCCGCTCTCGGCACAGCTGGTAATTATGAACTCAACTGGGAGTCAGCCTTCATTTGGGAGCTCGGTGTAACCCGCTACTTCGACAATGGCTGGAACCTCAGCGCTGGCTACACCTACGTGGAAAGTGCCGTGCCCGACCAAGGCCTGCTTCCTATCGTGCCTGACTCCGATCGTCACTTCTTCGCACTCGGCGTCGGTCGCGACTACGGGAACTTCTATTGGCAAGCCACTTACCAATACACCTACGCGGACGAGCATAAAGTCAGCGGCAACACTTTCCCTAGTGTTAATGGCGACTACGATCTCGACAGCCAAGCAGTGGCCTTCTCGGTCGGCTACCGTTTCTAACGGCACACGCCATTCACTTTGGGGCGGACAGCAATGTCCGCCCTTTTTATTGGTTCATCACCGATTAGTCCGAAAGTCTCGTTTGGAACGACAGACCGTTGCACCAGAGAGACAAAGGGTCCCTGCTGGGTGAGCCATTGACCGCGATAGGAGTGTGGGCGACTCGCCCACATTCATCCTGTGTTGCTGCAAAGGAGGGCGAGTCGCCCTCCCTCCTTTACCTTACTCGCTAAGCGGGCATGCCCTTTTTATTGCCACACGCCCAGCGCTTCGAGCTGCTTAGTGGCTTGCTCACCCCAGCCCCGGTTCGCGGCGGGACTCGCAGGGCTCGGGTGCAAAATACGCCCGACCCGCACGTCGACATCTTTCAAGGCCACCTTCGCACGGCCTTCCGCAAACACGCCGACACCGATCACCCAATCGGGTTGCAACGCCGCAACTAACTCGCGCAAATGTGTATCACAAAGTGAATACAACGCGGCAACCTCAGACGCGGGCAACTTATCTGGCGTGCGGTTGCGCCCGCTTGCTTCCATAAACACCAGCGGACAATAATTCGCCACAAAGTGATCCGCAAAGAACGCATCCGCAGATGCGAAGCGCTCACTGAACAAGCCCCACAGACGACGCCCACTCACCTCACTGCGCTGACAGTCAAAGCCCTCGACTAGTCGCTTTGGATGCTCGTTGAACGGCTTCTGGATCATCTCATTCACGCCGACCCAATCACGCACCAGCGCAACTTCACCGAACGGAACGCCCGTTTGCGCCATGCCAAAGGGCCCTGGGTTCATCCCCATAAAAACTACTTGCTTCGGCGAACTGGCGTGCTGCTTCAGATAACTCTGATGCCCTGCCCACGCGTAGTTCAGCGGGTTATAAACATGTGTGGTCGGCTCTGCGAACTGCAGTGCATCCACGCCCGCTGAAAGCTTCTGTGCTGCGGCGGTCACAGCCTCTCTGATCGAGTCAGTCATCCTCCGTTTTCCCACCGACATCACTATGGCCAAGGTCTCGCTCGGGGGCGATCTCATCGCGAATGCGCTGCTTAAGTTCCTTCATTTCAGGGAAGCGTCCTTGGTCTTTACGATTCCAGACGACGACACCATCCACGCTCACTCGAAAGGTTCCGCCAACTTCCGAAGGCCGCAGCGCCACCGTACCGAGTTCACTCTCGAATGTCGTTAACAGTTCCTGCGCAGTCCAACCAGCCCGCAACAACCAGCGACAGCCCGGGCAATATTCAATCTCAACACTTGGTTTCATATTCATTTCAAGAGAGCAGCGCCTACACGCTCAAGTTCGACTAGCGGCAATGCCTCCAGTAGAGTCTTGGTCGGCTGCCCCAACAGTTCCAACTCAGGTGCTATATCAGCTAACGGTCGCAGCACAAAGTCACGCTCCGCGATACGTGGATGCGGTAGTTGCAAGCGTTCGGTATCGATATCAGTTTGCCCAAAAATCAACACATCGATATCAATCGTCCGCGGCGACCAACCGCCCGTGCGCACGCGCCCTAATTTATTTTCCACTGCAAGGCAGACATCTAGTAAGGCCTCAGGTCCTAGCTCCGTCTGCACCTCGACCACTGCATTCAAAAAAGGATCCGCATCGCCCATACCAATCGCACGATTTTGATACACCGGACTCGCCGTAACAATCGCAACACCCTCCGCCCGCAACAGCTTCAACGCGGAACGCATCTGCTCCAATCGCTCGCCGACATTACTGCCTAGGGCGAGATAAGCCGTGGTTAGCGGCACCGTGTGACCTCCGCAGCAAAATAATCACAGATGCAATCCACCGGCACTGCAGGTTTTTCCACCTTCACCGTCACTTCCACAGCCTTGTCGAAGCGTTCCAAAATCTCCGTAGCAATCACTTCCGCGGCACGTTCAATCAGATTAAAGCGAAAGCCCTCGAAAACCTCCTTCACTGCCGCATAGACTTCGACGTAGTTCACCGTTTGCTCCGGAATATCTTCTTCAAATCCCAAGCCATCGACCAAGGTCAGCAATACATCAACTTTGAAGCGCTGCCCGAGCTGAGCCTCTTCTTTCAGCACACCGTGACGGGCAAAAAATGCTAAGCCCTTTAATTCAATTTTCGTCTTATTCATAGCGTAAACAATGGTCCATTACTTGAGCGCATTCGCAGTTTTCGCGAACGTCATGTACTCGGATAAAATCAACTCCTGCCTGAATTGCCAATGCCGTAGTTGCCAGGCTGCCACTCAAGCGCGCCTTGGGGTCCTCCAACTTCAGCAACTTCGCAATCATCGATTTGCGCGATGCTCCCAGCAGCAGCGGATAACCGAGCTCAACCAGTTCAGGTAAACGGCGCATCACTTCCCAATTCTCCGCATAGCTCTTACCGAAGCCCAGCCCCGGATCGAGCAGGATCGCATTCTTCCTGACACCTTGGGCTTGGACCCGCGCAATCGACTCTTCAAAAAACACACGAATCGCCTCAATTACATCGCCGACGCCCGCCTGCTCGGCAGGACGGTTATGCATCAAAATACAAGCCGCACCGTGTTGCCCAATCACTGCAGCCATCTGCGGATCGCGCTGTGCGCCCCAGACATCGTTGACAATATCTGCACCGGCGACCAGCGCAGCGGCCGCCACTTCACTTTTAGAGGTATCAATCGAAATCAAGGCCCTTGTTTCGCTTCGGACTTTCTCAATAAAAGGCACCACACGCGCAATCTCTTCTGTCACCGAAATGGGCACATGCCCAGGCCGAGTGGATTCGCCACCAATATCAATAATCGTAGCGCCCGCCTGCACCATCTGATGGAAGTGCTGCAGCGCCCGAGCGAGATCGACGAAATCACCGCCGTCTGAAAAAGAGTCTGGGGTGAGATTCAAAATTCCAACCATGTGAGTCTGCTGACCCAGCACTAAGCTACGGCGTTGCGTAAAATAAGAAGTAGGCTTAATCATCTAATAATAGAACTGAATTTTTCATTTCCACATCCAAGAATCCCGAGGTCAAGGCATCCAATAGAGGCCGCGGTTCACTCGGCAGCATTAGATCAAGCCCTCCCCCGCTAATCGTATCCATTGATCGGATACCGACTGACGAGTTCGTCAAGAACACCGCCTCCGCCCCCTGCAGCACTGCAGGTGAATAGCTGCCCTCTTCGACTGGGATCGCAAGCGACTCCGCAAGCTGCAGCACTTCAGCTCGGATCACACCAAGTAAAATACCCGTCGATGCCGCGGGAGTGCACAAGCGCTCTTGCTTAATAAAAAATAAATTCGCGACCGTAGTCTCGGTCAACACACCTGCAGTGTTGACTCGTAGCACATCTGAATATCCCTGCGCCCGAGCAGACTCCAGCAGCAACATATTCTCCATGTAGTTGTGCGTTTTATGCCCGGCCAAGCGCGAATGCTCATTGATCGGGTTTGCTGTTGTTAGCTGTAATCGCAAAGTCGCAGTCGCCGCCATCGCTGGCCGCGTATAAACATAGCAACTAGCGCCTGCCCCCGCCTTGAGTAGTGAGAGTTTCACCGTGCCATCGCGGAGTCCCTGCGCTTGTACTAATTCACGGATCGCAACCAATGCCCCCTCTGGTGTGTGATCGAGCGGCAATCCTAGATCGACAGCAGAATCGTAAAACCGCTGCCAATGCGCCTGCCAAAAACACAGTCGTCCCTGCGACAGCTTAATTGTTTCAAAAATGCCAAAGCCGTGAGCAAATCCTGACTGAGTAGGATTCAACGCAGCGGCATCTCCCGATTGAAGTATTATAATTTCTGACATAAAGCATCCACAGTTTCACGAATCGCGCGGCCCTTATCGAGCGTTTCTTGATATTCACTTTCAGGGACTGAATCCCAGACAATTCCGCCTCCGACTTGATAATCCAGATACCCATCCTTTAGCTGCAAGCTGCGAATGGCGATATTGAGCTCTGCATTGCCATCAAAGCCGATGTAACCGACAGACCCAGTATAAATACCACGGCGCGTAGACTCGAGCTCCTCAATGACCTCCATCGCCCGCACCTTCGGCGCACCGGTGATCGAACCACCTGGGAATAAGGCATGAATACAGTCAAATACATCGTTGCCCTCGGCTAGCACTGCCTTGACTTGAGCAGTCTGATGAATGACTCGCGCGTAGTGCTCCAAATGATATAATTGCTCGACATGCACACTGCCAAATTCGGCCACTCGCCCCAAATCGTTGCGCTCCAAATCAACGATCATTAGTAGCTCTGCACGATCCTTCTCGGATGTGCGCAGTGCCTCGGAATTCAACACATCTTCTTCAGGTGTCGCACCGCGTGGACGCGTGCCCTTGATCGGCCGCGTCTCGATATGCCGGGCCTGCTTGCGTAAAAGCTGCTCCGGCGAAGTCGACAATACAGTAAACGAATCTGTGCGAATCAACGCACTATACGGCGCAGGATTTCCAACCCGCAGCGCTTGATACAACTGAATGGGGCAACCCTCGTAGCGACACTTTGCGCGTTGCGAAAGGTTCACCTGATACACATCGCCACTCGCAATATAGCTGCGCACGCGCTGTACCGCCTGTAAATAATCGGCGCGCTCAATATTCCACTCCCATTCGTCACGTTGCGGTACGGCGGGAACTGCCCGCGCTGGCGCGGCAGACATAATCGCCTGCAACTCAGCCAGCACCACATCCTCATCCGCACGCAGACCTAGCGCGATCAAGCTCAACTCGCCAGTGTGATGATTCAGCGCTGCGATGCCATCGTAGAAGCCGAAATGAATATCTGGCATACCACGGTCGTCCTCAGTCAAATCGGGCAACAATTCGACCTGACGACCATAATCGTAGGCAATAAAGCCGACCGCACCGCCAACAAAGGGAATGCCACTAGTATTCGTACTCGAATATTTCGCCATCAATTCGCGCAACAAAACCAAACCATCGCCACTCGTGGTGACTTCGCCATCTCCAATAGACCCCTCACGATCCAATGTTGAATATTTAACGTTCAACGTTGCTTCGCCATCTCCGGCAGACCTCCGTCGACGTTCAACATAGCTCCCATCTTTGCCCTCAAACACCAGAAATGGATCTGCACCAAAAAAGCTCCATGTGCCCAAGCCGTCATTCGACAGCGAACTGTCCAACACAAAAGGCAAATGCCGCGCTCCGAAGCGCTCGATCAACTCATCGACCGCAGGGAAATCCTGTAAGGTAACGACCTTCATCTTGGGAGAGCACTCCTCATTATCATATTCCTTCTCACTGTATTTAGTGCCGATTGGCACGCTGGATCAAATAGAAGCCAATTGCCTGGAAAATGATATTGGGCAGCCAGATCAATAGATCTGGACGCAAGGCACGGGCACCCTCCAACCAACTCACGGCAATAATCAGAAAGTAATACGACATCGCAATGATCAGCGCGATCGCGAGATTTGCGTAACTCTCTTTACGTCCGACCTGAATTGCGAGTGGCACACCAAAAATAGCCAACGAAAAAACGGAGAACGCCATCGCGAAGCTTTTTTGCATGTGCATCTGGACCTTCATACGCCCCTTCGAAATACCTTCCGTAGCTCCGTCCACTGCCCCGTCCACTGCCTCTGCTGCCTCTGCGGCCAGCTCTTGATCTCGCCTCTCCATCAGTTGCGCAAAGGTCATTTCCTTAATCCGTGCCTGGCGCTGACTCTTTTCGCCAAAAATCTTGCCCATCGGCAATTCGATCGGCAACTCGCCAAAAAAGAGCGAGCGCATCGGCCCATTCGCCAGCCCTTCTGAAGCCGAATCATCGCGTTGCTCTGCAGTGCCGTCTCTCAAAGTCAGCACCAACGCATTATTAGTCTTATCAAAATTGATTTCACCTTCCTTCGCGCGCAAAAACAACTTCACACGTTTCTCATCGTCCAGTTCCCATATCCAAAAATCCTTCATCACCGATCCTTCGCGATCACCCATGTAAATCACATAGCCAGGGAATTCACGAATGAAACGACGCTCCTCAATGAACCCGATCGGATTTTCACTGATGGCACTTACCATCAAATGCTTATAAGCTAAGCGCGACTGTGGCGCATAGTGCAAGTTCACCACTACCCCTGCAATCATGCCAATAAACGAGATCACAAACACCGGCGATGCGATCTGATAAAGGCTGATACCCGCCGACTTCATTGCCGTAATCTCCTGCTGCGAGGACAACCGCCCCAAGGCCATCAACGTGCCGGTCAACACCCCTAATGGCAAGGCATACGCCGCCACATAGGGGATCAACAGCCCCATCAACTTCAGGAAAACCATAAAGTCTAGCTTCCCAGCAGCCACCAGTTCGGCAATATCACGCATCGCATTCCCCAGCAGCAATACGAACACGAACAGCCCCATGGCTAAGGCCGTAGAGACCAACACCTCCTTGAAGACATGACGATGGAGTAAATTAAGCATTTGCTGAATGCAGAAGTTAGTAGTCAGAACGCAAGAATCACAAGCCACAAGCAGAGAGAAATAATTTTCTCTGCGCAACGGCGTTTCACTCTTCACACTTTGCGATTCACGCTTCAATCTCTTAGTATGCAAACCAAACACGATGAAGTTCTCCAGATTTTCCGCGATGGCGGTGCGCTCCTCAGTGGCCACTTCCTCTTACGCTCAGGCTTGCACAGTGCCCATTTCTTTCAATGCGCACAGGTTTGCCAGTACATGGACAAAGTCACACGCATGGCTGAACTCCTGATCGAGGACCTCAAAGGCTACGGCGCCACGACGGTCGTGGGCCCGGCAATGGGCGGCCTCGTGATTGGCCAAGAAGTGGCGCGCCAACTCGGCCTGCGCTTCGTGTTCCTTGAAAAAATTGATGATAAACTCGAACTACGCCGCAACTTCAAATTCGCACCAGGCGAGAAAGTCTTGATCGTCGAAGACGTCATCACTCGCGGTGGTCGGGTCGCCGAAGCACTGCAGCAATGCCGCGCGCACGGCGCAGAGCCCGTCGCTATCGGTGTGATCGTCGACCGCAGCGCTGGCAAGACCACTTTCGACGTGCCGCACCATAGCCTCGCCGAGCTCAGCTTCCCAACTTATCAGGCCGACCAGCTGCCTCCCGAGCTACAAGGGACCGTAGCGACTAAGCCCGGCAGCTAAGTTGCGTATAAACACTCACATAAAAAGTAGAAGCCCTCGACAAAGACGCACTACGCTTCACCCGCAGCAAACAGTTGGTCGATGAATCGTCGTGCCAATCACAATCCTCGCTATGTTTAAATTCGACACGGCCCTCAGCCGCCTACGCAGCGTCGGCATCTTCGAGGCCATTTCATTCCTACTACTACTCGGCATTGCAATGCCGCTGAAGTATGCGTTCGACCAGCCGGAAATGGTGCGAATCGTCGGCATGGCGCACGGCGTACTTTGGGTGCTGTATGTCGGACTGGCTGTGCTCGGACAAATCGATTACAAGTGGCCACTGAAAACGACGGTGCTGCTA
Source organism: Lentimonas sp. (assembly GCA_047627755.1). Lineage (GTDB taxonomy): Bacteria > Verrucomicrobiota > Verrucomicrobiia > Opitutales > Coraliomargaritaceae > Lentimonas. Next base: position 1,969 of record JBLHTV010000005.1, on the reverse strand, counting down.
CTGGTAGCCAGCATGCTACCATTCGGCCCAATAATTGCCGATGCCAAGTTACTAAAGAAAATCGAGGACAAGCAAAAGCAACCCCTTCGACTACGGCCAAACGACAAGTCAGCAGACTAGCAGCGGGGTGTAATTACAAAAGTAGTCGCAATAATCCCTGAAGCCCCTGAACCCGTGGCGTCTGCGCTTGCGCAGGCCAATTTGAACGACTCCCTTGACTTCTGCCCGTCGCAAGCGACGACGCCACGTGACAACTTTAGCAATGACACCTTAGTTCCGCACCCAACGACTCGCTTGCGCGATGCTATATTGAAACTTGCGGGCATGCTCTCGAATAAGGAACGGCATGTCCCATTGTTTTTGTAACTCAAAATTCGGTTCCAAGGCGGAACGTAACCCTGCAAACGAATCTTCCGCACCATCACCGAGCCAATTCTCAGACGGGGTATATGCCTCGAGCCACGAGAATGGCGTGGTTATGAGCAACTGCCCACCAGGCTTGAGTAATTGCGGCAACCGCTGCAGCAGGCGCATTGGCTCGGGCAACCGACAGATCAAGTTGCACGCGATCACAACATCGAATTGCCCAATGTCCTCGCGGATGTGCTGTGCGTCGCCCTGCTCGAAGTGTACCCGATTCGGATCGATTACAGCATCCACTTTTAGATCTAGTAGCGTCGTCGCTGAACCTTCATCTAGTCGCCAAGCAGGATGCATACCCTTCGTCTTCATCCGATTGGCCGCATCAATAAATGCCTGCGAATAATCAATACCAATCACTTCACGGCACTTTCGCGCCAGTTCAAAGGTAGAGCGTCCAACCGAGCAGCCGAGATCCAGTGCCCGCGGCGCATCGGGTAACACCGTCGCATCGAGCCCTTCGCTCACACAGCGCTGCGGAAAGCCTAGCGCATCAACAGCACCAGATGCATAAGGAAATTGCTCCTCTGCATTGGCGTAATGAAAGATTAAATACTGCTGCAGCAGCTCGTCGGATTCGTAAGGATTTTTGAACATGTACTAAAAGCTATTTGCCCTTATCTGTATTTTCAACAGGCTAAACCACTTTCTTACTAGCCATGATTTTTTCTGCGATCGATTGAATTACAAAATATATCATCGGCCCAATGATCAAAGCTGAGAAAAGTCACAGCCACCAAACATCATCGTGCCGAGGATGTGACACGACGACGGCCCCTGGTACGAAGCGATCAACTAAACTATTAAATCACGGTTACTCCGCTCGACCGCTTGCAACCGTGCATTAGCTGATTCAATCGAGCAGCGCACACCTCCTAAGAAATCAAATTCCTAAGTTAGGACAGCACCTACAGGATAAAAGGACTCCAAACAACCCGCAGCCTTAGTCAGCCCGACATTTTCAATCGAGCACGCTCAGCATATACTAACAATGCCATCAGTATTCGGAAATAAGACGCAATTTCTAAATCTGACGAGTAGACCTAGCTGTCCCAATACACTCATTGACGCATGCACAGCCATAATTATGCATGTACACAGCAAATATCAGTTGATCTTAAGATTCATTCTTAAACCGTTTGCATGAACAAGATGGCACCGGCAGGCTAAGCCGTAGTACCCTAGCTTGGGCATACGGCAAGCCAACATGGGCGCCTCATAGTCGGTTCTAAACAGCTAAAGCGGTTGGACTAATAAGTGTCGCACCCCAACGAGGTAGCTACGTGCAATGATCGATTAAATTCAAAAGAAATCGTCACACATAGCAGCAAGCTAAGCTAAATCGCACAGGCCTGCTTGAGCTTGTTACCCGCATCAACTAAGCCCACGAGATACTCCGACGGTTGGTAGTTACTAATTAGGACGGTCGTTTCGCCGTTCTTAATCATCCGCGCTTCAGGCAAGCGGATCTCGGGAGTCTTGTGTGGCGCGTACAGTACATCATCATGTGAAGCATTCTTGTACTCCTTGAATAAATCAGGCGTGATTT
>JBLHTV010000004.1:0-29545 GCA_047627755.1 Lentimonas sp. | reverse complement strand
GCAATCTTGCTGACATCATGAAACGCATGCTAACTCGCTACGACAATTTGTTTGAAACATCGTTTCCCTACTCAATGAGATGGCACGGCGCTTCAAGCTTAACCGAAAATGTTGAGCATTGGCAGTTGCATACATATTTCTATCCGCCGCTGCGACGCTCGGCTACAGTTAAAAAGTACATGGTCGGCTACGAAATGCTCGCCAATACACAACGCGATTTAACCGCAGAAAAAGCAGCGACACAGCTGTCTGCACTCTCAGAGATTCATTACACCAAAAAATAAAACACAGCATATGAAAGTATTTGTAACAGGAGGTGCCGGTTATATCGGCAGTGTCGCAGTCGAACAACTCGTCTTAGCAGGTCACGACGTGATGGTTTTTGACAACCTATCGCTCGGCCACCGTGCCGCAGTGCATCCAGATGCAGAACTAGTTGTGGGTGACCTAGCCAACATCGACTCGATCCGCGAGGCGATGGGTCGCTTCAAGCCCGAAGCGATCATGCATTTTGCGGCCAAATCGCTAGTCGGCGAATCGATGGAAGATCCGTTCCTTTACCTCGGTGATAATGTCTCAAATGCGCTTAACCTATTGAAGTGTGTGGTCGAACTTGAAGTACCTCGCTTCATTCTTTCTTCCACTGCCAACTTGTTTGATGATCCAGAGCGCATGCCCATCGCCGAAGATGAGCGCATCATCCCAGGCAGCCCTTACGGCGAATCGAAATATATCATCGAGCGCTACCTACACTGGATGTCTCGCATATATCCGTTCTTCAACTACGCAGCACTACGCTACTTCAATGCAGCCGGCGCAAGCGTCGAGCGCGGCGAAGATCACACTCCAGAACTGCACCTCATCCCTCTCGTATTACAAGTGGCACTGGGGCAGCGCGAGCAGATCTACATGTTCGGTGACGACTACGACACAGCTGACGGCACTTGCGTGCGCGACTATATTCACGTCATCGATTTAGCTCAGGCACACATCCTCGCGCTCGGGGCGATCGAAAACGAAGATAAAATCTACAACCTCGGCAACGGCCAAGGCTACTCAGTCAAGCAAGTCATCGAGACTGCACGTGAGGTAACAGGCCACGCGATTCCTGCTGATGTGAAGCCACGCCGTGCCGGCGATCCAGCTACATTGATTGCTGCCAGCGACAAGATCACCAGTGAACTCAAATGGGATCCAAAGTTCCCTGACTTGAAATCCATCATCACCAGCGCGTGGGCATGGCATCAAGCCAATCCAAACGGCTACGAAGACTAATCACTATAGTATTCAAAAGGTATCATATGGAACAAGACGTTCATAACAGGCTCTCCGCGGCAGCAGACAAATACGGCCTCGACATTGAAGGCGGACAAGTACGCCGCAGTTCATCTCGCTTCTGCTTCGGCGTCGAACATGGCGATTACAACGGCATGGAACTCTTCGGTGTCGGCACGGATCGCTACATCTGGTTGGCATTCAAGCCAAACACTTCGGGACGTGTGCGTATCTTTAGCGAAAACTTCCCCGAAGACGGCATTGTCGAATTCGCACTGGGCGAAGCAGCAGAGCCAGAGGAGTTGAAGGATAGCTGGGCACGTTTCCCGCATGGAGTGGAATTAATTCTGCGCCGTGAGGGCTACGAGTTGGGCACAGGGTTCGATGCCGTGCTCTATGGCAACATTCCTGGTGGTGGTATGTCGCGCTCAGCGTCGCTAGCGCTGAACTTGATCCTGACCTTCTTTGAGGTGAATGAAACGGTCGTCGAGGACGGCATGCGTATCGTAGACCTCGCCCAAATGGTGGAGACTGACTACATCGGTTCGCCTTGCGGCAAGTTAGATCAGATTATGATTTATTTCGCAAAAGCAGGCATGGGCACATATTTCAATCCCAACAAAGGAACGATCGACCACATTCCATTTGGCGGCAATCCCGATGACTTTCGTATTGTAAGTATGGATACAGGTACGAAGCGCCCAGGACTCGAAAAATCGACCTACAAGATTCGCCGCGATGAATGCAATCAGATGAAGGCATTACTGAATAAAAAATTCGGTTATGCGTCACTCGCAGAGGTCTCGACATCTGAAAAATTCACTGCAGCTGCAGCCTATATTCAGGAAGTCGCGCCCGCCAGTGTGGGACGCTTAAAATACCTGTATGAAGCGCAGACCCGCTTTGCCGATACGCTAGATGCATGGCGTAGTGGCGACATCGAGAAGGTGGGCAAGAATTTCCGTGCAGATGGCATTGGGCTACGGGATGATTATGTGATCAGCGGCCCTGAGCTGGAGACGATGTGCGACATCGCACGCAGTGTACCAGGCGTGTTGGGCGAGCGCATGCTCGGCGGCGGCGATAAGGGCGCTAGCGGGGCCTTAATTCGGGCCGATGCCTTCAACGATTTAAAATCGGCTGTGGAGTCGACCTATCCGCTTTGCCATCCGGCATTCACAGATGAGTTCGCAATTCATTCTTGCCGCACAGTGGATGGCATTACATCCGCGCCATTGTTGGCTCACCCGGGCAAACAATAAGCTGCATCAATCAGAGTGATGCACCTAAGTACAAAAAAGCCGGACGGCTTTAAACAAGCGGCTTCCGACCTAAAAAGAATGGTGGAGCATAGGAGAGTTGAACTCCTGACCTCTTGAATGCCATAACTTAAACAAATCACATAAAACAATTCAACCCCAGCCTTTCTCAAAGAACTCGCGCTTTACTCCTGGAGTGAGATCGACAGAGACCGCACTGATTGCAATTCCATCATCGACACGACTCACGATCAGTTTTTCATTTCGATTCTTCGTTTGCTCTTCGACGAAGCGGAAGCGACTCAAGTCCTCGACCTTCGCATCCGGACACCGCGTGCCAGCTTCCGAGCAAATCGCTCGTACCCCACGACTGCCGCCGCATGCACTGATATAGTGACCAAGCGCCGTCAAAACAGCCTCAGATACCTAGGCCATGTGACGCCAGCGGGATGGCGACAAATCCGCCTAATTGCGCTGTTTTTCTCATAAGTCATTGGCAAGCAGGGTAGATCCTAAAGTTAAACCTACACTAGATGAGAACAGAGATACTATTAACTGGGCCGGCTATTTGATCGCATGCACATAACCATCGCCGGCAAGCACGTAGACCTTATCGCGATAAATACAAAGTGTGGCTTCCTCGACGCGTTGGCCGAGCTTGTAGGCCCAGAGCGGCTCTCCGCTAAAGGCATCAAGGCAGTAGAACAACGGAGTATTGCCCGAGCCGATATACACGCGGTCACTCGCGATGGCTGGCGCAGAGAGACCGCCACCATCATCAAAGGTCCAATGGATCTTAGCCGTGACCGAATCCACACAGTAGATACGAGACGCGGTTGGCACACCACGCAGCCCGACACCGACCCGAGCAGTGTAGTAAGCACGGTCTTTGAAGAACGCAGGCGTCGCATTAAAGTTGGAGAAGTTCCCCGTATGCGCGGGATTGGTATTACCCAAACTTAGGATCTCCCCAGTCTTGGCATCAAAATAATTGAATACACTGCTATGGTGCGGCAGGTAAATGCTGCCCTCATAGGCGATCAGCGTGCCTGAATCTAAGCCAATGCCGTTTTCCTTCCATACGATCTCGCCGGTCTTCTTATCGAAGGCGTAGAGCGATCCGCTCCATGAACCAAAGTAAACGAGGTCGCCGTCGATCGCGGGTTCCGCCGGCACTGACTTCGCGGTCGGATACATCCAGACGATGTGCCCTGTCTTCGCGTCGATGCAGACGCAGTGACCGTCAACGGTTGGGATGTAGACCATACCATCATCATACGCTGCCGATCCCCAAACCCAGCCACCTGGCACAGTTTGTTTCCATGCAAGCTTCCCGGTCTTGGCGTTGACCGCATAAAAGAAACGTTCACCGCCTTGTTGCCCAGCAAACACTTTGCCCTCACCGATAGCGGGGCCGACCGAGATCGCACCGCCCATTTCGAATTTCCAAATTTCCTCACCAGTATCAGCATCAACACTGAAGAGGAAGCCCGCGGCATTACCGAAATAGACCTGCCCATCGGCAGCAGTCGGCTTGGATTGGTAATACGTGCCGCCGGATAACACATCGGTGAAGATGCGCTCGCCCTCTTTATTTTCAAAGGCGTTGAGCAAACTACGCTTCCAGATCAACTCGCCGGAAGCATCGATACGTCGCAACCACAAGTCGCTATCATTGACTAAGACTGAGTCATCGGCGACCACCAGATCCGCATAGATCTGATGTGTCGAAACCTGCTTGGTCCACTTCACTCCCCCCTTCTGCTTGCTCACACAAGCGATCTTACCATCAACCGTTGCGACCAACAGTCCCTCAGAAGTCATCGCAGGCTTGGAACGAACCCAGTCAGTCAACTCTGTCTGCCACTCGATTTTTCCAGTTTTGGCATCGAGGCAATAAACCTTCTTGTTTGCGCCGCCGACATAGAGCTGACCTTGCACATACAGAGGGACGCTGAACTGCTTACGCGCGCCGGACTCAGGCGACTTGATCTGCGTCTCCCAAACAACGGAACCTTGTTGTTCGCTCAACGCGTAGATCGATCCACCATTGGACCCGAAATACACAATGCCATTCACGATCGTTACTGCTGTGTTCACAGAACCGTTCGCCTTAAACTTCCATGCGACACGCCGAGCTCCCCCATGGTCCCAATCAGGATCCACTAAAGGGCTTCGTTCCCCACTCAGGTTGATTGCATAGAGGTAACCTTCAGTGGTGCCTTGAAACACCAAATAGTCAGTCAATACTGGTTCCGCGAGTGCATCAATATCGCCGACATTCAAATCCCACAATTTACGATCGTTATCCACATCCGCACAGATCAAACGATTTAAATTTTGGCAAACCGCTGGCTGGCTATAAATGTCATGCACACCGAACGGATAGACCGTAAATTTACCATTGCTGACTACCGGCGCGACCTGAGTGCGATAATCGATATGCCCCGCAAACTTTCGAGCCAGTGTCTTGCCAGTCTTCTTATCGACATAGACTAGATTTCTCGCCTGACCTTCGTTGCCACCATGACTGTTCACCTCACGATAAATCAATTTATCTTCAAGAATCACTGGAGTGGACATCAATGCAGGGTATTTGTAGATACCAAATAGCGGATGCGTTTGAGTTGACTTCCAGATATCTTCACCCGTTTCCAAATCGAGACACAAGCTGGTAGTGTGCATGCCAGGCGACGCAGCGTAAACACGACCGTCTTCGACTTGAGGACGTGCATACCAGCCGAGACCGACGGGGAATTTCCAAGCGAGTTCACCAGTCTTCGGGCCAGGTGCCTTGGTGTAACCGGTGTTGTGCTTATTGCCCTGAAACATTGGCCAATCGGCATCCATGTCCCCCCCCTCAGGGAAAGTGGTTGGATCACCTTTGAACGGCTCAAAGAACGGCCCTTCTTCGATTAATTTCTTCTGAATACGTTCCATTTCCGCATAGCCTGCATCGACGACCTGCCCCATCTCTTTGAGTGCCTTGTCTTTGACTGCACCTGTGCCGCGGTTAACCTGTGCCTCGAGGCTATAGTAGTCTTGGTCAACGTCAAAAAAGGAATGCGTATTCGCACTTTGCTGCTGCAAGCTACCGAGCCAAACAAACAGTAACAGAGAGCGCTCGCGGTAATTCTCGGCTGTAGTCGGATCTGTCTGCACAGCCTTGCGCGCACGATCAATATCGACGCTGCCGCTTGAAATGAATTCAGCCTGACTCGTCAGAGTGATCGAAATAAATAGTAAGGGGAGGAAAGATAGGGAAGTCTTCATATTGATTGGAAATCGTAAGTGCTTAATGTGCTTAATTCTGAAGTGCGTTCAACAGCTGTTGATTAAAAACGTGTGCATCTGGCCAATCCGTCGGCGCAGCTTGAATATGTGAGAGGTTGGTTAAGATCAATGAAAGCCAGCGCTCGTTACGCCACTCGTGCAAGTCGAGCGGGTCGACGTAGCCCTGTTGCTGCACGAACTCTGGGGTCGTCATTAAATTACGGCGCAGCGTATCAGCATTAGATAGCGACTCCTGCAGCCATACCAGCCAGTGAGCCTGTTCCGCAGCCTGAGGAGCACGACCAAGCATTTCGAGATATGCCATCTCAATAACGGCTGCCGCCTCCTGAGCTGGATAAGGCGCATCGCGGTAACCAAGTGGATCTCTCGAATCCTTCGGCGAACGACAGCTGCGGAGGACTTGAACAAGGCTCTTCTGTTGCGGCTGAAATGACGACTGTAACCGGCTGCTACCCACTGCTGCTGGATCATACATAAAAGGCAACGGCGCGGCTGGTGGCAAATTCAGCAAACCATCGCCTAAGCCCGAATAAATCGCATCACTGGTATTGCCCTCGATTACAAACGCGTCCACGCCTTTAACGACATAACCATAGCCTGCGGCAGAACCACTGATATGATTGTCACGCACCGATGCACCTACCAACGTCGTGCCATCAAAGTCAGGATTCCACGGTGCTCCTCCCATCACGAGGCCCACATGTATTCGACTACCAGCGGCTAAAATTAAGTTATCCTCAACCCTCACGCCACGATAGTCGTAGGTCCGCTGCTCCGCATCGAGCAAGTAATAGTCAAAGGGGTCAATCAACGCAATCCCACCCAGCATCTCGCGAGCAATGGCGACGACCACGTTACCCTTCACCAAAGTGCCAGGCGCTCCCTGCACCATGATCCCTTCATCCGTGGTATCATAAATCGCATTATTCACGATCACCGTATTCCGGCTCGCCGTTGAAATCCCGTCGCCCCATCCAAACGGCTTTTCATACACAGAACGACCATTGCCACGGATATCAGTGCCTATCGAAAAAACGACATTATCTTGAACTAAATTCCCATCACCGCCCTCGTGCAGATGAATCGCGCCCCACCCTCCGGCACTGCGTCCGCCAATCACAATACAACGACTGACCTCTTGCTGGTTTGCACCCTCACCTCCAAATGAAAGCATCGGCTCCGCGGTTAAGATACCATCAGGCTGACGAAAGCCTGGACGGTTTCCATCCAGAATCAAATTCGACAAAGTCGTACCAGCGATGCCTTTGGCCTCGATTAACGTACCCTGCGCTCCGCCGGCATGCATGATGGTAGCAAAATTAGCGGCAGACTCAGCGCCTACCGTTTCAATGCGTTGACCCGCCACTCTGAATTTCAAGCTATCCGTCAGTATAACGATCTGACCAGGCTGCAGCGCCACATCATTGCCTGAGTCCAACTGCGTTTGTATTAACTTTTCAGATACAAATGGCTGACCATAGCCGACTAAAGATAGCAGTGAGAGCAAACAGGCCCACATCAGCGAGGAACTATCCCTCAGACTCATCGCTTTCATCAAATCTCGCCAATTCTGTTGCATACTTTAATTAACAACCAATCTAATTACTAAAACATACGAAGGCAAAATGAGGTCATGTCGTTGTTGTTGTGGTTGAGCCGATCCCCACCCCTCCGCTCAAATAGATGACCATGCCACGCAGCCTTGGAACTGAAAAGGAGAACGTAGTTCTCCCCATCATCAACCGTGGCAATTACCGGCAGGTTTTTTGCGACAGGAAAAGATACGAAACCAGGCGGAGACCAGAAAATGTCCTTCAAAGAATTGACCACAACAGTAATGACATGACCCCTATTTTTTTTACACATAACCGACTCAATTATTTTTAGTCTGTCCCTTTTAAAATTCTTGTCCCTTTTAAGATCCAGCCTATCAGCTGATACCGAAGCCACTAGATCGGGCAATCAACGCCCTTCATAGCATCCGGAACATCAGTCGTCACTGAACTTGTCCCCCATTCTTTGAATTGTTTCGCCTGCTGTATGTCATTGATAGTCCAAACGTGGTGCTGAAGTCCGTTTTCGCGAACGCGTTGAATAAGGGTCGCATCCACGCAATGCCTTCCCGAACTGAGCCCATCGGCTTTAATTCGATCCAGCGTATCGAGCACGCTATCGTAATCAGGTGTAATCCCCCCCAAGTTCTTTTTTTTGAAACTGACAAGCCAACTGGTCTGATACTGCGGTGCCATAGCCTTCAGCTCTCGGAGCACCTCCTGCTTGAAACAAATGATCATGATCTGATCATCTTCGAGCCCCGATCTCTTTATCTCCGACAGTAAAGCCGGAATGATCTCAGCGCCGGATTTGATTTCGATAAATATTTTTCCGTCGACTGGCACGGTTGCCAAAACTTCCGCCAGCGTTGGAATACGAGTCCCCTTAAATGCTGGATCGAACCAGGCCCCCACATCCAGTTTTCGCAATTCACTCAGGCTGGATTGCGCGACATTCAGGTCGGTTCCCGCTGTCCGCTGTGTCGTTTTGTCATGAATACAGACAACATGCCCGTCCTTGGTCAGCTGAAAATCCCCCTCAATCGCATCCGCCCCCTGCTTCCACGCGAGTTCAAAGGCTGGCAACGTATTCCCTGGCGCTCGCCTTGAGGCACCGCGATGCGCCACAATCAACATGTCTGCCTCAGCGCTTAATGGCGCATCGGCACTCAAGCACCGCTCACGCTCAACATACGACTGGGGCTGTTCTGCCATTAAAACGGGAGTCGATACCTCTGTGACATTCGCCCAACCTGATAAAGCCATTACGGCTAAGCTGGTAACGGTAATTTTATATAGTCTCATCATAATTCTCATTCTCCTGACACAAAAATCCGGCATGACCCCTATTTTCACGCTCGCAAGCAGGGGAAGTTTTGGAAGGTGACTGAAAAATATACAGCGAGGAACTGTGACCTTACTTCTTGAAGCTTGATAAACATTTTTATGAATAATTTAATTCTCGCAAATACTAGCGCCGCTCAACGCCGCGCCAAAAAAGATAACCCTCATCAGAGCCAGGTGACTTTGCTTGAACTTCCTCGACAGTGATGCTGCTGACACTACCGTCGAAATATGAGATTTTTGCATTGTCTCCATGCCATGCGTAGATGGTGGTATGATCTAGATTCTGCAAAGTGTTGTTGCCATTATTATTAGCTTTAGTATCTCCAAACATAATCGTTTGGCTAGGAGCCGACAACTGCTCGATGCGCACGGCGCCTCTGAAGCTGCCATCGCCCGCATTTGTTTTGGCGAGAAAATGATTAAAGCCGTAAGATGAACGTTCCGAGGCTGTGCCGATTGCGTCCAATGCTTCTGGGCAGTTTAAATCATTTAAGCGATTCCATCGTTTGCCTTTTTGCATGAAACTTGCCAAGGAAATGTTCCATGTCAGGTCCGTATTATTATTTTCATTATACCACTTACTATTTTTAGCGGAACCACTTCCCTCTGCAGGTATTGCAGGAATAAGGACATTTCTATTGTCGGTAATCATCAGTAAATAGGCCGCACTAATCTGGCGCAAATTGGATGTGCAGGTCGCTTCGTGTGCTGCCTTACGGACCTTGCCAACCGCTGGTATCAGAATCGCCGCTAAAATCCCAATAACAGCAATGACAGTCAGTAATTCAATTAGAGTGAATGCAGATCGTTTAATATTCATAAGAGGATAAGTTTCAGGGTTCGTTAGAAAAGTTTAAATATATATGATTCAAATTAATTTAGATGTGTAGATGACGGCCACTTTTTTAGGGACAGGTCTATCAGTTCATGACCTATAGCTTAATGACAGTCCATGCACCGTTATAGAGATCCGCGGCACTTGGCCAACGTGCCAAGTCATTGGTCAAGTCATTAAAGCTGCGCGAAATAGCTTCGAGCCAAAGCTTCTGGCGAAACAGTTGTAGACCATCTGAATTGTGGTAGCCGTGACGTTCGATGAATTCTGGTTCTGCCATCAGCACATGCCGCAGTTGATCGGCATTGCTTTTCGTCGTTTGAAGCCACTTGGTGTAATGAGCACCCTCCTCCTCACTGGGAAGGCGGCCCAGCATTTCCTCGAATGCGGTATTCACTACTGCGACCACCTCGTGGTCGCCATAAGGATAGTAACGGTAACCCATGTAATTCAGCGGAGCGTGGTTACAGCGTAAGAGGTGATTGAGATGGCGCTGCATCGGCTCGAACTCAGGTTGCATTTTCGTTGCGGAAACGACACTCGGATCGTAAACAAACGCGATTGGATCATTCGGTGGCTGTTTGGGCCCGAATCCTTCCGCGATTCCGGAATACTTCGCAGTCGTTCGGTTGCCCGTAACGGTGAAATCTTTCACTCCGCTGAGGATGATACTGTAAGCCGCCGCCCCTCCCGTGAAGAGATTATCCTGCACTGCCCCGCCTACGAAAGTAAAACCACTGTTACTCGGAACCCAGGGAGTCGCACCGACGGGGATGCCCATATGAATACGAGCGCCCCGCGCATCGATCCAATTATTCTTAATCATGACTCCACGATAGTCGATTGAATGGGGATCATCTGCAAAGGCCCAATACTTAAGTGGATCGACCAGATTGATACCACCGAGCGATTCACGCGACACCGTGGCGATCACGTTGCCGTCCGAAATACTACCTGGCGCCCCAAAGAACACCATACCGACGTCGGTCGGGTCGATGATGAGATTGTTACGAACGATTGTTCGTTGCGCCGCACAAGTGATTCCGTCCCCCCAGCTTCTGCCGTCTAAATGAGGATTCTCAACGCCTTCGCGCCCGTTACCACGAACATCCGTTCCCGCACCAAAGAATATGTTGTTTTCAACTAAAATGTCAGACCCTCCCTCGTGGACCTTCAACGTCGACCAAGTGCGTGGCCCAATAAAAATACAGCCACGGACAACTTGCCGCTCCGCGCCTGCTCCGCCGAAGAAAACGAGCGCGTTGGTACTAATCGCCTTGGATAAGTCAGACAGGCGATAGCGATTGCCATCGAGTAACAGATTCTCAATTCGAACCCCGCTAACCTGATTACCGTTGATCAGTTGCCCAAGATCACGATTGGTGATGCGCAAAATAGCGTAGTCGCCAGACGAATCGGGCGCATGCGTTGAGATACTTTGCCCTTCAAATTTAAAAACCAATGCTTGTTCAATTTCGTAAATAGCCCCTGGCTTTAAGTGAAGATCTTGCCCTGCATCGAGCACGGCCTGCAGATCGGCACTGGGAGGTGTGATGAACGTATCGCTTGAATCCTCAGCAAAAAGAGACTGAGTGAGTCCAATGCAGAATGCAAAAAAGTAATATCTTATGGCCATATGTATCGTAGTATTTGTGACAAATTAGAGATCAGTCTGATAAACGCACCTTAAAGACTTCCAATTCCTCAATCTGGATATCTCGGACTGCTCCGTCTGCCGTATTAAGTCCGATTGCTAAGCTGTCGAAACGTAGTGTCGGCGAATTGGTATCGATCACTTTGACAAAACAATTCGTGCCGACGGTCGAGTCAGGCCCATCGGGTACGACAATGGCAGTAATCTCTGCTTTGTTCGCCTCCAGGCGGATGATGTTGAGTTGCGCCGTGTAAACTTGTTTAGAAACAAAATCACCTTGCCCGTTCTGGCCAAGATGCGAATAGCCGGAATTTGCGGGATTAAAGACGATAAGCAAATCGCTAAAGGTCTTATGGCGCTTAGCCAACACCATTTGCTCATTGGCTGGACTGCTTTTAAGACTCAAGGACGCTTGATAGCCGCGATAGTTCTGTAAGCCCAATAAGTCAGTGGCAATGCTGTCGCTTGATACAGCCCGACTGTCATCGATGGAATCACCGGACTCAAACAATGCGAAGCGCAGGTGTCTACTTTGGGTAAAATTGACAATGTCAGGCCTGAACGTAAATTTGAGCGAAATGGCTTCGCCCACAGCCAATTCAGTGTATGCACCTAGCTCATTGAAGTAGGCCATGAAGAAGCGGTTCGCCTTGAATCCATTAAAGATCAAAGCCCCCTCCTGCTCAATCAAGGTGTTGGGTCCTTGATTAGCGAAATAAGCCAAACTTTGTGGAGGCGATTGGAGACTGCGATTGCCGTCATTGAAGTGATCTTTAACGATACTTGAAAAAGCAACTGAACTACAGGCTATGAGACTGTAGCCGATGAGGGTTAAGTTGGCTGGTTTTTTCATGACTGACGATGTGATAGAGTTAAAATGATTAGGACAAGTTGCCTAAGTCTATAAACTACATGAAAAACTCAAGTACACCAATAGGTTAAACGTTTATCTATCGGCGTGAGCCTGTAGTCAACTGGATTCTGTCAAGTAGCTATGTTTTTAGTAGAACAGCAGCAGCAGCAAAAACGAGGACCGCCCTCACCCAGCATCTGATAGCCCAAACCTAGTATATCCTACTTGACTTTCAGCACTAATAGGTAAACGTTTCATCAAGTAAGCCGCCATGGATCTCAAAAACCTATGTGGCTCTAAATATACCCTACTGCGAAGCCATAATACTTAAGGCCAACACTACGGCCTTCAACATCTACTGTTCACCCAACAGTTAAGATTAAATCGCTCATTTTTATAAATCACTAAGCAATAGAATACAGAAAGCACATGAATATACCAGAGATGAACCGCCGCAAATTTATCCAAACAGCGGGTCTTGGTGCCCTGGCTTATGCGGCACTGCCGAAAATAGCCTGGTCGTGGGATGAGATCCCTTCTCGCACCGGTAAGATCATAACTGGGCGCAAGCTAAACATCGCCTGTATCGGTGTGGGCGGTCAAGGCAGGAGAGATCTCGATCAAATTGCCTCGGAAAACATCGTCGCGCTCTGCGATGTCGACCCCCTACGGGCCAAAAAGAGTTTTAAAAAATATCCCGATGCGAAGAAGTACAAAGATTTCCGTGTCATGCTGATGGAAATGGACGATCAAATCGACGCCGTCACCATCAGTACGCCCGACCACATGCACTTTGCCGCCGCGATGATGGCGATTAAGATGGGCAAGCATGTGTTCGTGCAGAAACCTTTGACCCACACCATCGCTGAAGCACGCGCGCTCACTGAGGCCGCGCGCAAACACAAGGTGATGACTCAAATGGGCATTCAAGGGCATTCTTTCGATGGTATACGGCGCATGCGTGAATGGTATAAAGCACGTGCGATCGGCGAAATCAACGAGGTGCACATCTGGACAAACCGCCCAGTCTGGCCACAAGGCGATCGTCCCCTCGCCCCAGCGCAAGAGGTGCCCGCCCACATCGACTGGAACCTTTGGCAGGGAATTGCCGCAGAGCGCCCCTACAATTCAGCGTACATGCCCTTCGCCTGGCGCGGTTGGTCTGAATATGGCTGTGGCGCACTTGGCGATATCGGCTGTCATGCCATGGACTGCCCCTTCGACGTGCTCGATTTGAGTAACCCCACCAGCGTCGAAGCCGTCTGTGGGCCTCAAAGTGAATGGAGTTTTCCAGAATGGTCGATCGTCACCTACCAATTTCCGGCAACTGCAACGCGCGGCCCGATAAAGCTCGTTTGGTATGACGGCAAAAAATTCCCAGAACGTCCGCAGGAATTGGAAGCTTCGCGCAAGCTACCTTCAGGCGACGGCGGTCAACTCTGGTATGGCACCGAAGGCACCATCATGATTAGCGACATTTACTGCAAAGCGGCTCGATTGATTCCTCAATCCGCCTGGGTGGATTTCGCTAAAAACCGCATGCCGGAAGAAACCGAAAAGCCCTCCATTGGCCATAAGGAGGAATGGATCGAAGCGTGTAAGGGCGGTGAGCCTGCTCAAGCGAATTTTGACTACGCAGGCCCGCTGACCGAAATGGTTCTGCTCGGGAATCTGGCAGTACGTTTTGGCAAAAAGATTGAGTGGGATCCTAAAAATATGGTCTGCACCAACGTCCCTGAAGCCAACACCCTCGTCCGCAAGAAATACCGTAAATATTAAGACTATGAAAATTCAAACGACCATCGCAACCCTACTGCTCCTCACCGGAACATCCACTCTCACTGCCGCAAGCCCTGTCGGCATCGAAAAGTCCGACCGCGTGTTGCTCAACGTGGCGGACGATTCAAGCCCGTCCGCTAGCTCCGAGTGGCAAGCGCTCTTCGCGGCAGATTTGTCCGATGCAGTCTTCCCTGAAGGCGTCTGGACGGTTACCAATGGAGAATTAACCGCCAGCAAAGACAAGGTCCTGTGGTCGACAAAAGAGTATGAAAACTACGTCCTGGACCTCGAATTCAAAAACGGCCCGGCTGCGAACAGCGGCGTGCTCGTCTATGTAACCGATATCAAGCAGTGGGTCCCCAACTCGGTCGAAATCCAAATTACCGATGATTACTCCGAGCCATGGGTCTCGAAAGACGGCACCTGGCGCTGCGGAGCCATCTTTGGCCGACTTGCCGCCAGCGAAGCTGCGGTCAAACCTGCCGGCGAGTGGAACCACTACACCATCATTTGCAAGGGCCCTTCGATTGACGTCATCCTGAATGGAAAGCACGTCACTTCGATGGACATGAGCCAATGGACTTCGGCCACAGAAAATCCTAATGGCAGCTTAAAACCAAAATGGCTCAACAAGCCACTCAGCACACACCCCACCAAGGGTCGCATTGGGCTTCAAGGCAAGCACGGCGGCGCGCCGATCTGGTTTCGCAACGTTAAGATTAAACAGCTTTAGAGCAGTTTAGGTAGGGACGCAAGGCCAGCCATCGGTGGCTATAAAAGCCCTTTCAAAGGATAGTGCCGCCGTGTGTTAGCCGAGGCGCTTAGCTGCAGGCTTATGCCCTGGCGGCGCGCCACAAGTGGCAGCCCTACAGTGCTGGATCAAGCCTAGGGCCCGCACTGGGCAAGCTGGCTTCCAACTCCACGCACCACCCATCACTGCAGCAGCGATTCAACTTTCCAAGCTTTGTGCAGATCCGACAGTTCTTTAACGACGTCGGGATATGCCGCCGCTAAATTTTGGCTCTCAGATAGGTCTTTTGACAGATCCGAAAGGAAGGTCTCATTATCGGTTTTGACTAGTTTCCACTGACCGTGACGCACTGCCCATCTACCGTAAAGTTCCCAATACCAAGTGCTGTGCGGTGAGACTATATCTGCGTCGGCAATCAGGTTCGTGATCGACAGTCCATCGATCTTACGATCGGGCAGCGTCAGTCCTGCATACTCAGCGATGGTGGGAAACAAGTCCATACTCGTCACCAACTGGTCGCGCACTTCGCCTGCGGGAATGACTGCCGGTAGCGAAATAATGCACGGCACCCGTATGCCCCCCTCCCACAGTGTCGCCTTGGCGCCACGGTAAGGCCCGGCACTGCCCCCACCCCCGAAAGCACGATCTTCGGTCGAATGGCCGTGATCACTCATAAAAACGACCAAAGTATTCTCGGCTAGACCGAGACGATCCAGCTCGGCAAGAACCTGACCGACTTTATCATCCAGCGAAGTCACAAAAGCCGCGTAGCGCTGACGGCTGAGATCTGCCAGATCCGCATACATTTTGACAAATTTCTGCTCCGCCTGCATGGGGTAATGCGGGGTGTTCAAAGCGAGATAGAGGAAGAAGGGCTGCTCTGTATTATCTTGAAAAAAACGCTTCGTTTCCCGAACCATCAAATCCGGGAAATATTCGCCAGGCTCAAAGACCTCGGTACGGTCCCGCCACAGATCATGGCGATTCGGCCCCGACCAATAAAAGAAGTGCGAGTAGTTATCGATACAGCCGCGGCGGTGCCCGAAAAACTCATGAAACCCTTGAGCCTGAGGGTCAGTCTGCGGCGTCTCACCCAAGTGCCATTTGCCGATTAAAGCAGTGCGATAGCCAGCGCCCTGAAACAGTTCGGCTAGCGTCAACTGCGAGCCCGGCATGCCGGTGTAATCGGTATTGCGCGGGAGCTGCGCGCGCTGCGGATAACGCCCCGTCAACAAAGCCGCACGCGATGGCGAGCAAATCGCAGAGCCTACATAAAACTGACTAAAACGCACACCGCGTTCCGCCAGCGCATTAATGTTCGGCGTACTCAGATCATCGGCACCGTAGCAATTTAGGTCCACGCTACCGAGATCATCGGCGAGGATCAAAACCACGTTTAAGGGTTCCTTGGCCGACAGCGCGGACGCCGCCAGTAAGGCGACCGGCCACGCGGCACAGCGTATAAATATTTTAAAGCTAGAGAAATATTTCATCGCACAAAAATGCCTGACAGGGTGATGCTTAGCAAGGTCCATGCTTGCAGAGTAGAGAGAATAAAACTGATTCAACGCACCACCCAGCTTACACAAAAAATGGCAGCACCGCGGTTGCGGTACTGCCAAATTTTTAAAACGTTCTTTGGGCGGCGGGATATACTGGTTGTATACCCCGCCGCTCAATAAGCGGTGATGCTTAGTCCTGCGTCACCTTCAGGCGAACGAAGTCCTTAGCCTCATCACCGGGCAGTGTGTAAGAGATCGAGTTTACATCATCAACCGTTGGTGTCACAGCTGCCCATGTGTCTGTCACACCTAGATCAGTGGATTGCTCGATCACGTAGGTGATTCCACCGACTGCAGGAACCTCCTGACGCTTCAAGAAGGTCACCACTAGGCCACTGTGAGTACCCACGGCCGAGTTCGAGACCGTTGGGTCTTGGCCTTCAATCGCAAACTCGATCAGGTTACTGATGCCGTCGTTGTCGTCGTCACCGGCCGCAGTCTTGTCGCTCAGCGTGCCGTCGGCGAAGATGCTATCCACCCAACTCGTGAAGTCGGTGCTGGGGCTGCCAGTGATCCATTTCTCGGTCAGAGCGAGCTGCTCGGCAGCGAAGGCTGCAGGAGACATTCTACCTTGGTAGAACTTCACTTCACCGATCGCTCCATCCATGTATTGATCTGGATTATTACTACCGCCGATGAAGATCGCAGCTCCCGTAGAGAAATCTGCTGCAGGCACCGTTACGGTCACTGAGGAATTCGCTTTCGAGTTCCAGAACTCCAGTTGTTGCGTCACATTATTGTAGTTTGCGGCGAACACCAAGGTATCTCCGGCTTCAGGAACGACACTGGGACCTTCAGCCTCAACACCACCGACGTAAAGCTTGGGAGATCCGCCTTGGAATTTAAGAACGAGGCCAGCGGCTGTGTTACCAGCGTTACCCAAGACAACATCGCGAATGATGCTGTCCGTAGCGAACAGGGCATCGACCCTGGCCACCGCAAAGAATGAGAAGCCACTATTACTGGCAGCCTCGCCGGCGCCTTCGCCGGTGTCGGGGGCGAAGTTTAGCAGGGCATCCTGCTCAGAGGAAAGAAGCGTTCTCAACCTGTTGTTAGTTTCGCCCATATCCAGAAGGTCCAAACCCGTGGCGCTTTGGGTCGCATCGGGATAGAGGACTGCAGTGAGGGATCCAACATCGGCATTGTAATTATTGCCGGAAAGATCCGCAAAGTCGGTGACTTCGTTGGTATTTTCTAGCGTCACATTCGCTGCGTCCGACGCATCGTAGTGGCCATACAGTGCAGACGCCGCAGTTGTAGCCTCAAAGACTTCAGCGCTGAAACCACTCTCGATGCCGTCTCTGGTAGCTGTGACCACATAGTAATAAGTAGTGCCGAAGATGGCAGTGGAGTCGGTATAGTTGGTCGAGGGAAAACCAGACGCGAGTGCGGAACCATACGTACCAGATACCTCGCTACGATATACGCTGTAGGTTAAGGAGGCGATTGGATTGGGATCCACCCAAGCGAGGGTAATGTCGCTTGCGTCAGCCCCTGCGGTAACATCAACCGGTGCATTCTGCACCCATTTCGCCATCAGAGCGTCACGCTCGGCCTCAAACTCTTCGTCTGTCATGACGCCGCGATAGACCTTCAGTTCACCGAACAGACCGTCCATGCCATGGCCGGGGTTGAGATCACCAGCGATATACATGTTTTGCACGCTAGAGAAATCGTTCGTAGCAGTCACAGTAGCGGTACCAGTCAACCCAGACTCTGAATCGTATAATTTTAGTTCACCGGTGCCGGAATCATACTTCACCGCGAGTACCACGGTCTCGCCCGCGGCAACCTCTGGATCAATAGGTAAGTTCCAGTCGGTGCCTCCAAGATAGATTCTTGGTTTGCCATCAGTATATCTCAGCGACAAACTTTCAGCGACATCACCTGAGTTGCCATGATTGGCAAAGACCACGTCTGAGGTGACGCCCACGGCATCTGGCTTAACCACTGCAAAGATTGTAAAGCCGCTGTAGACCTGCGCCGCACCGCCACTTGAGAAGTCCAGCCACTGATCTTGCTGCGCGGGTGTAAATGCTAGGAGCTTGCTTTGTGCAGTCTCAGGAATGTCGAGTCCATTAATACCGTACGAAGTGACGCTGCCACTGGGATACAGGATGGGGTCTGCCCCGATTACGGCTGCAGCGTCGAAGGCATTGGCTGTCTGGTCGGCCCAAACAGAAACTTCAGTCGCCGTCTCAAATGAGATGCTATCTGCATCTGTCGCATCGTAGTGAGCGTAGAGTGTATTCCCGGTGATCGGTGCGAACGGGTTGGCACTCACCGTGTTACTAGGTGAGCTCTCAGAACCACCTGTAACAGTTGCAGTCACGTAATAATAATAAGTCGTATCATTCGACACAGTGGTATCGGTGTAATTGCTGTCGGTCAGCACTCCCGAAACCGCGGAGTAACCGCCGACTGCGGCCAGACTTCGGTATGCCGTATATGTAGCTGTAGCTACATCATCCCATTCGAGGGTGACTTGCTCGTTTCCATCGATCGCAGTCAGGCCCGCAGGCCCAGGATCTCCAATCCATTTTTCGACTAGTGCAGTCTGTTCAGCAGCGAACTGTTCTGCAGTCAGCTTAAAATCGTAAAATTTCACCTCACCGATCGCACCATCCATAAACTGGGCCGAACTGTTGGTGCCGCCGATGAACAAGGCGCTACCGCTTACCTCGGTGTTGGAGAAATCCCCTGCGGGGACCGTTCCGGTCACCGAGGCACCCGCTTTCGAGTTCCAGAATTCCAAATCCCCAGTCGCTTTGTCGTAATTCGCTGCAATCACCACGATATCTCCCGCGCCGATGCCGGCACCGGTGTTCTCGATGATCACGGAAGTGCTACCAGCACCTGCACTTCCTGAGTCTTGATTGCCGATCATGAGCCTCGGTGCATTACCTGTGCCGTCCAAACGAAGCATTAGGCTACCGCTGGATGGGTCTGAGTTGTTGCCGAGGATCGCGTTCACGTTGCCGGCTAGAATAGAATCGACCCGAGCCACGACGAAGAACGAGAAGCCGCTATTACCGTCAGCCAAGCCGGTGCTGGGAGTGAAGTCCAGCAGATTTCTCTGCTCAGTATTTGGAAGGAGTGTTCTGAGAGTGTTACGTCCAGCACCCATATCCAGAAGATCCAGACCCGTGAGGCTTTGGATCGCGTCGGGATAGAGTACATCGCCAAATTGTGTACCGTTGCCATCCTCGGCACCTAAGTTGTTGGCCGAAAGGTCATCTAAAGTGATGACCTTGGAAGTGTTGACCGCGTCAAAACCCACTGTGCTAGCATCCGACGCATCGTAGTGGGCATAGGTAACAAGCGGAGGCGCTCCAAGCCATTTATTGACCAGTGCAGTCTGTTCGGCAGCGAACTCTGCCGATGTCAGGACGCCTTCAAAGATCTTCACTTCACCGATCATGCCATCCATACCTTGGCCACCATTGGCACTACCAGCAAGGTACAAGGATTGAGTGCTTGAGAAATCAGCTGCCGCCTTGGTAACGCTAGCTGAGGTATTATTCTCAGAATCCCAGACCTCCATATTGCCAGTGGCCTGGTTGTAGTTGACTGCAAGCACCACCGTTTCGCCATCTGCAACAACTGCTGTAGCACTTGCTTTTACGGAGGTACCACCAAGAACCACCTGAGGAACACCGTTCTCATACTTCATGATGAAGCTACCTGGAGACGTGCTCGCATTTCCATGCGAGGCCAGCACGAGGTTGCGGGTGCTGCCTGCAACGATATCCGCCTTAAAGACCACCAAAGCAGCGAACCCAGTTTTGCTGGAAGCCGCGCCTGGGAAGTTCAGTAAAGCTTCCTGTTCCGCGTTAGACAGAACTAACAACTTATTGTGAGGGCCGTTGTTGGTGTCGACACCCTTTAGACCAGTTGGACTCAGGTTCCCTGGATCAGAATAGAACAAAGTACCTGCTCCACCTACTTTGGTGGCATCATAAGCTGTGGTAGTTGGTGCGGACAAATCTGTCAGACTGGTGACAACGTCGCTTCCATCAACCGTCACGTTAGCCGCATCTGACGCATCGTAGTGGACATACAGAGCAGGAAGTGCCGTGGCGACGTTGGCTTGGAAGCCGAGCGCGGTGGCGCAAAAAATCGCCAGCAGGCGTGCTATAGAGCCAAAACGTTTTACCGTTCGGCGCGAGGTGGTGGAGGGGATTTTGGTTTCGTTCACAGGAGTATGAGGTTTTGGTTGATGTTGACACGCTTCCAAACCAGACAGTCAGGTTAAGCGAATTTGAAAATAGATTACGAACCATAGTAATGCAGGTAAACGTTTAGTCAATCTTTTTTTTTAGAAAGATCTGCATTTGATTGCAACAGGACAGTCAGGAACTTTCACCAGCAATTAAATGGCAAAGGATATCTTAAGTTTTATATTGCAGTCATAGGAATTGGCAGTAAATTAAACGTTTATTCGACTACTTTAGTCCATCGCCTCAAATGCACTCCCCTTTTAGATTAAACTTTTCGTTTCGCACTCAGTTGTGCCTTTGTGCCTTACTAATGTTATCCTGCGTGCCACTGCAGGCGCAGAACCGAGAATCGATCGGCAGCATGAGCTTAGAGTCGCTGACGACGGCGATCAAAGGGCAGGATACAGGTACGGTGCTTCCTTACATGCTGGAATTGGTAAGGCGGATCGAAGCAGAGCCAGACCCGAGGCTCGACCCTCTTCTGGCACAGTGCTATTCCCTACTGGCGCGCTTCCATTACAATCAGTTCGTCAAATTGCGCCAGCAGCCTGATCGCAAGCAATGCTTCGACTTTGCGCAGCGCCTACTCAAGCGCTACCCCACGAATGTCTATTGCGCGGAAGCCCTCACCTACAAAATCCAGATTTTTATGGCGGACAAGGAATGGGACGAGCTCAAGCCAGTGCTGATCGACGGCCTACAAGGCATCCGTGAAGGTAAATATTCGGCAACTTATCGTAATCGCTGGTTAACCAACCTCTGCCTGGTGCATGCGATCAAGCAGGAATGGGTCATCGGAGAGCCTCGCTTTCGTCAACTTTACGATGTGACTCTGATTGATGACAAAACACGTATCGAGGCGGCGATCTACTTAATCCGCAGCTACGAGGTTCAAAAAAAGCCGGAAAGGATGCTTGAGTTCATTCCGATCCTTTCACGTAGCGGAGATGATCGCTATGACCCTGAACTCAATCTTTCGCTGTTTAAACTTGGCAATCAGTTTTCTGATCAAAGCGATTTCATCAAGGCGAACTACCTTTATTTCCTGTGCCTAACACTTGAAGACATTATCGCCTTCAACGAGCAGAAACTGGCTGAACATGAGTCCCGCCAGAAATGGTATGTGCTCCAACAAGTAGATTCACCAGAAGACCTGCGCTACGAAATACAGCGCACCACCAAATTCGTCGCCGAGCTCAACAAGCAAAAATCCTACACTTCGGCACTCAAATACCACCGAGCGCGCAATCTGGACCGCATGGAGCGCCGCTACGATGCATTCTTTGCGTATGGGCGCTTGGTGCGCGAACATCCCGAAGACGAGAATGCGGAACTATTTCACTATGCGGCTTTTATCAAAGCGAGCGACATCGGCTATATTAAAGAGGTACTTGAACTCGGAGAAAATTATTTGGTGGTGCCCAATTACCGACTCTATCGAACTGCGGTTTTCGTCAAGCTGATCACTGCCTACTTTCAACTCGAAAATTACCAGCAAGTGCACCTCCACGGTCGGCAGTTTATGCGTGAATACCCGGAGCATTCCTATGCAACGAGCGCGGTTCACTTCATGGGCTTTGCCTGGACGCGACTGGAACAATTGGACACCCTCGAAAGTGAACTCGGAGCGTACGTTAAGACGCACCCGCAGGCTCCAATGGGGCAGAGTGCCCACTATTGGATCGGGATCACGCAAGTCGTAAAGCAAGAGTTTGAAAGCGCACGTGGACACTTTCAATTCGTCGTTGATCACTTCAAGAACGGTGGTTTCTACACTGATGCCCGCTTCCGCATCGGTGTCTGTGACTTCGGGTTGGGCAACTATGCCGCCGCCGAGACCCTATTCAACAGCTGGGTGAGCGACTACCCGGACAATCATTTGCGAGGCGAAGCCGAAGTGTTCCTCGGTGACATCGCAGCGATCAACGCACAGGTGCCAGAGTCGCTCGCGCATTATGCTAGCGTCGAAAACTATACCTCAAAAATGAATTTGATCGATCACGCTTACTTCGAGAGCTCACGCCTGCTAGAAGCGAATGATCGTTTGAAAGAAATCATTCCGCTGCTTGAGGGCTACTCGCAGAAATTCAGCGAAGACGGAAATCTGTCACGCGCCATTTACCGGATCGGTGAAGTTTACGAGATACTCGGCGAGCCTGCGCGTATGCTGGCGTCTTATTTCGCAGCCATTAAGACCTACGGCAACCAACCAGGGGCGGAGGGAGTTGATCCGATATTACTGCGCTACGTTACCAAATACGAAAGCTACCGCGACCGCTATACAGCCACGCTCGCCTTTCTGCAGAAGATCCTGGAAGACCCACACTTCCGCCTGCAAATGGTGGAAGATCGCAAAGCCTTACACTTACACCGCCTAGAAAATCCGAATCTCTCAAAGAAAATCGTTGATCTGCTGTTACGCGACGAAACGCTGCGAGCAGGCTTGAGCAGTCGTGAGATGCCACAGACAGACGAGGAAATTCAGCTGAGTGCGCCGGTCCGCTACGATCGCTCGATCCTGCCTGAAGCACAATCCATCCTTGAATCAAAACTCGACGAGGTGAAAGGCCTGCTGGATCGCTTCCCAACCAACCCGCCCCGCGAGCGCTTCACCGAACTCTACTGGGTTGCTAAAGAAAAAGACCAACGCACCCTGCTGTTACGCCTCTTAGTGGCATTCGATGCATTGAATATACTGGCACCCGATACAGTTGAAGTCACAGTGAATGATCTGCCCGATGCGAGCCCAGCGACCCTGGCATGGATTGCGATGAAACAGCTGGAGTTCGAACCTGAACTCGCTCGACTCGCCGTCGCTGAAGTACTCAGCAAACATCCATTTTCCCTCGCAGTGCCAGATGCTCAGCAAGTCCAAGCAGAACTACTGATGCGCGATGGTGACCGCGATGGTGCGATCGCTGCATTCCGTCAAATCATCAATGAGAATCCAGTTTGGCCTAAGGCCTCGATGATGGCGCTTCGTATTGGTGAGCTCTATGTGGAAGCGAAACAGTATGAGCAGGCACTGGAACAGTATCAAAGTATCCTGCAAGTGCGTGACTGGCGCGGGCTCACTTGGGCAGAGGCCTGCTACAAAATCGGCCAATGTTTTGAAGCACGCACCGAAACCCTCAAAGCGCATGGCTACTATGAGCGCACTTACCTCTCTTACCGCCAGTTCCCCGAATGGGCTGGCAAGGCTCTCTACGCGGATGGCAAACTCCTCGAATCGATGAACGAACTGGAATCTGCGAAAAATGTTTACCTCGAGTTCATGGCTCTTACAAACGCAGAATTACTAAGCAACTTTAATGAGGTGAAACGCCGTTATGATTCACTCAATGTATAAACTATTCACAGGCTTGGCCGTCACGTCTTTGCTCGCCATTTCGATCGGGTCGGTGCCACTGAGTGCCCAGATCAATCATCAGGCCGCTGCGCTGGAACAGGCCAAGGCACTGATGGAACAGCCACTAGACGTGGTTCAAATCAGGGGCAACACGCAGAGCAAGATGCGCTTGACTGGTATCGAGAACGAACAAGTCATCTTCCAAATCGGCAATGGCATGGGTGAAGCTTCGATCCCACTCGCTCAGCTTGGTGAGATTTCATTTCGTATTCTGGTCGACGATGATTATAATCAAGCAATCGGAGCCATCGTCAAAGAAACGCTGAATCGACAGCAGTTGAATATTATCCGCGAACGTAATTTCCCGATGGTTCGCTTCCTCCCGATTCCTCGGGAAAACTCGATCTTTCACGAGGCAGTCAAAAAGCTATTCGAAGCCTTAATTCTCGCCGAGAGCTACGAACAAGCGCTGCTGTTACTGCAAAATATCAACCTTAAGAATCTCGACCCAGAGTTCGAGCAGTTGGCGATCCTCCTTTCTGGCAAACTTGCCGATGAGGAGGCTTACGAGTTGGCTTCGGCCACACTCGAGGAGATCCCGATTGAATCGATCAACCTAGCCAACTTGAATGCAGTCCTAGAAACAGCTGGTACTATTCGCGACCACGAAAACTATGAGTCCGCGAAGACCCTCTACGACCGTTTGGCCAGCAACCCGGAAAGCCGTGACCTTGAAGCGACCTACTGGTCCTACTACTGTGGGATCTACTTGGGAATGTTTAAAGATGACCACTTGTTCCAACAACAAGTCGAACAAATCAAACCAGGTAAGCCGTTATTTTCGCTGCAACAACTCATCCTCGGCACCTACTACCTGAAAAGGGAGCAATTCCCGCTTGCCATGAAAACAATCAGCGAGGGCGTTGCGTATGCCCGCCCGATCGATCCGTGGATCGCCGAGCTCATGTATCGTTCCGGGGTCGCCTACGAGGCGATTGAGGAAATGCAAACCGCAGCCGCTGTTTACGACGAGACTGCTAAATTCTTTCCGAATTCAAACTGGTCAAAAATCGCCCGCGAGGCCTACGAACGCATACAACTTCAACCCTAAACAGACTTATGAATAGACAATCCCAAAAATCCAATCGCGGCTACCGCTGGCTGCTCCTATTACTCTGCCTCAGCTTCTTGCCGTATACGACAATGACTGCACAGGATGCAGCGCCTGCCACTACAGAGAGCGCCGAACTAGCTCCTGCAGGAGACGCCACACTGATGGGCGCCTTCAAGCAAGGTGGCCTCGCGATGTACCCACTTTTGATATTCTCGATTGCGACCATGGGCTTGGTGATCTATAACGGGCTCTATGTACGCGAAAACGCGATCATCAATCAGGCTACGATCGACAACGAAGTGACACCCGCTCTTGATAAACTCGACTTTGCCGCTGCGATCGAAGCATGTGATCAAAACAAGGGACCTGTAATGAATATCCTACGCAGTGGACTGCAGACCACAGAGCGCGGAAATTTCAACCCTGATAAGATCGATCAAGCGTTCAACGAAGCTGCCTCGGTGGAACTGGCTCGTCCGTTTGTCTTCGTCAACTACCTACAGGTGATTGCGTCGGTTTCGCCAATGGTCGGTCTACTGGGAACAGTTAGCGGTATGGTTAAAGCATTCCGTACCATCTCTGAACAAGGAATGGGCCGCCCCGAGCTACTCGCCAATAACATTTCCGAAGCACTGGTGACGACCGCGAGTGGTTTGATGGTGGCGATCCCCGCTCTGATCGCTTACTTCTTCTTTAAGAATAAATACGGCAAAATCGCCGCCTCGGTTTCGCAGGTGCTCGGCCGCATACTTCGGGACGTAACAGACCGCCACGAAAATCCCTCCGATCCTTCGGCTTAAGCCTTATAAAGAATGAAATGGGAATTACCAGATAACGACGACGAGCCCGATCTCACTCCGATGATCGATATCGTCTTCCTCTTGATCGTTTTCTTCATGACAGTTGCCAATGTGGTGACCGCTCAGAAGAAACCGATCGAAGTTCCCGTCGCCTCGAATGCCAATGTGCCTGAAACGCAGGAAAATCGCGAAGTCATCACAGTGGTTCCAGACGGTCAGATCTACCTCGGCACGCAAGCAGTCTCGATCGAAGACCTGAAAGCGATTGTAACTGAAGGAATGCGCACCGTAAGAGACTATCAAGTGCTCTTACGGGTCGACTCCCTCACCCACTTCACTCACACCCGCGATGTCATGACCGCCTGCGCAGAAGTTGGTGCGGTGGACATCATTTTCGCGACCTATCAAAGCGATAAATAGTAGGATATGAAAGCGACAGATACCTATTTAAAGACCAAAGACCGCGTGGATCTAACCGCGATGATCGACGTGGTTTTCCTTTTATTGATCTACTTCATGGTCACCACCACGATCATGAAGCAAGAGGCTGATTTGGGCATTAAGTTGCCCACCAGTGTCCCTGCCGCGCCTGATACACCACTGCCGGAAGAACACCTAGTCGACATATTGTCTGATGGTGGCATCCTATTCAACGGTGCTCCGCTGGGCGATCCTGCGGGATTCCAACTGCCCGAGCTAGTCGGACTACTGACACAAATTCGCGCCTCCTCCGAGCGAGCAGGCTTTAAAACCCTGATTCTCATCAACCCGGACGAGATGACTGAGCAGCAGGCGATTGTGAATGTCATGAACGCTTGCGTAGAGGCGCAAGTAACCTCCGTCACCTTCGCCTCAGGCGAATAGCCACCCTCTTTAGAGTTATGTCTGATACCCGTCCATTTTATCTCCGCTGGTTTACCGGAAGCCGCCTGGCAATGGTCATTGGTATTAGTTTAGCCATTCACTTTGTTATTGGCGCCTTTTTTGGAGGCATGGTGATCTTTGACCGCCTCAAGGCTCCCGAACCGCAACTGGAGGCCCCGGCCATTCCAGAAAGCATCGACCCGATGAAGCGGGAATATAAGATCAAGATGAAGCGCTCACAGCAGCAATCCGCCGCCCCACTGCCGATTCCGATCATCGCGCAGATTCCCTCCGACTTGAGCCTCGATAATATCGACCTCAATATATCCAATCCCCGCAGTGACGTCCGCATTCGTGGCGCCGGAGACGGCGACGGTGCTGGCAAAGGTTTCGGCGATGGCTTTGGTGATGGTGCAGGTTTCGACTTGGATATTAAGATCGACTTCTTCGGCATTTCAGGCGGTGGCAAACACATCGTCTTTGTCATCGATTTCTCGAATTCTTTAAAGGAATCAGGAAAAGAGATGATTATGCGCAGGGAAGCCACTCGAGTGATCGAAGAGCTACCGCTAGAGGTCAATTTTGGATTAATTTTCTTTGCCGGACCGACCTGGCCGGGCATGGATGACGTTCGGGAGTCCGCAGATAATTGGGTTACAAGTGCTGCAGCAGGTTCGCCAGGTGCCTCAGCTGCTTCCTTCCGCCCAAAGAAGTGGAGCCGCTTACCCAGAGCTCGTTATTTCAGTGCTGATTCTTCGGCACGAAAAAGGGCACTCAAAGCAATCCGCGAGACACCCACCCTGTTCGGCACCATCTTTGATGTACCGATGTATATGGCACTCACAATGGATCCGATCCCAGACACGATTTTCTTCATGACCGATGGCCAGTGTAGCGAAGCTCGAGGCATTACGCAAATTCGCCTAATGGTCGAACAACTCAAGCTTCAGGGTAAGAAAATCCCCGTCATCCACACGATCGGATTGGGCATCTCATCAAATGCTCATCTCGATAGTATAGCTGCGCTTGGAAACGGTGAGTCTAGGTATGTCACCCCACAGGCTTATCAAGAAAAATATGGAAATTCTGATTTCCCACCCAGCAACGAGCCACGTTTTTCAACCAGTAAAGAAATCTCAGTGGTGCCAGCGGACGAGTATCCTATCAAATTTAAGCTCAAATAACTCACCTACTTTGAACACCTCCCAAGCGCTTCTGCGCAGTTCTACAAATTGAGACTACCATCAACGGTTAGAGCTGAGTCATCAGATTTTAGGGCAGAGTGTATTGAGTGAGACAAACTGGCTGGAGTGAATTTTGGCTTTCAGTAAAACGCGTGTTGCCTGAGCTTCGTTGCACGACTTCTCGGCCCTCACGATTATTCAACGATGCTCCTTGAGGCCTCCGCCCACTTGACAATACCAATCAGCAATCAATATAAAATAAACGTTTTCTCGATTGATTTAAAACGAAAATGAATAAACCGATGAGCCCCACACTTCATCTGCTCGCCTTGGCGGTCTTCGCGCTTTTGCCTCTCAGCGCCTGCGCCACTGAAGCCTCGCCGACGAAAGACACGCGACCGAATATTATATTTATCTTGTGCGATGACTTAGGCTATGGAGATCTGGCAGTGAACGGGCATCCCTATGTAAAGTCCCCCAACATCGATCGCTTGGCCGCCGAGGGGCTCACGATTCAAAATGCCTACATGAGTGCCGCTTGGTGCGCGCCGAGTCGCTACGCGCTGATGAGTGGTCGCTATCCGGCGCATTATTTCCAAAAGTCCCTTAGAATGGACGCGCAGGCGCCCAACCTTTACCAGACATTAAAAAGTGTCGGCTATACGACGGCTCATTTTGGAAAATGGCATATGAGCGGTAAAGGGCCAAATGCTCCAACTGCTGCAGCGTATGGAGTCGATGAAGACTTTATCCACAACGGTAAAGAGGAAGGTTGGACCAAGGAAGAACGTGATCAACCACACTGGCGCGAGAATACGACTCAGCGCTACGTTGATTTAGCGATTGATTTCATCGGAAGGCAAAAAGCAGCTGAGTCGCCATTTTACCTAAATCTTTGGGTCTATCCGACCCATTCCTACATTGATCCGCGCGCGGACATGCTGGAGCCCTATCGCGATCTTAGAGTCGACATTCAAGACTTCGAGAATCCCCTGATGCGGGACTTCCTGAGGTGGATTAGCACGCAAGGCGACCTCGAGGCAGCGATGCGCGCCTACTGCTCAGATGTAACCGAATTAGATAATCAGCTTGGCCGCCTGCTGCAGGCACTCGAAGACTTAGGTATCGATGAGGACACGCTGATTGTCTTCTCCAGCGATAATGGCCCACCGCCGCTCGGAGGCGTTCACAATCGTGATCAACTGGCTAAACGTATTAAGGAACGCCCCACCCTGCTGAATTGCGTAGGCTCATCTGGACCGTTTCGAGACCGCAAGATTTCCTTACACGACGGAGGGACGCGCGTGCCGTTCTTCGTGCGCTGGCCCGGTAAGGTGCCTGGCGGGAAAATAAACTCCGAGACGATCTTTACCGGAGTCGACCTACTGCCGACCATCGCAGCGCTGGTCGGCGCCGAAACCCCTCAAAACCTCGATGGGGAAAATCTAGTTGCAGCGTTGGCGGGGCAATCGATCAAGCGTGTAGAGCCACACTATTGGAACGATCGACCGGGCTGGACCACTCTGCGCGACAAGCAATGGAAAGCGCATTTGCAGAGAGGCAAAATTCGACTTTTTAATATTCTGCAGGACCCGTCCGAATCGAACGATTTATCTCAGCGCCTGCCTGAAAGAGCGTCGCATTATCTTGCTCTGCTCGAGGCTTGGGAAGCGGCAGTGCTGAATCAGTAATACCGCCCTTCAAGAGCTTAACTCAACACCATACAGGTCGACACCGCCGGCGGACGTCAGCTGCAGGTGTGGTTACTATCTGAGCAGATACATTTTCGATGCTTCGGGCGTCGCTGCTGGTCGAGCTGCAGAGTCGTTAAACTCGCCAAACGGACGGCCAG
>JBLHTV010000003.1:0-33616 GCA_047627755.1 Lentimonas sp. | reverse complement strand
TATTATCTTTTACTGGCGCTAACGGGTTCGATCTCGCAAAGGCAGGGTAGCGAATATCTAGTATGTCATATTCCGCAGGCTTTAATTGAAAATCAAAAGTAGCTGTGGGGAATGAATTTTGTGATGTTGTGTAAGTGTTAATAAAGTTCTCCGTAATATCTGGACGGTCGGAATCAGGAAACATACGGAACCCACTCCCTGGTTTTTTTGAAAAAGATCCCCTTCCTGGTAACAGTAGCGCCGTGTCAACGACAGAGGCCAGCGGCCAGCGGTCACGTAGGTAGATGCCGTCAAAGGCAGCATTGCCAGTTTGCTTCAGATAGGTCGCAATGAATATAGAAGTCACGCTGTATTCATCCGTATTGTGGTACGGCGTATTGGTCAGAGCTTGATGCATCGTCGCTCCATGAATGTTAAGGGCATAATATGTCGGTGCAGTCACAGGGGGTATGGGAGCTGCGGGGCGCTTAAAAACCAAGTCGCTTACTGTATTTGGATTAGCGAATTTATAATGATGCCAATCAGGATCTGCTCCTTCAGTGGCATAATCGACGGTAGCCCCTGAGTTGTTTCCGTAATTATTTGCCGCATAGCTCTTGATTGCACCGGGTGCAAAAGAGCCGCTACGCAACCGAATCTGGCGTTCACTTTCTTGCTGAATAGTGTTATATGTAGGATCACCATTACTACGCTTGTAAAACGGCTCCAGTGCCCCGTTTGGGTCTTCTAGGCTGTATTGAATGTCGAAGCCAAAACAATCGACCCCGATTTCAGTGTGACCAATCGTGACATTGTAAGGATTATGCAGCACAAAAGACTCTCGTGTCGTTTCATTCAAATGAACATAATCCGTATCTGCTTCTATCTCTGGGCCGCTGTAATCCGAAAACCAAATCCCCATTTCAGCGACAAAACGGATCATATACGGCATGTAATTGCCCGTCACCATCACTGGCATAGTGGTGCCGCTCACGCTGGTTCCACCACCCCGCAGTGGATCTCCCGTAATACCCAGTCGCAAGGGGTCCACCTCGCGCATTGCAAAATCCAGTGCTGATTTGCTAAAATCCGGATGTGCATGCCGAAATGGCTTAAACTGAGTTACCCCTCCTCCAACTGGGCCATTATTATATCCTTGATTGTAGAACTTCGCCTTACCACCAGCGAAGAGAATCGCTGGTTGTTTATCTAAGGCAACAGGGGAACTCGTGAGTTCAGAATTGAGAGCGAGTGAGGATTCGCCATGATTGACATTTGGTCCAAATACGCGCGCGTCCAGTGTGGGAGACCTCATCGGGTTGTCCATCAAATGATAGAGGCGATAATAGTCGCGCAGCAGGTGCCAGACTGGGCCATAGGCAGGCGTACCATTTGCAGGTAATTCAAACACGGGCTGCACCCTGCCAAAGCCTGGGGCATTGATGGTGGACGCACCGCCAGCCGCAAATCCTGAGGCATTAAAGCGGCCATCGCTCATCTCAAAAGCCAGTGACAGGTCTTTTTTAAGGCCACCGTTTTTTACGTCGGCTAGGACGCCGTTGCTCCAAGTGGTGAGATCGTAGAAGTAATCCTTGGAAATGGAATCAGTTGCGCCCGCAATGAGATCGAGGTCATCGATTTCAGTGAGTTTAGACAGCGGGACGATGGGCTCTCCAACGCCCGAATATAGATTCTGGAGCCCAGCCAGCGCGGCGGCATTGGCAACACTGGAACTACCAGCCTCGAGCACCGAGCGCTGCTTATTATCTTGCTGGTTGCGGTCGAGATTAATCCGTGCCTTGGTTCCTTCGTCGCTGACCCACCACGCATATTGGCCGGCAGTGCGGCCATTTTGCTCAATACTGGTATTCGTAAGATCGATCACGACTTGCTGAGTCAGGTCATCCGCGACACCGTTTTCGTCTTGATCTGTCACGGATCCTACGCCCACAAGAATCACGCCAGAGGATGGCTCTTGTTTCTCATAGTCAGTCTGAAATTCACCGTTGCTGTCGACCGCATCGGAGGCCAACCAAGTAATCAAGTCACCCTCCTCTTGCCCTAAGCTGGCTACATCCGCAGAAGCCCACACGCCGACCGTGTTGCCACGTGCGGAATCAGCTTCAAATAAATTGGCAGTGGCCGAAACCCGCTGGTCCGGCCCCAGCGTCTTTTGCAGCTCACCCAATGCCATTTGCATGCCTAGATAAGCATTTAACTCGGCTTCGAGTCGTTTTTGGTTGATCTGTGCGGATGAAATTTCGACTTGGACTAAAGTGGAAATTGACAGAATCAGCAAGAGCACAAAGGCCATCAACGAAAGGCTGATCACCAGTGCAAATCCGTCTTTAGGATGGGAATTTTTGTTTTTATGGATTGTGGGCAACATAGGACGCGGGAATCAATAACTGTGGGCTTTGGGTTTAACCTTGATTACAATAGTAAACTGATTTTTAAAAAAATCAAAGGATAAACGTTTACTCTATCAAGAATAAAAGCAATACTCATATTAATAATGATAGCTGACTCCATAAGTTTTGATGCCCCTGAATCCTACCAGTTTGGTTAAAGCAATTTAACCACTTAAGTTTAAAGATGATATAACAATAATATAAGGTAACTCAGATTTCAACCCTTCGCTAAAATTTTTAAATAGATTAACCATACGACATTCTACATCGAAGGACGGCACTGCAATGATTTGCACCCGGCATTTGCGCATAAGTATTGATATGTCATCCCGCCAAAATCGACTCATTTTAATTTGCCAGTCTGCATAAAAATCAATCGCTAGATTCATAATGAAAGATTCGTCAACCTAGCTAATTCAATACGATCTCTAAGCGATTTTTACATATTTTGAATTTAATCTGTAGGCTCATTTAGAATCAAGTACCCCATGAACACATCAAAACTTCCCAAGCTCTCGTTGATTGCAATATTCCTTTTCTCGCTTACCAGCATGTCGCTGACGGCTGAAACACCTCCGAATATCGTCTTCCTCGCGGTGGACGACATGAACGACTGGGTCGGTGCACTTGACTACGAACAGGCGATCACCCCAAACATGGATCGGCTCGCCGCGTCTGGGGTTAACTTCACTAACGCCCACACGGCAGGAAGCTTCTGCGCGCCCTCTCGGACAGCTCTTTTCACTGGGCACCATGCCACGACAACGGGATGCTACACGACTCAGGTCTACTTCCACAGCCTGCCTGAGCTGCCCCCACTGCAACTGATTCTTCAGCGGGGAGGTTATGCCACGCATGGTGGTGGCAAACTTTTCCATCACCTCGCGGGTTTCGTTGACCTACGCGGCTGGGATGAGTTCTTCGTTCGCGCCGATGGGCAGAAAAATCGGGGCTGGCCACTTGAGAGCTGGGATACCGACATGGCCATTTTACCCCAACCCTATCCTAACAGTATTTTCAACCATGACCGTAAACCGGCAAACAATTTCTTCCTAGAGTGGGGCGCGGTTAAAAACGAGAACGAGGAGAAAATGGCCGATACGATCCGTACCGAGTGGGCTTGTGATTTATTGCGCCAAAAGCACGAAAAGCCACTATTTGTGGCGGTCGGCCTCTACACCCCTCATTTCCCGAATTACGCTCCCCAAAAATACTTCGATCTCTACGATGCCGAAAAGATCAAGGCACCCGACTGTAAAGAAGATGATCTCGCAGATCTGCCTGCAGCAGTTCGCAGGGCGAAGCAGGCGCGCAGCGCTCACCACCGAAGGCTCGAAAGCCTGGACGCTGTCGAAGATGCGATTCACGGCTACCTCGCGTGCATCTCTTATGCAGATGCTATGTTGGGGCGCGTGCTCGACGCGATCGAATCTGGCCCCAACGCCGACAATACCATCGTAGTCCTGTGGAGTGACCACGGCTACCACCACGGCGAGAAATTCGATTGGGGCAAGCACACGCTCTGGGAACGGACTTCAAACGTTCCTTTTATAGTCGCGGGTCCGGGGATTGCGCGTGGAGAAAATGTCGGAGCCACCGTCAGTCTGATCGATCTTTTTCCAACGGTGACGGAGCTTGCGGGTGTCGCCGACACACAGCAACGGGATGGCATCTCTTTAGTGCCGGTGCTCCAAGAACCCGCGACCGCGGAGGACCGCAATGTGTTATTACCTGGCATGAAGCCGAACGAATACGCGATTATAAACCGCGACTGGCGCTACATTCATTACGCCGATGGCGGAGAGGAACTGTACCAATTGAAGCAGGATCCAAACGAGTGGCACAACCTGGCTTCGAACCCTCAACATGCAAGGCGGCTAAAACAGTTGAATGCAGCTGCGCCGAAGCATTTCGCCCAGCCTTTGCCGAGCCGTAATGAGCTGCACCTTGTGGTTGACGGTACGTCATTTCATTGGGAATCCAAAGCGATGCTAAAACAAAGCGCTGACGGCGTCTCAAAATAGGGCATCGAAATGCGTAATGATATCCCAGATTTTAGTCGCCGTAGTGGAAGGAGACACACCCTTCACCTCCTCACTGCTTGGATGATTCTATTGCTGCACAGTGCAGAAGCTTTTTCCTCAGTAAATCCTCATGTAGTGATTATTCTGGTGGATGATATGGGGTATGGAGATCTGGCTTGTTTCAACCCAGAGTCCAAAATCCCAACGCCACAGATTGATAGGCTTGCAGCCAGTGGGATGCGCTTCACCGACGCGCACGCGCCGGGCCCCCTTTGTCATGTGTCGCGCTACGGCTTGCTGACTGGGCGCTACCCCTTTCGCACGACCTTTGAGTGGCAGACCGAACCAGTCATCAAGGAGGATGAAGTCACCATCGCCTCCTTTTTGAAAACTCAAGGCTACCAGACCGCCATGGTCGGAAAATGGCATCTAGGATTTAAACAGGACGCCGAAGACGACTATACCGGAGTGTTAACAGGCGGCCCGATCGACCGCGGTTTTGAGAGCTTCTTCGGCATCCGTGCGTCCACTGACATCCCGCCCTATTTTTACATTCGGGGAGATCGGTCGGTGATGCCGCCGACCTCATCAATTGAGGCGAACAACAGTGAGGGTTGGTACCGCAACCAAGGCAAATTCTGGCGTGGCGGCGCGATTGCGCCCGACTTAAAATTAGATGAAGTGCTCCCTCGTTTCACCGAAGAAGCCATTGGCGTGATCCGAGACTACAAAGCGTCGAAAACAGACAGCCCTCTCTTGCTCTATCTAGCCTATCCGGCACCGCATACGCCATGGTTACCCTCGAAGGAATTTGTGGGTAGCACGCGTGTGGATCTGTACGGCGACTTCATGCACATGGTCGACGCGCATGTAGGACGGGTTTTGAGCGCGCTGGAAGACGCCGATATGACTAAAGACACACTGGTGATCTTTACCTCCGACAACGGTCCCACTTGGTATGAAGCAGACCGAAAAAAATACGGGCATGATTCCTCGGGGCCTCTGCGCGGAATGAAGGGGGACGCATGGGAAGGCGGGCATCGGATGCCTTTCATCGTCAGTTGGCCAGGTCGTATACAGGCTGCTTCGACGAGCACACAAACCATTTGCTTCACGGACCTGCTAGCCACCTTCGCAGATATAACTACGGCCGAATTACCTGAGAACGCAGGGCCCGACAGTTTTAGCTTCTATCCCGTTTTGCTTGGGGAGCACGCAGAGGACGACCCGATCCGTGGCCCTATCGTGATGGCCGCAAACAACACGATGTTGATTCGCTCGGGTGACTGGAAACTAATCGACAGCCTCCGATCGGGCGGGTTCTCCCCAAAAGCCGCTGACGATAGCAGTGGCGCGAAAGGACAACTGTACAATTTAAAGGACGATCCAGGCGAACGTAATAACCTATGGTTGCGCTACCCTGAACGGGTCGCAGAGCTTAGCGAACAACTTGCTCAGATAAAACGAGAGCCAAAAACTCGAAATTAATGCGACTGCTGAGATCGAAGCAGCCGCTATCAGAAATTAACCAAAAGATAGGCAAGCTTACTTATATACGCCAAAATAAAAACGTTTAATCTTGCCGTGAGCGTTTTTCTTTTAAAGATTTAGGAGTTTGAAAGTTAATACTTCGAAATTCCCAGATTTGATCGGCAGTGCCATTACGCTGAAACAAGCTGGCCACGATTTCACCTTACCCCACCCCCGCCTATAGCCACGCAGGCACGCCCTGAAATTATCACTATGAATTCCCCATCCTTGTTTCGTCGTCTCCCGGTTTTAGCTTCCGCTGTTTGGCTCGCATCCTCAAGCGTGATTCAAGCTCAGGTCACCGTCGATTTCAGCCATAGCTATGTCGCAGGTGGCAGTGCCACACAGAACACTGGGGACATCACGCTGGCCTTCACGGTCGATGCTTCTGGCAATGTGACGCTCGACGCCTCCTGCACCGATCCCGACCCCGCTACTTATGTAAATGACTTTGATGGGGCAGTTGGTACGGTGAGCGATCCCGCGATGTGGGGCCAGAGCTTCTCGATCGCACTCTCGGAAACTGGTTCTGGCACATTACGTATTGATAATACCGGTAGCGGTCTTGCGGCGGGAGGTGGCAACGCTCAAATCATCGATGCAAACAGCAGTGGCATTAACGAGATCATCACCGCAACCGTTGCGGCGAGTGGCTCAGATTTCCTCTTGCAGGGAGTCAACTACGCTGGACTCACAAACGGTGGCATTGCGCTGAATAGTACGCCTTATACACCATCCGGCAGCAGCGGCACGATCGACGTTTCGGCTCAAAGCGTTGACGAAACTTTTAGTATTGCATCAAGCGTGAGCACCGTCACCCAGGGCTTCAAGCTCAGCGGCTTGACCTTTGACTTGGTGCCAGCCACGCCGACCGCCACAGACGTGGTGGTGAGCTTCGCCAATACTGGCACTGGCTTCGGGCCGATGCCTCCTTTCGTTACCCCTGGATCTGCTTCCGCAACCATCACTTTAGACTTCAGCATCGATGGAGCCGGCGTGATCGCCCTCGACGCCTCCACAAGTAGCACCAATACAGTTTTCCAAGCTACGGTTGATGAATGGGACAACGCTTCAGCCGGCTCCGTCGGTGATGCCGCATTGCTGGGGCAGAGTTTCACTTTGGTCGGAAGCCCAAGCGGTGGAAACGGCAACCTCACGATTACTGAAAATGACGGCGGCGGGATCGGAATTTCCGGTGAAAACGGTAATCGAGTGGATGGCAAGGATTATGGGGACGGTAACGTCAACTCGACTCCAGAGACCCTGACCTGGACGCTGACCGCGCCAGTGGGCGTTGCTTTAAACCTAACCGATTGGTCTCATGCTGAGGGGAACAATGGTGACATTGAAGTCTCGAACGGCAGCATCGACAACGACTTTCCAAACCTATCGAGCTCGGCAGGTACGAACGCACTGAGCGGCATCACCCTGGTCGATGGCGATTCGTTGACCTTCCGCGAAATCGACGACATCGGGTTGACTGGCGGCGCCGCCATCGCCGGTTTCTCTTTCACCCTCACTGCGGATTCCAGCGAACCCGGTTTCGACAATGGCTCTGGTGACGGCCTGTGGACCAATCCATTGAACTGGAATCCCAACGGAGTGCCTGCCGCTCCGGACGATGCGATCATCAACGGCTACGAGGTCATTTTGAATAGCGTCGTGGCCAGCAGCCCTGCGGCATTAGAAATCCTTGACGGCTCGCTGACTATCAATGGCAGCGGTAGTCTCTCCATCGACTCCATGAGCATCGGCGCGGTGCTGGAATCGGAAGTAAACCTAGTCATGCAAGGATCTTCGGCTTCCCTCGCTCACAGCGGCAGCGGCGTATTTACCATCGGCAGCGCCGCCACGGTGCTCACTCTTCCCGATAATAGCGGCAGCAGTCCGCTCGAACTGGACAGCGGCACGTTGGATCTCGAAATCGGCTACGAGTGGATCCTCGATGGTTCCAACTACAGCGGAAGCTTCACTGTCGGCGAACAGTTTATCCTCGTTAATTTCGGCACTCTGACTGGCCCTGGTTTTGGTAGCGGCAATGAAGACGGCTTCTCCGACACCGCCGGTTTCCGAACTCGCAACTTCGATCTGCCTGCCGACCGCAAGCTTCAATTGGTAGCGACCGCGACTTCAATCTACTACGAGGTAGTGGCGCAAACTGCCGCTATCGGGCCAAACATCATCATCATCAACGTCGATGACATGGCCGCGGGTCAGCACTTCGGCTTCGACTCCGATCGCGCTGTCAACACACCAACTCTCGACGCTTTGGCGAACACCGGGATCAATTTTACCGAGGGCTTCGCCGCCTCGACCGTCTGTGGCCCCGCACGCTATTCACTCATGACTGGCCGTTGGCCTTCGCGCAATACCAGCGATCAGTTCATCGCACGTTTCCCCCTGGATACGCTGGGGCGTTTCGCCGTCGCGGACACTGAGTTCGAGAGCGATAACCAGAACTTGGGTGCCTGGCTACAACAGGCCGGCTACCGCACTGGCATGGTCGGTAAGGGCCACTTTACCGACGACGATCTCAACAGCACCAATAACTGGGCAGCCAAGGGCTTGCTCACTTATGAGAAAACCGCCGACCCCGCGACCGACATTACGACCAACGCGAGGATTAAGCACAACCACCGCGTGCTTTGCCAGCGGATGCGCGCCTTCGGCTTCGACTACGTCTCCAGCTATTACAAGGCGAACCTCGCCGAGCTCAAAAACAACGCGCTCAACGTTCACAACCAGGAATGGATCACCAAGGGGGCACTCGACTTCATCGAGGAAAACAAGGCTGAGCGCTTCTTCCTGTACATGGCGCCGACTATCAACCACGGCCCAGTGCGCAACGACCTTAGCAAGACGCTCGGCGCCGACAATCGCTACACCAGTGCGGGCTATCTGCCGAATGAGGACTACTCCTTCATGCCCTCCCGCCAGGAGATCATTAGTGAGGTGAACGCTGCTGGCAATGAGCAGTTCTCCGCCCGCGAAACCTGGCTCGACTACTCGATCGCCGCGATCGTCAACAAACTGGACGCGCACGGCATTCGCAATGATACCTTGATCATCTTCACCTCCGACCACGGCGAAAAGGACCTAAACTCGACGCGACAGGGACAGGGGCCGGTGATTTGGGGTAAGTCCTCACTCTTCGATCTTGGTATCCGCGTGCCGTTGGTAATGAACTGGCCCAATGGTATTAACTCTGCTGGGCGCGACTATGACGAGATGGTCAGCCACGTCGATCTTGCCCCTACCCTGCTCGCCTTGGCTGGAGCCTCCAGCCTGCCGACTCGTCCCGTCGATGGCGTCAGCCTCGTACCGGTAATCAACAGCGCTAGCGCTGCGGCAGTGCGTAGCGACCTGTTCGCGGAGATTGGCTACGCCCGCGCCGTACGCACCAAGGACCGCAAATACGTGGCCGTGCGCTACACGCCCACGATCTACTCTCAGATCGACAGCGGATATTTGTGGGAACGAGTCGAGGGCAACACGGCGACCGGCGAATTGACCGAACCGCGCCCCTACTACGTTAACAACCGCCAACTCGGCTCGCTGGCAGCCAACTCTCATCCAGAGAACACCTACTTCGCGGACGATCAGCTTTACAACCTGACCGCCGACCCCACCGAGGGTGCCAACATCTACGGCCAGGAACCTGCCACCGCCTACGATCTGAAGAAGCGCCTCGCGAACTACATCGGCGGCATCCCGAACCGGCCGTTCCGTCAGTCCAGCGACGGCTCTACAGAGTTCTCGCTCGCGCCCACTTCAGCACCCAGCGCACCCGCAGCCCTGCAAATGCAGTTTACGGGCTTAAATGCGGTGCAACTCGATTGGAGTGATGCCGCCAACAGCGAGCTCGGATATGTCGTCCGCAAGACGGTCAACGGCGGCGCCCCGCAAATCATCGCTGAACTGCCGTCGGGCTCGACGAGCACAACTGCGGCACTGGATCCGGGTGTCGAGGACATCGTGATCGAAGTCTCGAGCTACAACGCCGTCGGGGACTCCCCGGCCAACGTCGACCTGCTCACACCCGACCACTGGCGCTTTCGCACCTTCGGGGATACCGATCCTGAACTGGATGATCCCTCTAGCCAGTGGGATTTCGATGCTGATGGGGATGGGCTAGTCACGCTCTGGGAATATGCCTTCGGGACAGATCCGCTGCTGGCTTCCTCGGTCGCAGCTCCAATAGTCTCAATCAACGACACTGGGGCCCCTGCCTACCTTGAACTCCTGGTCCCCCGTGACTCACGGCGCACGGTCCAGATATCCGGCTCGGTTTCCTCTGATCTCTCCGACCCTGGATCTTGGGATAGCGGTGAGTCACACGTCACGATTCAAGAGAATACAGCGACTCACTTGCTCTTTAGAAGCGCAACACCGGTTGGCAACGGCCAGCAATTCATCCGTGCTGAAATTGTAGAACCTACGCCTTAATCCTACCACACGCCGTGATCTCACGACACGTCCTCAAGTCGGGCGTGTCGTGACAGATAAATAAGCTACATAAATACGTGGACCCGATTTCTTAGCTAGCGCACCTACACCCGTGTGACCTTAGGAGAGGCCAGTTTAGAGACCCCTTTGCTACTATCATCCGGTTATTCTGTAATGAAATCGTCGACAACGAAGTTAACGCTTATCCATTTATATCGATTACAATAGTAAGCCGATTGTATGCTACGTGGCATCTACGGCCAAGGCATCTGCTTCGGGTGGTGATACCGAGCGGATCAATTAAAAAGACCTCAGCTTTTGGCTACAGCAACCGAATCACGATGGATGAGCTCGGCGGGGAGTGAGGCCTTTTGGTGAGTGAGTTCAGAATTCTCAATACGGTCAATAATCATCTTCGCACCAATTTGAGCGAGCTTGGTTTTGTCAATACGAACTGTAGAAATTTGCGGGTTGGACTTTTGGCTATCTGCGTCATCGTTGTATCCGAAAACACTTACATCTTCTGGGACTGAGTATCCGTCATCTTGAAGTAACTGGACCAACTCAACTGCGAGTGTATCATTCACCGCAATTATTGCTGTCGGCGGGGATTCCGATTCAAGCAAATACTTGATCAGTTCATAAGCTTCTGCAGAGTTACCTATATCCCGTATGTTTCTGCATTCGGAATTGGATAGATTGTGCTTTCCGACTGCAGCCAGGAATCCCGCTTCACGTTGATTCGCGTTGGTATCCTCGTGGTTATAGGCTACAAAGACGATGCGACGGTGCTCCAGTTTGACTAAGTGATCAACGATCTGCTCGGTGGCCGAGTAGCCATCGGACGTGACATAATCGACATTTAAAAATTCGCGAAAGCCATCTAGCTGGATGATGGGTACCCCATAGTCCTTGAGTGCGATGACCCGCTTGCGAGGGAAACGACCCAATAGAATGATTCCATCAACTTTACCTTGGCGCAGAAAACGTGGAGATACGGAGTGCTCAAGGGAGCTGTCGTGCCCAGATAAGAGGAGATCGTATCCAGCGTGCTCCAACTCAAATTCCAGTGCCTCCATTATCTGCGCATAATAGACGTTACGAAAAATCGCCGCGCTTGAAGGGTAAAACATCAGGCCAATCGTCTCATTCCTTTTGCGGCGTAGGTTTCTGCCCGCAGAATTAGGCATATAGCCGTGTTTCTGGCAAATATCTAAAATCTTTTGGCGGACCTCTGCCCGAATCCGGCCTTTATCGTTCAGAGTGTTGGAAACAGTCGCGATCGAATAACCCGCTAATTTAGCGATTTCTTTAATCGAGGTAATACGTTTTGAGCCATTCTCCAGCATAAGCAAAAAATCTATCTAAACATTAGCTAGCCTAGCATGTAAACCCTTTAATTATGAATGTGATAGCAGGGAGCGAGCCTGAGTTGAGTGGCCACTTTAGGTTCAAATAAGACTGGTACTAATTTAAGGCGCTAGATCGGGCAAACGTAGTCCGCGCCCTACCCTAGTTTGACTGAGTCAACTATTCGCCTGATAAGCCGCCTTGGAGCAGCTGTTTCAGCTTACTGACGACATGAGCATATTCCGGATTAGCACTCAGATTATAATACTCGCCTGAATCCTTTGAGTGATCGTAGAGCTCGACACCGTGCTTACCTTCGCCCCACTCGGTGTATCGCCAACG
Source organism: Lentimonas sp. (assembly GCA_047627755.1). GTDB lineage: Bacteria > Verrucomicrobiota > Verrucomicrobiia > Opitutales > Coraliomargaritaceae > Lentimonas. Next base: position 21,534 of record JBLHTV010000003.1, on the reverse strand, counting down.
CGGCGTGCGCACGCTGCGGCCCATCACTTTGGGGCCACGTGTCACCTGAGTATACGCAGCCTCTTTTACACTTGCGTTGGGATCTTCTAGGACTGGCCGGAGACTCGCCCCCGATAGTTTATGCGGTGGCGCTAGGCCCGCGTAATCCACCAGCGTCGGATAGAGATCGATGAACTCCATTAGACTATCGGTGGGCTTCCCCATCCCCAAAGCGTCGGGCACCCAGATCAGCATCGGTGCTCGTGCGCCATCTTCGAAGACCGTGACCTTATTCCACCAGTCATGCTCGCCGAGGTGATAGCCGTGATCGCCCATAATAATGACGATAGTCGAATCCCAAAGCTCTAATTGATCGAGGCGGTCCATTAGCTTCCCCACTTGGGCATCGGCAAAGCTCACTCCTGCTTGATACGCGCGCTTAAACTCTCGGCGCTCTTGATCGGTGAATGCAGCGAAGATACGATCATTAGGGATCGCCATTTTAATACGTTTCGATCGGCCCTCTGGTTCTTCCGCAAGCTGGGTGCTACCCTTGGGGTAAAACTCAAAATACTTTTGGGGGGCAATAAACGGGTCGTGCGGTTTGTGTATGCCGTAACCAATGAAAAATGGGCGCTCGTGATTGTCTTCCAAAACTTTCAGCACCTTTAGGTTATTGATGCCATCCGGCTGGTCGGCGTCATCGCCTGCGGCTGCTTTCCAAGTAGCCCAAGGGATCTTTCCGTTGGTCAAATTACGGCCTTCGCCTTGGCGACCGGCCTTCGTCGTGCCGTCAAGTGCATCGAAGAAATAATCCCACGAGAGCGGGTCCACGAAAAGCGCACGCTCATCTGCATGATCAACACTTAGGTGGAAAATCTTTCCAATGCCCGCAGTATAGTAACCATTTTCGCGGAATAACTGTGGGAGTGTGACTAAATTAGGCTGTACGCGTCGAAGGGGAACCGTGTTTGAGATGATCCCGACCTCATCGGGGCGCAAGCCCGAAAGGAACGATGATCGACTGGGGTTACAGACAGGGTATTGCGCATAGGCATGGTTGAAGAGCATACCCTTCTTCGCAAACCGATCGATACTTGGTGAGTGCATTGCGTCCACTCCATAACAGCCTAACTCAGTGCGTAGGTCGTCGATCACGACCATGATGACGTTCGTCTTCTCAGAATCTTGAGCGTTGACCGTGTGGCCTCCAATGAAGAGCGACGCGACCCCCAAAAGTATCAAGATTTCAGGGGAGTTTATCATGAATCATCGGGGAGGGATTTTGCCGGAATCGACGGATCATGGGCGCACTTTCAACTTCCATGCTTCGGACATCTTTGGAAGCTCACTGTCATCGTCGTAGTAGTCCTGCAATGAGACCAACTTCGCTTTGTGCGTTTCGATCAACTCGGCGAAATCCGTTTTTCCATAGAGGTTATTCAACTCCTCGGGATCGTTCTCTAGATCGTAGAATTCCCATTCTCCGAACTCGTAAAAATGCATCAATTTGTAGCGCTCGGTACGAATGCCATTGTGTTTGGGCACCATGTGCACGCTTGGGTATTCGTAATAATGGTAGTAGATACTATCGCGCCAGTCGTTCACAGACTCGCCTTTGAGCAAAGGTAGGAGTGATCGACCTTGCATGTCATCAGGAATGGCGGCTTGAGCGATATCCAGAAAAGTCTCCGCGTAGTCGATGTTTTGAACCATTTTTTGCTGCCTAGAACCGGGAGTAATCACGTCGGGCCATTTAATAATGAAAGGCATCTTCAGCGACTCTTCATACATCCAGCGCTTATCATACCAGCCGTGATCGCCGACGAAGAAGCCCTGGTCAGATGAATAAATCACGATGGTATTATCGCTTAAGCCGAGTTCATCGAGCGTGGCGACGAGTCGTCCGACACTTTCATCGACACCTTTAATGGTACGCAAGTAATTCTTGGCATAGCGCTGATACTTCCATCGGAGCAGATCTTTCCCACTTAGATTTGCTGCATGGAAAGCGACATCCTTCGGGCCGTAGGCGTCGCGCCAGACACTCATTTGCTCCTCGCTCATGCGTTGCATGTTACGCCAACTTGAAGGATCTTCGCTTTTGCTTGGCTTACCTCGTGTAAAATCAGGGGTCAGATCGACAAACAAGTCATAGTTCAGATGCATGTAGTCCATGATGCTTGTTTCTTGGTGTCTTGCCGGAGGTGCTTTGTCTTCCCATGTATCAAAGAGCGTTGCAGGCTCTGGTAAATCGATATCATCGTAGAGCGTCAGATGCCGTGCTGCCGGCATCCAATTGCGGTGAGGTGCTTTATGCTGCACCATTAGCATGAATGGTTTATTTGCGTCTCGTTTATTTTCGAGGAAATCGACAGCCATGTCGGTTACGACATCCGTGCAATGTCCTTGGATCGTGATTTGACCATGCTTGGTGTAAAAGTCGGGATTATAATAAAGTCCTTGCCCAGGCAGCACTGCCCACTCGTCATAACCTTGCGGCTTCCCCTTCAAGTGCGACTTGCCAAAAATAGCCGTTTGGTAGCCAGTACTTTGCAGTAACTTCGGAAAGGTCTGTTGATTCCAGTCGAAGCTATCTCCGTTATCCATGAAACCATTTTTGTGGCTATGCTTGCCTGTCTGGATGACCGCCCGACTCGGCCCACAGATCGAATTCGTGCAAAAACTGTTCTCAAAGAGCATGCCTTGCTCCGCGAGCCGATCGATCTCAGGGGTCGGGTTGACCGACTTGAGCCAGCCGTCGTAAGCGCCGATCGCATGCGGCGCATGGTCATCACTAAAAATGAAAACAATATTTGGACGCTCTTCTTTAGCCTCGATGGGCAAGCTGACGGCAATCAGGGTGAACAGAACCAAAGGGCGAACAAATCGCGAGATCCGATCGGCTGCAGATACTGAGGTGGAGTTTACTTCAAGCGTTGCGGGATGGATTGGCATATATTTAGTTGTTTAAAGGGTAAGGGAATAATCAACAGTAGCGAAAACGTTTAAGTAACCTAGGGGCTTTGTCAACTTACCAGTAGTGATCAGCCACTCTCTATCTGCGTAAAAACATGGCTAAGTAGCGATAAAATGACAAAAAACTAATTTTTTGCTATTTTAAACTTTGCGCTTGAGGATTTAGTTAAACGTTTTTACCATCTGAGCCATGAAGCCACACCCTTACTTTTACAATCATGCACTCAACAAAGGAAAACTATGGGTCGACGATACGCATTTTTTTGTAAAAACTGGCAAGCCATTGCGAGACTACTCCCAAGCGGGAAGTATCGATCTTTTAATTGAAGACCTTCCAACCATCGCCGCAAAAGGTTACAATAATTTAGCGCTCAACTGCTACTGGCACCACTTTAACCCATCCGGCGACGGCAAAATCGAAGTCTCGCTAGACCCCCTGCGGAAACTCATCAAAGCAATTCGAGCGCACGGCATGTATGCCAGTCTTTCGGTGGAAACCTACGGTGTCGGTGGCGGGCAGATCCCCGCGGGTTTCTGGGAAAAGCACCCAGAAGAAGCATTGGCAGTCAACCACCTAGGAGAGCGTGTCTCGGACACTGAATATGGCTACGGCAGCAAGGTGCCATCACTTTTTTCCAAGGCTTATCTCAACGCCTCTCGCCTCTACATGACGAACCTCGTGGCGGCGCTGGGGGCGGAAAACTTCCTCTACTTTGAGACGACTGTTGAACCACAGTTCATGGGTGCGCAGTGGCTCGATTACAGCAACGAAGCAAAACGGGCCTACTCTGAATGGCTAGGCCAAAATACAGCGACTGAAGCCATGCCCTTTCCTGAGTCGCTGCCAGCCAGCGAGACATTCTATAAGTCTGCCGCGTGGAATAGCTTTCGCGCTCAAGCGCTGGCCGACTGGATCAACAAGGACTCGCAGGCCCTGAAGACGGGCGCGGGAAATGCCGAGCTCTGGATTGCTTCAGATTATCTGGATGCGGAAGAGCACTCCATGCCACAGCGCTGCGGTGACCCCCTCGAGTTGCTCCGCAATATGACCGAAGTCGACATCATTCAAGTCAACTGGACTTGGTGCAATATCGCCCGACAACCCAACCAAAAAGCGTATGATCGAGTCCGTAAAGTCATGGCGGAATATGCGCGCGACTGGGTGATCACTGAACATATGACGATTAATGGCGCCGATTACTTCGAAAGCGACATGCCAAGTCTGATCGAAAACACACTTAAAAACGGAACTCTATTTGGATGGGAGTTCGTTGACATCGCAGCGGATCGCGACAGCGCAGCAACCAAGCCAAATGACGTATTGCCGGGCGACTTCAAACCTCAGCACTTTGCCGTGTATGATGCCGACTGGAACCCCAAACCGATGATGGCTGCCTTTGAAGATAATTGGGCATATTGGATGGCAAAAGTGCAATCGACCAGCAATTCTGCAAAAAGTTAAAACGCACAGTTTCTCCATAAATTTCTAGAACATGAGAAATACATACATTTTCCCGCTCTTCGCCTCATTGATACTGTGCTTTTCCGCCTGCGCCAGAGGGGACAAAAGCATAGCAGTTGTCGATGCGGCCCAAGGATTGAGCGGGAAGGTCTTCGCTGGCTATCAAGGTTGGTATCGCACACCAACGGACGGCTCTGGCTTAGGCTGGGAGCATTATGAGACTTACGAAGAAGCGTTTGAGCCTGGCGAAGCAGGCATCGACTACTGGCCTGACGTGAGCGAACTCACGGAATCTGAGAAATACGCCACTTCATTCAAACACGCAGATGGTCAAACAGCGCATGTCTTCACTTCGCAAAACCCAAAGACGGTCGACAGGCACTTCAAATGGATGGCGGACTACGGGATCGACGGAATCTTCCTGCAGCGTTTCGCACATGATGTGCTCGCAGGCGGGCACCATCAGTGGGAGCTCTTGCAACCATCAAACAACAAGATGGCTGAGTATGTGCAGCAAGGCGCTCAAGCACACGGGAGATCATACTCAATTATGTATGACCTTTCCAACATACGACATGGAGAAATGCCAATGGTCATGGATGACTGGCGCGGTCTGTGTGACCGTCTCAGTATCCTCAATGATCCCAACTACTTACATGAAAATGGCAAACCACTCGTAGCAATTTGGGGTGTTGGCTTCCGTAACCGCGCCTACACTATAGACGAAATTGCCACACTGATTAAATTTCTCAAAAATGACCCTGAATATGGCGGCTGCACTGTCATGCTAGGAGTGCCAACCTATTGGCGCACACTTGAGAAAGATGCAACCGACGATCCAACGCTACATGATCTCATTCGCAGTGCTGATGTAGTCCTACCATGGACAGTCGGTCGCTTCGGGGGCTCTGAAACTGCGCTGAAGCGCGGCATCGACTACGTCACACCCGACCAAGAATGGTGCGATGCGAATGGCGTGCATTACATGCCGCTGGCGTTCCCTGGCTTCAGTTGGGGCAACCGTTATAAGCACGAGAATGCGAAGTATGATCACATTCCACGTGAAGGCGGCCAGTTCCTCTGGAACCAAGCACTCGCCGCCAAACGCGCTGGATCCGACACACTTTACATCGCTATGTTCGATGAAATGGATGAAGGCACACAAATCTTCAAAACGACCAATGATGTGCCCGTCGGCGCGAGTCCGTTATTGACCTACGAACCGCACGCCTCGGATTATTACCTCAGTCTCACTGGTGCGATCGGTCGTCTCTTGCGCGATGAAATACCCGCCACGACCGACCTCCCTAAGGAGCTCTAGGTTCACACTTCCACTTTAATTTACCCCCATCCTCGCCGTCGTAATTAACGCGACGACGACGAGGCTTACCATTTTAGACGCATATGACTGGATTAAATTTAATTGATAGCTCTATCATTATTGTCTACCTGCTAATCACCTTAGTAGTTGGCCTGATGATGACCCGCAAAGCTTCTCAAAGCCTCGACAACTACTACCTCGGCGGCCGCTCGCTACCTTGGTATATGCTGGGCATGGCCGGTATGGCTAGTTGGTTTGACCTCACCGGCACCATGATCATCACCTCCTTCCTATATATGCTAGGGCCGAAGGGGCTGTTCATTGAATTCCGCGGTGGTGCCGTGCTGATACTGGCATTCCTTATTTGCTATACAGGCAAATGGCATCGACGCTCCGGTTGCATGACAGGCGCGGAATGGATCGCCTATCGATTCGGCACGGGCACGGAAGCCAAGTGGATGCGTTTTTTCAAAGCGTTCATGACTGTCGTCGCCACGATTGGTATGCTCGCTTATTTGATCCGCGGCACCAGCTTGTTTGTTGGCATGTTCGTGCCCTTCTCACCGATCTGGATCACCGCTGGCATTGTCGCTTTCTGCACACTCTATACCATGATGGCCGGTTTCTACGGCGTGGTACTGACCGATCTGGTGCAAGGTGCGATCGTCTTGGTTGCCTGCATCATCGTCTCAATCATGGCCTTTAATTTAGTCCCTGACACCGCTACGCTGAGTTCACTCGCGGAAACGGTCACTGGGAATTCAACTTGGATCTCCAGTATGCCGAAGTGGCATACTGAGATGCCGGCGGGCTATGAGATGTATGAAACGCTCATCCTCTTCGCCGCATTTTATTTGCTGCGCAATCTGATAGGCGGCTTGGGCACGGGTGATGAAAACCGCTACTTCGGCGCACGCAGCGACCGCGATTGCGCGCTGCAATCAATGCTGCAAGGCGTGACTGTCGCCTTCCGTTGGCCGATGATGATCGGCTTCGCAGTCATGGGACTCTTCCTGATCAATTCACTTTTTCCGAACATGGAGAAGGCAGAAGAGGCTGCCGCGATCATCAAGACTTACAATCCCGATGTGGAACAAGGATTTTGGCACGAATTGACCACCAATGTCATCAACTCACCCGACAAATACAACCCAACCATGATCGCACAGTTGGAAGCAACACTGGGTGCGGAATGGCCAAAGCGCCTGCCTGTAGTCAGCTACAACGGCACCATCAATCCCGAGCAAATCCTTCCCGCCGTGCTGCTCAACAGCGTGCCGACCGGCTTACGCGGCCTTCTGATCGTCTCCATGTTGGCCGCCATGATGTCGACCCTCACCGGCGAAGTGAACAAGAGTTCGGCGCAAGTGGTCAAAGATATTTATCAAAACAGCCTACGCCCACATGCTAAAAACAGAGAGCTAATCACCGTCGCTTACCTCTCGACTGCCGCGATTGTCATTGCCTCCTTCTGGATGGGTATTTCAGCAAAAAACATCAACAGTCTGTGGGGCTGGATCATCATGAGTCTCACTGCCGGTGGCCTCGCTCCTTACGTGCTGCGCCTCTACTGGTGGCGCTGTAATGCTTGGGGCCAAATCGGCGGCACCGTGCTCGGCGGGATCGGCGCAGTCTCACAGCGCATCTGGGCACCTGAAATGAACGAGCTCTATCAGTTTTCTCTAATGACAGGACTCTCCTTCGTCGGCACCATTGGCCTCTCTTACATGACTGTTGCCACCCCAATGCCGGTCTTGCGCAATTTCTACAAGACCACCCGCCCCTTCGGTTGGTGGGGACCGCTGCGTAAAGAGATCGAGCCTTCACTCTTTGCGAAATGGCGCACCGAACACAATAACGACATCAGCGCACTGCCCTTTGTGCTCGTCGCTCAAGTCACCTTGTTTCTCATGCCCATGCAACTCGTCATTAAAACGTATGATGCGTTCTTCATGACACTGCCCATCTTCCTAGCTGCCTCGGTCGGTGTCTACTGGTTCTGGTGGCGCAATTTGCCACCCAAGGACAATCCAGGCACAGACCGGGCCGACCCGCTTGCTCAGATCCACAAGTAAACCACGATACTCCTGTATCGTGTAAGCGCACGCCAAAGTATGACATGCCAACTGCCTTGTCGTGCACGGTGCACATACGCTTTGACGCTAACTGGGTAAAAGTAATTTTATGGCAAGCCCCTGCTGGAGAGGTCACCGAGTGCACTTTCATACACAACATCCCATAAAATTAATGCATACTATCTGCTGCTGCTTCATTTCATGCCTCGCATTGGCTTCGCTGGAAGCGGGCTTGTCAGTGAACGATCTGTTTACTGACAACATGTTGCTCCAGCGCAACCAAACTGTTCCGATCTGGGGCAATGCCGACCCTGGAAACTGCATCACCGTGGCTTTCTCAAATCAGGAGAAAAGTACCGTTGCCAATGAAACAGGCGAATGGCTGCTAGAACTCGACCCGTTGCCCGCGTCCGGCATCCCGCAGTCGATGCGCATATCAGCCACGCCTAGTGGTGAAAGCATAGCCCGCTCAAACATCTTAGTCGGCGATGTGTGGCTGTGCGGTGGCCAGTCAAATATGGCTCAATCTATGGATCGTTATCTTATCTGGAACGAAACTAAGGATGATTTTCATAACAACAAGCTTCGACTGTTTAAAATAAAAGAAGGCGGTGTCGGAAGTTCCCAGCCCACGAGCAGTCTTGTCATAGACAAGCCCTTTAAGGGTTCATGGCAGGAATGCAGCTCCGAATACGCTGCAAAGTTTTCCGCGACTGCCGGATTTTTCGGAATGAAGCTTCAGCGCGATACTGGCGTACCCATCGGTTTGTTGTATGCGAATCGGGGTGGAACCGAAGCCAATATGTGGCTCCCGAGCGAAGTGCTAGAGAATAATTTAGATTATGCACGCTATCTCGATCCATCCAACGAAAACTGGAAACCATCCAAAAACAATCCTGACGCAATACGCGCACCGTCCTCACTATACAATGGCACCATCTTTCCATTAGCACCCTTTGCGATCCGCGGGGTAATTTGGTATCAGGGCGAATCGGACTCCATGAGACCTGCGCTATATACGAGCTTGTTTTCCGATATTATCAAGTCTTGGCGACAGCTCTGGGGCTACGATTTCCCTTTTTGTTATGTGCAATTAGCTCCCTTTAAAGGCAATCAGCGCGACTTGTCTGGTGAGTCATGGGCCTGGTTGCGTGATGCTCAACGTCGTTGCCTGGAAGAGGTCCCCAACACTGGAATGGTCGTCATTACCGATGCGGGTGAGGCTAATGACGTCCACCCACAAGCGAAGGACATTCCGGGTGAAAGACTTGCGATGCTTGCCGCGGCACTCGACGACCATAATATCGACGCAAGTTTCCCAGTTCCGAAAAAAATGAGAACATGGCGAAACAAAGCTTATGTGACTTTCAATAACGTCTCAGGTGGGCTAAATGTCCGACGTGTAGCTTTGAACCTTAGCAGTGGCTATTTACCTGGCAAAGCACCCGATGCACAAATAACAGATGGCCTGCAGGGCTTCACGATTTGCGGAGAGGACCGTACATTCTTTAAAGCTGACGCCCTTATTGTTTCTAAGAATGAAGTCATGGTCTCTTCAGCACGAGTCAAGAAACCGATCGCAGTGCGCTATGGTTGGGCTAACTTTCCCATTTGTAACCTATATGGTGGTAATGGAATGCCCGCGACGCCTTTTCGCACAGACACATTTCCTATGCCCCAATTTACTAAAGAACTCATAGGGAAACCTTTCACTGCCATCTCGAACGATTGGGGAGAATCGCTATCAATCCTACAACCCAGAGACGGTCGCCATCAGCAAGTCATAATTGACGACATTCATGGCTGGAGTGCTGAAAATAATTATTTGTATTTTCGCTCTGCGGAATCCGGGCCACGCATGACTCAAGTTAAGCTAATATACTATGATGTGGGTTATGGCGAAATACAGGTCTTGTACGACTCTACATCGGAGAAGACTTACTCTACGAAGAAGCCTGGAGCTTGGAAGCCTGCTGGGGCGGTCAACTGCAATAACTCGAAGCAATGGAGAGTTGTGACATTCGACCTACCTGATGCTCGGTTCGAGCGCGGATGTAACGGCGCAGACTTTCGCATTCAATCCAATGGAGCCCTAGTTATTGGCGGTACATTCGCTTTGACGCAAAAGCCCTAGACTTTGCATTTAGTCGAAATCCTGGCTTATTCCATTAGCAAAACGATTCTGCATTTTGGCTTTGGGATCATAGTTCCCTCACCTCACTTATTTGAGCCAGCTTTCAGCTGGATATATATTAATCAAAGTTGCTGCATCGCTCGGCCTACGTATCGGCAAGCCTAGTACTGCTCTAAAAGCCACGATCGCGATCCAACTACACGCTCAACCTTGGTTACTTCTGAACGCAACTTATTGAGCGAACCCTTTAGGCGTTTGACCATTTCAGGATGATTTTGAATCAGGTTCTTCGTTTCAGATGGATCTTCTTTTTAGTTGTCAGATTCAGTGTCAGATAAGTCGAGTGATATGGGCGTAAAAAATTCGGCCACCCCTAAATGACCGGATTTACGATGAATAAATCCATCTTACACTAATAACACGACGACTCGTGATGAGCCCTCGGTTCGATCATACGAATATGAAAGTTCAACAAGACAATGCCTTGATGCGTGTCCAATGATTAATCGTTTACTCAACATGTCAACAATCTATTTAATAATAAAACCACATGTATCCTTAGAGGCTACATTTTTTAGCGTATCGCACGAGTGCTAGCAACACGCAGCGCATCCAACTGCTGCTGGATACGCTCTACGACCTCCGGATGATCAGCAATGATGTTCTTAGACTCCGACGGATCGGCGACGAGATCATACAAGGCTGGTTCCGCTTCGTTCTTGAAGTGACGTTTGAGCCCCTCTGGAGCACCCCGAGGGAATTGACCGTCAATATACTTCCACTTACCGTTGCGAAGCGCATGCAAGCCCGCAGCGTTACTTGATACCATAGGCATACGAGCGGCTTGAGTCTCGCCACGTAATACTGGAGCAAAACTAATACTATCTGGCGCTTCATCAGCGGTTGGCACCTCGCCGCTCACAGATTCAATCAATGTGGCATATAGATCAACGATACTCACCATTCGGTCATTTACAGAACTAGCTTCAACCTGACCATCCCATCGAACAATCAGCGGCACACGGACCCCTCCTTCGTAGATCGTGTGCTTATCCCCTCTATTGATACCATTCGCCAGCAAGCCAGCTTCACGAGCTTGGTTCTCTGGCCGATTCGGATCTTCCAACGGAATGTCACCCCCATTATCGGCAGTGAAGATGATCAACGTGTCCTCTGCGATGCCTTCATACTCAAGCGCATCAATAATACGGCCGACCGACAGATCCAGGTCCTGAATAAAGTCACCGTAAGCGCCACAACCACTCGCGCCGCGCATCGTTTCGGATGGGACAATCGGATGATGGGTTGCAGGTGCTGCAAAATAGAGGAAGAAAGGCTGCTCAGGATTGCCACGATGCGCCCGCTTAATCCACTCGATCGCACGATCTGTAAGATATTCCTGCGCACTCTCACGCTCGCGCTGCGGTGCGTCTAAGCCGATATACTGACCACCATAGAAACTCTTCGAATACGGACTCAGTTGCTTCGAACGTAAGCCGTAGACACCATCATTCTCAATCCAGACACGCAACTTATCATCCAAATTCTGCGGCAAGCCAAAGTGGTAGTCGAAACCGATATCATTCGGCCCTGGAGTCAGCGTCTCCGTATAATCCGCCGGTTTCTGATCCCCATAGCCGAGATGCCACTTACCAATCTGTGCCGTCTGGTAGCCAAGCTTCTGAAAATACTTGGGCATCGTCATGCGATCCGTTTCGACCACCATCGGATCGTCAACATTGACCACGCCAAAGGGCAATGGGCCACGCCATGCGTAGCGACCAGTCAACAGCGCATAACGCGTCGGCGAGCAGATGGACCCCGGCGTATTAGCATTATTGAAGCGCATGCCCGCATCCGCGAGACGGTTGAGGTTCGGTGTGCGCACAAGCTCTTTAGGCGCGCCATAGGCATTGATACTACCGATGCCAAAGTCATCCGCCATGATCAAAACCACATTCGGCTTTGCCAACGCTTGGCCAACGCATAGCACGGCGGCAATGGAACAGATTAGTTTTTTCATAAGATTCATTTTAAAAAAATTACTTATTCAGCGACCCACTCCGCTCTCCTGCCGAACCATCACGAGCGAAGAAACGATCCCAGTGCTTATTTGGTAAACTCCCCAAAAGGACGCTCTATAAATTGCCCCAACTCCTTCGCCAAAAGCTGTTGCGCATGCTTAGCTACCTCGGGATTGTCACGGAAGAGGTTCCTCGTTTCCTCAGGATCCTCAGTTAAGCGGTAGAGTTGATCCGCGTCAAAGTAATGCGGATTCACTTGCGAGGCATAGTGCCCCAAATGGCCATTACGTGTCAAGTAAGGCAAATCAATCGCTTCACCGTCAAAACCCTTGAATTTTTGGCCTGCGTCGACTTTCCGTTGCAGGGACTCGGGGTAACGGACTGCGATATACTTCCACTCTTTGGTTTTAATAGACCGAGAGTGCCCCAACTCGCCAAACAAGACATCACGAACAGGCTCATCACTACCAAATAGAACGGACTTAAACGAGACCCCATCCATGGCATAGTCTTCTGGGATCGATATTTCAGCGAGATCCAACAGGGTCGGTGCAAAATCAATATTTCCCAAAATACCATCATAGGTGGTTCCGGGTTGAATCTCCCCCTTCCATAGCGCAATCACTGGTACGCGCATGCCGTAGTCGTGCATCGTCGCTTTGCCATGGCGATACGAACCATGATCAGGTGCAAAAATAATTAGAGTGTCTTCTGTCAGGCCAAGTGACTCCACTTTATCAAGAATCGCCCCGACGCCATCATCTAACCAGAGTGCAAAGGCCTTATTATCCTTAAAGCCCGCAGCGCGATTACGCCTCAACACATCCTGTCGCGACGGCATCACATTAAAGCCTTCAGCCACAAACCCCTCGCCTGTCATACGCGGATCTGCCTCAAGCGAAAACTTATTTGCCCACGGCGCGGGACCGTGATGTAGCGTGGTCGAGAAATACAGAAAGAACGGCTCATCTTGATTGCGATCTAAGAAGTCAAACGCCTTGGCCACTGTCCATTCGAGATTATGCACGTTCAACTGCTCGCTGCGCAGTTCACGTAGGTTGGCAGCGTAAAAACCATCTACATAGTCAAAGCCATAAGGCTTCATCGCTTCGCACCATCGATCATGATTGCGACGCATTTTTGCATTCACCTCTGGGTCGCGAGGATCCGCATCTTCAGCATAAGTCTCCAATCCAACCTTTTCCCAATCCCCATTAATCCAATCGTGGTGAATTAAGTGACTCTTACCAACGAAGCCCGTCTTATAACCATTCTGCTGCAGAACACGCGGTAAATTCAAAAGATCATCCTCAAGCTCACCAATATTTTCGACCTGCGTTTGCTCACCACGTGGGTGTTCAGCCATAAATGTCTCACCGCGGCTATTCCCGGCGTAACGTCCAGTTAAAAAGCTGTAACGTGCAGGTGAGCATACCGTGGAGGTCACATTAAAATCCGAGAAGAACAGACCCTCAGCCGCCATTTTATCGATACGCGGAGTATGCACCTTGCCACCTGCAAAGCCTAGCGTATCCCAACTCTGATCATCAGTGATGATCAGTATTACATTCGGTTTCTTGGCCGCCAAGGCGACCTGCGCCACACACAGCAGCGCTAAAACCACACAGAACTTATAGGTATTATTAAAAATCATTCGAATAGAAATTAAATTAAGAAGAACGTGACTTAATTAGACTCAACAGCGATTCGAAGTCCTCCGAGTATTGGCTGCAAAGACCTCGTGTGCCCGATTGGTCGATATTCCCACCACCGATACCCCAAGCCTGCATGCCCGCCAAGCGAATCGAGGCCACGCCAGCACCACTATCTTCAATCCCAATCGCAGAATGACGCTCGTCATAGCCCATCCCTAGCCCCACGCGGAAGGCTTCAGCATAAAGCCACGGATGTGGCTTCGGAGACAGTTCGCCGAGGGTGCCCGCCTCCCCCTTGCGCAACGCATGCCCTGCAGTAATGATCGTGTCGTAAAACTCAGCGGGGTCGCCCATTTTTAATGTTTTGAACGCATCTAAAATCTCGGGGTATGCCTTCTCATAAAGTCCGGAAGTCACCAAACCGAGCTTGATCCCCATCGCCTTCAACTCCAGCAGAAAGTCTTTAATGCCAGGCGACGGACGAAACGCGCCCGGTCTCCCCTTGCCCTCAAGAATCAGCTGCATCTCACGATGCGTGTGCTCGAAGTAAAATGCGCGCGCGGCTTCAACTGACCTTTCTGGGCAATATTTTTCGACGCAGTATTGCAAGTGCTCAGAAACCGAATGCCCTGAAACATAAGGGAAGTCCACGTCTTCCAGCTCAAATTTAGAATCACCCAGCAAACTCGCGATGCTCATCTGAATAATCCAAATCCAGAACTCCTCGCTATGAACCGTTGTGCCATCCAGATCCATCAATACTGCTGTTAACGGGCGCTCCTCGACGACGGAATCAACCGGATAATATGCAGGATATCCCATCGACGAATTCACCAAAGCCATGCTGCTTTGCTCAAAGCCGATAAATTCAACCTTACCATCGCCCGTCGCAGCAACTGCCTGAACCTCGCCACGACCGACCACAAAGCGGCCATCTGATGTTTGTTGCCGCACATCTAAGCCCAGTGATTGAGCCGTGCTCCCTAGTTTTGGAAAGTCCATATGTTCTATATTTTATTGATTTCTTGCTTGTGGCTTAAACGTTTTATCCATATTTTAACTGCAACTGTCAATTTCTTTTTCATACCACCACATTGCGAACATCATGCATTCAAAGGACAAAAAAACCGCTATCGTCGTTGCGCACACCCACTGGGACCGTGAATGGCGCTACCCTATCTGGAAGACCCGCTCCCTACTCATCGAGTTCATGGATTGGCTATTAGAGATCCTAGAGACAGATCCGACGTACAGTGGCTTCCTACTCGACGGACAGACCGTTTGCATCGATGACTACCTTGAGATTAAGCCTGAAAACAAGGAACGCATCGCAGTTCAAGTGCGTGCCGGCAAGCTCGCCATCGGCCCATGGTATACCCTACCCGACCTGTTCCCCATTGCTGACGAATGCCTCGTTCGCAATCTCAACAAAGGCATTCGCTTCGCCGAATCGTTGGGCGGTAAATACAACCCGATCGCCTATCACACCTTCGGCTGGGGCCAAACCGCACAGTTCCCTCAGATGTATAAAGACCTGGGCATTAACTATGCCGTCGCCGCAAAAAAAGTCTCTAAGGAACGTGCACCTTACAGTGAATTCATGTGGCGCTCGCCTGACGGCTCAGAGCTACTGACATCGCGCCTCGGCCACTTCACACGTCAGAACGGCTACTTCTACCTGCACTTCCCGGTTCGCCTGAACAACATCTACGACGACAATAAGTATGCCTGGAAATCGGGCGAAACCGGCGTCGCTTACCACCGCGCCGACAGTGAAATCGCTCGAAACGACTACTTCCGAATTGATCACGAAGACGGCTACTTCAAGGAAAACGTCAAGGACGCTGCCCAGCGCACCTGGGATAACATGGGAGAAACGCTCGTGCCCGACTACCGCCTACTCATGTGCGGTTGCGACTTCTCCACACCAAATCCATATTTGCCGCAGATGGTCGCCGACAGCAACGAAGCGATCGACGATATCGAATTCAAAATGGGTTCGCTGGAAGAATACTTCGGCGGGCTTAAAGAGCGCATCGACCTCAGCCAAGTGCCGACGGTCGAAGGTGAACTGCGGGATGGCGAACCATGCGGCGCATCTGCCAATGCCCTCACGACTCGCATCCACATCAAGCAGCTCAACAAGAAAGCGGAGAACGTCATGATTCGCCGCACCGAACCACTGGCCGCCGCACTCTTCACTCTCGGCGCGGGTCACTCAAAAGGCTTTTTTGACAAGGGCTGGAACTACCTACTTAAGGCACACCCACACGACTCGATCAACGGCGTCACGCAGGATAAAACAGTCGATGACAACATCTACCGCTTGAACCAAGCGATCGAGATTGCTGAAACCATCTACGAAGATAGCATCGCCAGCCTACTCAAGCGCCTCGATCTCTCCAAGTTCAACGCAGAAGACCAACTCTTGCTGCTGCACAATCCACAGTCGCGCGCGGTCAATGAAGTGATCAAAATCGCAGTCGACACACCGCAGGAAAACAGCGTCTGGGCGATCGGCTTCGAAGACGTCGACGGCTCACGGCTCCATGTGCAACAAATCGCCCGCGACGAACATATACAGCCCGTGCACGACATCGAAGCACGCCCTTGGCCCTTCAGCGTCGATCGCCACGAGATCTACCTCGAAACAGGCGAGATCCCAGCTGGCGGCTATAAAGTCATTAAGGTCGTCAACGAATCCACTTACTGGCGCGAAGAAGAATGGTGGCCCAAAATGCGTAAAAGCGCAGGCAACTTCATCGGACAAGGCGCGCATCAACTCGAGAACGAATTCCTCAAGGTTGAAATCAACTCCGACGGCACCTTCGATCTGACCGACAAGTCAAACGACCGCGTCATCAAAAACATGCACGCCTTCGAAGATGAAGGTGACACTGGCGACTACTGGGCCTACTACGCGCCGTATCACAATCAAATCATCAGCAGTCGCGGCTTCAATTCTCGCATCTGGATGGAAGACAACGGCCCGATCAGCGCGACCATTGGCATCGAGACCATCATGCAGGTTCCTGCACGTGCCGAATACGGCAAGGTCAAGGTCCAAGGCTACGGCAAGCGTAGTCAAGAATTAGTCGACCTTAAGATCGTCTCGCACATCACGCTCAACAAGGGCAGCAAGCATCTCAAGGTAAAGACCTCGATCGACAACAAGGCGAAGGATCACCGTGTCCGCGTCATGATCCCGACCGACATCCAAACCGACTTCAGCGATGCGGCCGGCCACTTCACTGTTGATCGTCGTCACATGGTGCACGAAATCGACGATCAAGGGAAACACTTTCCAGAGATGGCACTCCGTCCGATGAGCACCTTCGCCGGGATCAACGATGGCGAAAAAGGGCTGGCCGTGCTCAACAACTGCCTGACCGAATTTCAACTGGTCGACGACGACCGTCGCACGCTCGCACTCACACTGCTGCGCGCGGTGCGAAACCGCATCTGCACCGAGTCTCGTGTCTCTTCGGAATTCCCGGAAAAGCTCGGCAGCCAAATGCTACAAACCGTCGATTACGAATACGCCATCTACCCACACAAGGGTGATTGGGTCGAAGGTCAGGTCTATGCGGAAGCGGATAAGCTCAACGCAAAACCTGCTGCCACTCAGATATCGATGAACAAAGGGGGCTACCTACCAATCAGCGCATCACACTACGCCCTCGACAACGAGGCACTGGTCCTGACTGCCGTCAAGAAGTCCGAAGATCGCGACTCGATTATCGTGCGTCTACACAACCCGACCGGTGAAACCCAGGCTGCGAAACTCAGCTTTGGGCTACCTGTGACACAGGCATGGCGTAACAACATCAATGAGATCCGCGGCGAAGCGCTGACGATTGAAAATGGTGTGATTTCACTCGATGTACCGCATGGCAAAATTATCACCATTGAACTGAAATAATAAGGCCATCCCATGACCTAACTCCACTAGCCTTTACACTAACGTTTCGAAACGTAAGCTTACTCAAAAGCTTTGTTCGACCCAAAAGCTTTGTTCGACTCAAAAAATAAAAATATGAATGAGAATAAATTTAATTCAAAAGGGATGCTAATCGGTATATGGTTATTATTTATATTCTGCCATATAATGGGTGGGATTGATATGCTGTTCTATTCCCCGCATAATGTGGATTCATCAAGAGCCATAACCTTCATAGCAATGTCATATCCATTTATTTTTGTATGCTGTATGTTTATGACATTTAGAACAAAAATCATAGCACAAGATGATAAGATCAAAGAACTAGAAGACAAAATAAAACAAATAGTTTGACCAATCAGTCGAAGAAGAAAAGCCCGAAGGGAATCGAATTGGAGGAATTGAACTCTACGACAAGCTGATGGATGCCGAATGAACCAATCACGAACAACGAGTTTAGAACCATTTGTACTGAGCAATGTTGCTATCGTGGCATCGCTCATACTATACGTTATTTTTGCAGCTTTATCTCAGGCTTCTGGAGAGCGTCCTAATATCATCATCCTACTGACCGATGACCAAGGTTACGGCGATCTCGGACACCATGGAAATACCGATATAAAAACACCCAATATTGACCGGTTTGCACAAGAGAGCGTCGTTTTCGAGCGTTTTTATGTGAGCCCCGTCTGCGCACCGACACGTGCGAGTCTTCTAACTGGACGCTACAACTACCGAACAGGAGTAACGGATACATGGAAAGGCGGCGCGACCATGCATCAGGACGAATATACGCTGGCCGAGGCTCTCAGCGCCGCGGGCTATGTAACCGGTCTCTTCGGCAAGTGGCATCTAGGCGACAACTATCCCTACCGACCGCAGGACCAAGGTTTCAGGAAAGTCCTAATGCACCCCGGTGGAGGTATCGGTCAGCCCTCCGACGTCCCCGGCAACAGCTATTTCGATCCGACTCTACTCGAGGATGGCGTGGGGGAAAAGTTCTCCGGCTATTGCATGGATGTTTATACCGATGCAGCGCTGGAATTCATTGAAGCCAACAGGGAGTCACCCTTCTTCGTTTATTTAGCGACCAACACACCTCACACACCGCTTCAGGTCCCGGAGAGTTACACAGCGCCTTATCTGGCAGCAGGACTACCAGTAAAAACCAGCAAAATCTACGGAATGGTCTCCAATATTGACCACAACTTTAAACGTGTTCTCGACAAGTTGGACGCCCTGTCACTGAGCAATAACACAATCGTTATTTTCATGAGCGACAACGGACCAAGGGTTTTCTCAGAGAGACGCCATCGCGCAGGGCTACGGGGCGAAAAATCCGATGTTTATGAAGGCGGCATCCGTAGTCCATTTTTCATGCGCTGGCCGGAACGTTTCAAACAAAGCCAGACCATTGACATAAAAGCTGCCCACATCGACATCATGCCCACTGTCTTGGCCGCCACTCGACACCAACACCCGCTGCCCGCCGCGTTCGACGGCCGCAATCTGTTGCCACTGATAGAAGATCCTGATGCGACTTGGGCTGAACGCACACTCTACTTTCAGTGGCATCGAGGATACAAACCTAACAAGTTTGAAAATTTCACTGCGATCGGATCTCGCTATAAATTACTTCAAGCGGGCAATAAATTTGTTGAAACACAAAAGCCCGTTTTCGAACTCTACGACTTAAAGGAGGACTCAGGGGAGACCCGTAATATTGCGCCGACCCATCCAAAAGTTACCGAATGCATGCGAGCCGAATATCTTGATTGGCTGAACGACGTCAGCAACTCACGCGGATTTCCCGTAATGCCTGCCTGGGTGGGGTCGCCGAGGGAGAATCCAACGCTGCTTACTCATCAAGATCGACGGGGAATCGGCAGCTGGGGCAATGATAGCTACCACTCGGATAATTACTGGCCAATCCGCATCCTCCATCGAAGTGCTTACCGTATCTCGCTGGATCTCTATGCCCCTAATCGAACTTCGGGCATCGCAACGATTAAAATTGGCAACCAGACCTTTAGTAAAGCCACACACAAAGGAGATGCTATAGTTAAATTCGAAAGCATCTTCCTAGAAAAGCAAGATGCCATGCTTTCGGCTTGGATCGATACCAACAATCAGAAAACAGGGCCACGGTTTGTGACGATTGAAAATTTAAATATTATCCGAAACCATAATTAAACTAATGTTTAACGACGGCTTGGATTATTACTAGCATTTAAAAATCCCCTACTCCGCTTGCTACCTGACCTAACGTGTGGCGATTGAGGGGCCACCAATGCGGGAGAGATGGGTCGTGACTCTGATTAGGCTTCGGAAAGAATGTCGCGAAGGACGTATTGGAGGATGCCGCCATGGCGGTAATATTCGATTTCAATATCAGTATCGACCCGAACGATGAGGTCGATCGTTTGGGTACTACCGTCGGACTGCTTGATTTCCATCGGCACGCTTTGCCCTGGCTTGATTCCTTTGGAGAGGCCGATCAGGGAAAATCTTTCTTCGCCGGTCAGTCCAAGCGTTTCGGCGCTCACACCTTCTGGGAATTGAAAAGGCAGAACGCCCATACCAATCAGATTGCTGCGGTGGATACGCTCGAAGCTCTTGGCCACGACGGCTCGGACGCCCAAAAGAGCGGTGCCCTTGGCGGCCCAATCGCGGGAGCTGCCCATGCCGTAATCTTCACCTGCGATGACGATCAAACCAGTGCCGCGCTGCTTGTATTCTTGGCAGGCATCGAAAATGTCCAACAGTGTGCCTTCAGGCATTAGTTTGGTGTAGCCGCCCTCTTTGCCATCGGCCATTTTATTCTTAAAGCGGACATTGGCAAACGTGCCACGGGTCATGATGTGGTCGTTGCCTCGGCGAGAGCCGAAGCTGTTGAAGTCTTTTTTCTCAACGCCATGTTCCTTGAGATAGCGGCCGGCTGGGCCGTCTTCTTTGATCGCACCGGCGGGCGAGATGTGGTCGGTAGTAATGGAGTCGCCGACAATGGCCAGCGGTCGCAGCTCGGTGAGATCAGTGATTTCGCCGGCTTCCATACTGAAGCCTTCAAAGAACGGCGGATTCTGGATATAGGTGGACTGGCTGTCCCAACCGTAGAGATCGCCCGTGCTGGACTGAATGGCGTTCCACTCTGGGTTCGCGTCGTCGAGGTCGCCGTATTTTGCGCTGAACATCTCGGGCTTGAGGCCAGAGAGCACGAGGCTTTCGATCTCGTCGTTGGTCGGCCAAATGTCCTTCAGGTAGACGGGCTGGCCGTCGCTGCCAGTGCCGAGCGCGTCGTGGACGAGGTCGATATTGACGTTGCCGGCGAGCGCGTAGGCGACGACGAGCGGTGGCGACATAAGGAAAGAAGCCTTGAGTGCGCCGTGGACGCGGGCTTCGAAGTTCCGGTTGCCGGAAAGGACGGAAGCACCGATGATGTTGCCGCTCTTGATTGTATCTTCGATCGCTGGATCGAGTGGCCCGGAGTTGCCGATGCAAGTGGTGCAACCGTAGCCGACTAGCTGAAAACCGAGGGCATCAAGATCTTGCTGCAGATCGGTCTCGTTGAGGTAGTCGGTGACCACGCGGGAGCCCGGAGCAAGTGAGGTCTTAACCAGCGGATTGACCTTTAGGCCCTTTTCGCGCGCCTTCCGCGCCACGAGACCCGCCGCAACCATGACGGAGGGGTTGGACGTGTTGGTGCAGCTGGTAATTGCAGCGATGAGCACTTGGCCGTGTGTGATCTCGGAGAGTGTCGAAGGATCATGGCACTCGCCTTCGCGCGGAGTGGCGGGGCGGTTGGTGACCATTTCGGCTTCGTTCATGGCCGCCCCGCCTCCGTAGAGATGGGTCACTCCGCCGGTCGGTTCGTCGCAGCCACCAGCAGCGACAGGTTCGATCATGCGAACTTTCTTGGCTAGATCTGCCTTTTCGATGCCGAAGCCGCCTTCGGCAGTGGGCATTTC
>JBLHTV010000002.1:0-36694 GCA_047627755.1 Lentimonas sp. | reverse complement strand
CTTTAATCAGCTTCTTTACCTTTTTGCGTTGGTCCTCGCGGACGATGTAGCCGATGCACTTATCTGCCCCGCAGCCGCAGGGGTGATCCAAAAAATGCTCCATGTCATAGCCGTAGTCATATACCAATTCTTCACCCTGTTTGATACCTTTACGTGCGACGACCCAGATCTCCCCTTCGCAGTTCAACGCTTCGCAATTCCCATCACAGGAGTGGTTCATGTAACGCGCGGGGTTCTCACCCAAACGCCCATCAATATCCCAATCGTCATCGAGCTCGAAAATATACACCAAGCCCTCACCAGTGGTGCGCGCTTGCTCCTCCCACTCTAGGGCACGGCGATTGGACTCTTCTTTGGAAATCTTCTCTCCGACGTATTGGATGATGTCGGCGCCTTCTTCGATATCGCAGGTGGCAAACAGGCCACGTTGATGGATCGAAGATT
Organism: Lentimonas sp.; assembly: GCA_047627755.1. Lineage (GTDB taxonomy): Bacteria > Verrucomicrobiota > Verrucomicrobiia > Opitutales > Coraliomargaritaceae > Lentimonas. Next base: position 36,250 of record JBLHTV010000002.1, on the reverse strand, counting down.
GGTCAACTTTACAGAGCGGTTGGTTTAACATAGAAATAATGAATCCTTGATTTATAAAATTTAAAACTTACTCGGCTTTGAGCCCACGACTCATTAATGCCTGCAATGCAGACAACGGCTCTTGCCCGCCATATAGGATGGCGTGGATCTGTGAAAGGATCGGGGCATCCATGCCCTTTTCCTCGCAGAGGCGCTTCATACACTCTGTAGCACGGTAGCCTTCGACGACCGATTTTTGACTACTGAGGATGGACTCCGGCGTCTCGCCCTGCCCTACGCGTTCGCCAAAAGTGCGGTTACGGCTCCAACTGCCGGAGCAGGTCGCCACCAAATCGCCAAAGCCGCTCAAGCCATAGAAGGTTTCCCTTTGACCGCCGAGCAATTGCCCTAGCCGCACCAGCTCATTGAGGCTACGCGTAAGTAGCGCCGCCTTAGCATTGTCGCCCAGCTGCAAACCGTCACACATGCCCGAGGCGATGGCATAGACATTCTTCAGTGTGCCGCCCAACTCGGTGCCGCGCACATCGTTCGACAGATACGCTCGCAGCGAGGCATTGCTAAAGGCTTGTTGATACGACTCCGCAGTCGCGAAGTCTGCGTCCACTGCTAGCGTCACAGCCGTCGGATTACCCGCAGCGACTTCCCCTGCAAACGTCGGGCCAGACAAGGCGCCACATGCCACCTCAGGAAAGATCTCATTCACAATTTCAGACGGCGCCTTAAAGCTTTCGAGTTCGAGCCCCTTGCACATCACTAGGAACAGCTTCAGCTGCCAGGCTACATCGCTCGCCGCACGCACGCGCAGGCACAAGGCGCGCAGCGCCTTGGAGGGACAGGCGAGAAAGACCACTTCCGCCTCCATCAACACCGGCACAAGCTCGCAACCAATTTGAATCGAATGCGGCAGCTTATAGCCCGGCAGGTAGTCCGTATTTTCGCGCGTCGAGGCGATCGCCAAGGCGTGCTCCATACGGCGAGGGACTAAGGTCACGGAATGTCCGCAACGGTCTAAATGTAAGGCCATGGCAGTGCCCCAGGCACCGGCTCCGAGAATACAACAGTTCATAAGTAAGAAAAATTAAAAATTAAGATGTAGTGCGGAGAAAGTGAATCGAAACATTTTTAGTCCGAAGGGGTGGCTGCCCCGTAAAGCGATGAAGAAACATGAATCAATACCGACTTCGGCAGCTTTCGGATATTATTACGATGGAAATTTCCCGTTTTTGACGTCTTCGGTATATTCCGCGAAGGCACTTTTCACTTGCTCACCTAGCTGCGCATATCGCTTCACAAACGAAGGCACGTAACCAGTGGTCATGCCCAGCAGGTCATTGGACACTAGAATCTGCCCATCACAATGCGGGCCACTACCGATACCGATCAGTGGCACGGTCAGCGCCTGCGCAATCACGCCTGCCACAGCGCCATCGACCATCTCACAGATCACGGCGAAGCAGCCGACCTGCTCCAATGCCAAGGCATCGTCCAGCAACATGACTTTCTCCGCCTCACTACGACCAAACTTACGATAGCCACCGAGTTGGTGGAACTGCTGCGGCAGTAAGCCAATATGAGCCAGCACTGGAATGCCCGCACGCGTCAGGCGCTCGACCGTGGGCGCCATCGCTGCGCCGCCTTCAATCTTAATCGCCTCAGCGCCGGCCTCTTGCATCAAACGGCAGCATGCACTCAAAAGGTCGGCGAAGTCCCCATGCGCGACGGCGAAGGGAATGTCGGCGACCACCAGTGCTTTCGGCTGGGCACGAGCCACCGCCGCGGTGTGGTGCAGCATCATGTCTAGCGTCACCGGAATAGTGGTCTCGAAGCCCAATTGTGTGGTGCCAACGGAGTCGCCCACTAGAATCAGGTCGACACCCGCCTCATCCGCATAGCGAGCGATGATCGCATCGTATGCGGTGACAGCGACAATCGGCCGTTCACCCTTCAATAGGGAAATAGTTTGTGTAGAAATTCTCACGATAAAGGAATTTGCATTGATTAAAAAAGTTCAGCAGCCACAAATCATGGTCAACTTCGCAGTTTAGACAATCATTTGTCGTCGCAGAGGTTATCACCACAAAGTATCGAAAATACCAGCTGAATTGACCGCCGCCTCGCAATGATCCACCTTTATTACAAGTGGCGCTACCGCCGCTCCCAATATGCCGGAGCCTTCACGCTGCCAAAGCAGACCGGCCACGAACATTCGTTCCGCGGCAACTTTGGTAGCTATCTAGCGCAACCATCGGTCAGAGGTCGTAACTTCTCACATTTCGATCTACCCCGAAAACGCAGACGCTGGTTGCGAATCGTATTTACACTCGTGCTGGTGCTCACCCTAGGCTGGCTGATCTACGAGAGTGCTGCCGCATTAGCGATTTTCCGCTAGAGTCGAGCCTAGGAAGCGCCAGACGTGCGCGGCAACGTCGCTGACTGGCTCGATTACAGGAACTCTGCCGCGCTGCGCGTGATTGCTAAGCGCTCGAATAGAGCCTAGCTACCCATCGACCTATCTGAGCCGAGTCACGTCCCGCCCCAAAAAGTGCGACCCACGCACACAAAAGCGGCTCCCTGAAACAGAGAGCCGCTTTGAAAATAATGATCGAGAAAATTACTCGAACCTCGTCAAACGAATTACCAAGCCTTCTTCTTATGGCGATTGGACTTCAGACGCTTACGACGTTTGTGGTTGTTCATCTTGAGACGACGCTTCTTTTTTAGGTTACCCATGGAAATATTTGTGCTGTTTGATTTTAGAAAAAGGCTAAAAAGTCGAAGAAATCGACTGGTGTAAAGCGTTTTCTGAGATTTCGAGAATTCCCGAGCTAGGCTTCAGTGGCCTCCGCTTCGGGGAGGGACAGCTGCATGCGCTGCAGCATGACTCGAAAATGGCGCGGCAACTCGGCTCGCAGTGAAACCGCAGCAGCCTCTTCGCCGAATGCAGGCAAGATAACTTCACGTAAATGCAGCGCCAATCCATCCAACACCGGGAATTTAATCCCTGAAGTGCGTTTATTTGGCAAGAGCGCACTCAGCAGTGGCGCCTCTGGTCCAGCGTAGAGGACATCGCCCATCACAGGCAATTCCTGCACCGCCGCATGCACGCGCACTTGATGCGGGCGCAGGAATGACGTCGTGGCCTCCCACAAGGCCCAGCCTAAGCTCGATTCGGACAACAACTTAAACTCAGTCGTCGACTTCTTACCCTTTGCGGAGGAAGGAATCATTTTGGGTTTGGTATTATGCGGCATCAGCGGTGCATCTGCGACCAGCGCGCGCGCGCCGCGCGCCGCCCGCGCCTTGGTGACAAAGAAAAAGCGGTAGCGCAGTTCGGCAGAGCCCACTAAGTTCTTTAGCTCAGTCAGGCTGTCGCGATTTTTGGCAAACAGCGCCACCCCTGAAATCGCAGGATCGAGATAATAGGCTGAGCCAAACAGGGTCGCTCCGCGCTTCACGAGCTCTGGCTTTTCAGCTTGGAGCTGCTGATTCAGCGCAGCATCCATGTCCGGCACGCCCGCATCCCAAGGATGCTCACGCATTCCGACTCCAATCGGCTTCTCGACTGCGATCCAGCCATCCGACTCGCCGATGACAGGCATACGAAAGGGAGTATCTGCCAACATGCCGGGAGGAAATCCGATCGAATTCTGCTTACGTGCCTGACTCATAATACTGATTGGCTTAACTATACAAAATGCCCCCGGATCGACAAGCAATCCGAGGGCATATTAGAAAAAATAGTAAAACTACGCAGCAATCAACGCAGCACAACGTGCTTTGTGGCGTGCAATCTTATTGTGGTGCACTAGACCACTCTTACCAGCCTTATCAAGAGCGGAGATGTAATCCTTAGCAACTACAGCAAGGGCGTCCTTGTCTTTCGCTTCAACAGCGGATTGGATCTTCTTGGCAAGCGTCTTGAGGCGAGTCTTCACCTGACGATTACGAAGTGTGCGAGTCTCCGTCTTACGGATATATTTAAGTGCTGATTTAGTGTTAGCCATGTCTATAAAAAAGTTAAGAGGCGGGAAAGTGCGTACTAGAAAAAGAACTGTCAAGTGAGAAAAGCTCAGAAAACGGCTCATGATTTAATTATATCTGCATGCTATGATAGAACTGGCCGTCTCGCGCCACAACAACGTTCAATAATGTCAACTGGCACAACGCAGGGCCCACCAGAGTACCCGAGGGCATCATAACGCTGCCGCACTCCCGATAGAAAGAACTGCCACGGCCCTCCGATCGCAGGTCACAAGCCTCAGCCCTCTTTCTCAAGCTTCCCATCTCAGCCCTCAGCTCTCTGTTCCCATCTATCCCATCTCAGCCCTCAGCCCTCTTTCTCTCAGCTCTTTTTCAAAAAGGTGTCGACCTCGGCGTGCTGTAAGCCGGATTTTGTCCACCTCCCGCCGAAGCGTTTGGCTGTGCGTTCATTTATCTACCCCGCCGAAGCGAAGTTCCCGCCGAAGCGAGATGCGACATACCCGGAATCATAGACGGGCCGCCAGATTCCCTATTTTGCCTTGCACCGGAATGGGTTTATCTAGCCTCCATTGTTACCTTTGGAGCGGTGAGCTCTTACCTCCCCTTTTCACCCTTACCTCAGGCAAGCCCGAGGCGGTTATTTTCTGTGACACTATCCGTCACGCTCGGTTGCCCTCACGCGCCCCTGCTTTCACAGGGATTCCTGCCCTACGGTGTCCGGACTTTCCTCTCATCCCCGAAGGAACAAGCGAACGCCCACACGCCGAAGTCGACGAACGGCACAGTGCCACCCAAAGCCCGCAGGGCAAGCGGCAAGTTCACATTACGCTCAACCATACATGAATTAGTCGCCACACAAATGCCACATTTGACACGAAAGCTTAACAGTAGAGGTCTTTTCATCTCAAAATTTGATGTTACACCCTGTGAGCATAATCCACTTATGAAGACATCATTTTTACTCGCACTCGCGCTAGGTTCCCAATGGGCCGCCTCTTCGCTCCACGCACAAGACTCGTTGCAAGACACTCGCAATGTCCTCGGCCAATGGGTTGAGACGCGGCAAATCACTTCTAAGGAGAGAAGCGACTGGCAAGTCGAAAAGTCCATCTTACAAGACACACAATCCCTATTAACGAGTGAGCTAGCACGGCTAGAGGAGACCCTAGCGACACTTCAGTCATCCGCCACTGCCGCAGATGAAGAGCGCAGCACGCTGACCGAAGAGAAGGAGCAATTCTCCGCGGCCTCGCATGTCGTCGAATCGACCATCGGCGCACTCGAAGTGCAGATGAAGGAAATTATCAAGACACTGCCCGAGCCTTTAGTGAATAAGATCAAACCACTGATCCGCCGCCTACCAGAAGACCCTGACAGCAACACGCTCTCGCTCGGTGAGCGCGTGCAAAACATCGTCGGCATTCTCAGTCAGGCAGACAAATTTAACACCACCATCACCGCCGTCAGCGACTCGCGCGAAATCACCGAAGACAAAGTCGTCGAGGTGCGCACACTCTATTGGGGACTCGCAATGGCATACTTCGTAGATTCCAGCGGCGAATACGCTGGCATCGGTTTTCCAGGCAAAGACGGATGGGAATGGCCACAAATCGAAGGCTCTGGCCCATCGATCCAACAACTCCTCGGCGTCTATGAAGGCAACGAGGACATCCAATTCGTCGAAGTCCCGGCACGTATCAACTAGCACCCCCTACCTGCAACACCATGCAAGCATCCGCTAAAACACTCTTCGCCGTCACCTTAGTCGCCCTCGCGCTTCCATTCTGCGGTGCACAGGCTCAAACCTTTCAAGCCGCCAGCGAACAAGCAGGCGTTGAGCTAAAATCAGCACTCACAGAACTGACCAAGACGCGCGAAACAATCGCGATGGATAAGATTCCATTGATTCGCGCAGTCTCCGGACTCGAAGATGAGGTGCGCCAACAAACTGCAGAGCTCGATCGCCTGCGTCGCCTGCGTGACAACAGTGACCTTGGGCTCAATCGCCTGCGTGAACAAGTCGAAGCCATCAAAGCGCAGAACGAATACGCAGCCGGCCTGCTCGACGAATTTGTGCGCTCCTTCGAAACACGTATCAATTACAGCGAAACGCAGCTCTACGCCGCTTCAGCCGAAGAGGCACGCCTCGCACTCGACGACTCTGACATGAGCCAGGCAGACCGCTTCCAGAAGCAAATCGAAGTCATCGGCGTCGCCCTCGACCGCCTCGGCGAGCTAACCGGCGGCTACAGCTTCGAAGGCCAAGCCCTTGCACCATCCGGCGATATCGAAAACGGTACTTTCGCGGTGTTCGGCCCGACCGTTTACTTCGCGTCCAATCAATCCGAGCTCACTGGCGTCACCTTTAACAAGCTCAACGCCGCCGAAGCCGCCATCGCCATCCCCGGCGAAACATTCGGCGCAGGTATTCGTAAATTCATCGAAACCAAAGAAGGCACCATCCCCGTCGACGCCACTCTAGGTAAAGCGCTGAAGATGGTCGAAGGCAACGATTCTATAATGGAGCACCTAGCTAAAGGTGGCAGCGTCGGCGTCGTCATCCTCGGGCTAGGCCTGATCTGCCTGATAATCGGAGCCTTCAAGGTGATCGAAGTCACCAGCTTCAAAACCCCCGCCCCCGAGAATGTCCAGCAAGTGCTCGCTCAAATCGAAAAGGGTGATCGAACCGAAGCCAGCAAAATCGCCGGCTCGATGCAAGGTGCAGGCGGCGCACTGGTCCAAGCCGGCGTCGAACACGCCGATGAGAAGCGCGGCACATTGGAAGAAATTCTCTACGAGAGAATCCTCGCCGTACGTCCTCGCTTGGAGCGCTTCCTACCCTTCATCGCACTCACCGCAGCGGCGGCTCCCTTGCTAGGTCTTCTAGGAACGGTTACCGGCATGATCAAGACCTTCAACCTCATCACTATTTTCGGCACTGGCGACGCGAAGAGCCTCTCTTCAGGCATATCTGAAGCACTTGTCACCACTGAACTCGGCCTCGTCGTTGCGATTCCGGCACTCATCCTGCACGGCCTACTCTCACGCATGGCCCGCCAAAAACTCGGCGAAATGGAACAGACCGCAGTCGGGTTCATTAACGGTGTCATTGGCTCACGCCACAAAGATTAAACGCCACCCACAACGCATCCAATAACATGTCGGAACAAACCATAGACTTGCTGAAAAAGATCATTGGCATCTGGGTCAGCGGCGGATGGGTCATGGTGCCCTTGGCGCTCCTAGCTGTGCTCATTTATACGATCGGCATTCAACTCTTGGTATTCCTGCGTAAGGGTAACATCCAACTGGGACATGAAAGCGAGTGGCTGGAATGGGTCTACGATCCCACAAAAGCCAAAGGTCGCGCGGGTGAAATCATCCGCTACACACAGGAAAATGCCACTGCCGCCAAACACGTGCGCAACCGCTTCGAGGAAGTGCGTCAATCGATTGTCCACAATATCGACCGCCGCTTAATCTTTCTCAATACACTGGTCGCCACCGCCCCACTGATGGGACTACTCGGCACGGTGATCGGGATGCTCGGCACCTTTGCCGCAATCTCCAACGGCGGTGGCGCCGAAACCGCGGGCATGGTTGCAGCAGGTATTTCCGAAGCGCTGATCACCACACAAACCGGCCTCTTCATCGCCCTTCCCGGCATCTTTCTAACACTGATCATTCGCCGCCGTAAACACGCCGTTGAAGCTGCACTCGCTCGAATTGAGTCCATCAGCCTCACAAAGCTTAAACTGGATTAGACTAAAAAACGACCTTTCCACGTTCCAACCTTTCCACCTTTTTAAATAATGCGCCGCAACCTAGCATACGATGACCGCGATGATGTCGAGATCAACCTCTCGCCAATGATCGACATGGTCTTTATTCTCCTTATTTTCTTCATCGTCACCACTGTTTTCGTCGAAGAGACAGGCGTCGAGGTCAACAAGCCCGAAGCCGCTGCCGCCGTGCAGCTAGAAAAAAACAGCATTCTAATCGCTGTCAGCAAAGACAACAAAGTCATCTACGGTGGCCGCGACATTGGCATCAGCGGCGTATCACCCATCGTCAAGCGCCTCACACTACAGGAAGACATCCCCGTCATCATTCAAGCCGACGAAGGCGCGAGCCATGGCGTCTTTGCAAAGGTCTACGGGGAGGCGAAGCTTGCCGGCGCGAAATCGATCAACTTTTCCACTAAGCGTTAGCACCTTTCCCACCAGACACCAATGTCCAAGCTATATAAAGCACCGACCGGAAAAGGCTCACTCACCACGGGAACCATCATGGGGCTCGCCGTCAGTGGACTGCTGTTTTTGGCGATTCCACTCACGCAGATCTTTACGGAGTATGAAAAAGCTCCCCAGGAAATCGAAGCACTAGAGATGGCGATGCCACCTCCGCCACCACCACTGGATGAACCACCCCCGCCGCCCGAACCTGAAGAAGAGGAGCCTCCCCCTGAGCTCGAAACGCCACCACCACCGATATCTCTAGATCAGTTAGACATGGTACTCAACCCTGGCACTGGTGCTGCCGGCAACGGCGACTTCGCCCTTCCCACTCTTGATATCGGCGCCCAGGACCTCGGCAGCCTCGATATCTTTGAACTAGGCGACGTCGATTCAGCACCCACTCCGCGCTCAAAAATCGAATTCAGCTATCCTGCCTCCGCCAAGCGCAAGGGCATCACCGGCGTCGTTAAAATCGAGTATATCGTAAACGAGAAAGGCCGTGTCGAGCAAATCAGTATTATCGAATCTCCCAATAAGATTCTATCCGATGCCACTAGCGACGTCATCAGTCGCGCGCGCTTTGATCCCGCCGCCAAAGATGGTCGACCAGTCAAGGTTCGCATGCGCGCAGCCATCCCCTACAAATAATTCATTTCACAAATGCAAACAGACACTTTCAATTATACGACCATGCGCACACGCATCCAACAACTCATCCTCGGTGCGACACTCGCCGCCTGCACTGTAAGCGCACAATCCAGCACTAGTTCCATTGCCAGTGACATGTGGAACGATCCTGCCTTCATCAAAACCTTCACCGGCAGCTACGGATTTCTAGCCGGCTATGAGCCACAGATCTCAGACGATGAAAAAGAAGCACTGCGTGGTTTGATCGACCTAATTAAAGCCAGCCCCAAGGTCGCGATCCAACAGCTACAGCCGCAAATTAAAGAAAGTAGCAGCGCCGCCTTCGACTTCGTCCTCGCGAATCTCTACTTCCAAGACGGCAATTTGCCCAAAGCTGAAGAATACTACAGCAATGCCATTCGCAAGCATCCAGATTTCCGCCGTGCTTACAAAAACCTTGGTCTCGTGCAAGTGCAGGACGGTAATTTCGATGATGCGATCAAAACCATCTCCAAATCCCTAGAACTCGGCGAAGTCGACGGCCGCGCTTACGGCCTGCTCGGCTACGGCTATCTCACACAGCAACGCTACTACCCGGCCGAGGCGGCCTACCGCCAAGCGATTCTCATGCAGCCCGAAGTTACCGACTGGAAAGTCGGTCTCGCCCGCTGCCTACTAGAGACACAGCGCTACGCCGACGCGATCGCCCTATTCGACACACTCATTAAAGACGCACCAGACAACGCTGATTATTGGCTAATGCAAGGCAATGCTTACCTCGGCAAAGGCGACTCACTCCTCGCCGCCAAGAACATCGAAGTCGTGCGCCTCATGGGCAAAGCAGACCTCACCACCCTCACCCTGCTCGGTGATATCTATATGAACAACGACGCACCAGAGCTGGCACTCGAAGCGTATCAAGCATCACTGGCAAGTGCAGGCAAGGAAGACAGCAAAGCACTTCTACGCGCAGCCGAACTACTTACCCGCTCAGGCAACTACGAGCTGGCACTGACAATGATCGCCGACACACGCGATCACTTCGGCAGCGAGCTAAAGGAAAAGGACGACTTTAAGCTACTCACACTCGAAGCCAAAATCGCCCGTGCTCAAGGCGATGACGCGAAAGCAGTCGCAGCCCTAAACCGAATTGTCGAGCACGACGCACTCAACGGCGAGGCCATCATCGAACTGGCCAACTACTATGCCGATCAAGACGATCTAGCCAAAGCGATCAATCGCTACGAACAAGCCGCGAAAATTGAAGCTTACGAACGCCAAGCTCTCGTCGCGCACGCCCAAGCACTGGTGCGTAAAAACAATTACAAAGACGCGCTACCCCTACTGCGCCGTGCCTTACAGCTCAAGTCCGACAACAACCTCGAGGACTACGCACAACGCGTCGAGCGAGCAGCCCGCAACCAAAGCTAATCATCATTCAATGACGGAGAACGAACAGCTCAACGAACATTTCAACCGAATCCGCGAAGAATATGTAGATCAATTCGACGAAGAACTTGAGATGGAGTTTGGTGAATCTGATGAAATGAGTCAGACACACACACCAGAGTTTCGTCGACGCTACTTCCAAGAGCTGTATCGCCTGCAAGTCGAACTCGTCAAACTACAAGACTGGGTCGTCGAATCGGGACATAAATTAGTCGTGCTCTTCGAGGGCCGCGACTCCGCCGGCAAAGGCGGCGTCATCAAACGCATTACCCAGCGCCTGAACCCCCGCGTTTGCCGAGTCGCTGCGCTATCCACACCCAACACCCGAGAGCGCAGCCAATGGTATTTCCAGCGCTACGCACAGCACCTCCCGGCCGCAGGCGAAATCGTGCTATTTGATCGGAGCTGGTATAATCGAGCAGGTGTCGAGCGCGTCATGGGCTTCTGCACCGACGAAGAGTATCAAGAATTCTTCCGCTCCGTCCCCGAGTTTGAGAAAATGCTCACCCGCTCCGGCATTCAAGTGATCAAATATTGGTTCTCGATCAGTGACGAAGAACAAGCCTTTCGCTTCAGTTGCCGCAATCACGATCCACTCAAGCAATGGAAGCTCAGCCCAATGGACCTTGAAGCTCGCAAACGCTGGGAGGATTACACCAAAGCCAAAGAAGTGATGCTAAAAAGAACTCACATCCCTGAGGCGCAATGGCGAGTCGTGCCCGCAGATGACAAAAAACGAGCACGCCTGAACTGTATTTCCCACCTACTCAGCCAGGTGCCTTACCAAGAAGTCGAGCGCGATCTAGTGGAGCTGCCAACACGGGTGCACCATGACGACTATCAGCGCACGCCGACCCCAGAAAGCATCATCGTGCCTCAGCTCTTTTGAGCGACCAGGCAGCAAGCGACAGTTAAAAATGAAGACCAGACGATAGGAGTTTGGCTGCATGCCCCTAACCAAAATTGAGGTAGAACCGCCCGTTGCCGAGTAGTCACCTCGCAGATCCCTGCACCCAGTTTTCCCGCTCAGTATGGAGTTTTCATTCTCCCTCTGTGATCAAAATGCTGGACACGCTTTAGCGTGGGAACGTCCTCCCCACGGCTATGAGTGCGTTGCCACCACGTCGAGTCCTTCGCCAGGCCTGCACTGAGGCTTGACATCCCACAGAGTGACGTCAATACGTCACTACGTCAACCATTCAAAACCATGCCAAAAGCCGATACAAAAAAGAAAGACAAACGAAAGAATACTTCATTACGACTGGAGAGCGAAACGCTCAAAGCACTGAAAATCTATGCGATCAAGAAGGACACCAGCGTGCAGAAAATTGTAGAGAAATTGGTGCAAGACTACCTCAAAGGAAAAAAGTAACTCATGTCAGAAAATGATTCAGAACACCGCTGGCAATGCGCTCGATTTGACGAAGCACTGCTATCAAATGCCCTCGGGGATGCCTATCAAATAGAAGCGGTGAGCAAGAAGAGTTCAAAGCTTGAAGTCTATGATAGTTTTGAGCAGTGCTTCATCAAAAATGGCTTAGCCCTAATCCGCACTGCTAGCCATTTTCATATAGCCGATGCAGATGATTTAATATCAAATCCGATACATAGCGACACACGCATTCGGCACCAACAGCCAGTTTCCCATTGGGACTTTGAGGCCGGAGCGTTCCAACGAGTTCTGCGTAGCCATTTAAAACTACGTGCCGCAGTCAAGTTAGCGACTGTGACAGTAAACGATCAAGAATACTGCATCCGCAATCGCGACGGAAAGACCATCCTACGTCTATGGCAGCAATCCGTCGATACTGAGGGACAGATCGCAATGCTCACATTGAAGGCAGCACCACTGCTGGGCTATGCCAAAGAAGCCGATCAGATTGCATCTCTAATCTCTAAGAAACCTGAGTTTAGTTGTGATCACATTTCGCTCGCGTCACACGTGCTCAGTCTAGTCGGCAAAGCAGAGGCTCCATTATCACCAAAAGGAACCATTCGCATTCAATCAAACGACACTGTGACAGACTCGGTCACTAAGATTGCAAAATTGATGGTGGTCGTTGCCCGACAAAGCGAACAGGGAATAATTGAGGATATCGACACCGAATTCCTGCATGACTATCGCGTTGGGATCCGAAAGCTCCGCTCAGTCATCGCCCTAGTGAAAGGAGCGTATTCGAAAGAAGACACGAAACGCCTGAAAGACACTTTTGGTGACTACGCGCGAACCACAAATCGCTTGCGTGACTTAGATGTCTACCTACTGAATGAGGCAGAATACAGGGCCCAATTACCGAATGAACTTCAGCCAGGCCTGGATCGCATGTTTGGTGATTTCCGAGCCGAGCGCAGACGTGTTCAGAACAAAGTGCGTAGAGACATACAATCAACCGAATACATGAAGAGCATGGCACAGCAATTCAAGTGGTTAGGTCGTTCGAAGCGCCCCAAAGGAGCCAGATCGGACATGCTGATTGCCACAGTCGTCGTGAAAGAGATCCGCAAACACCATAAGTTGGTTCGAACTCTTGGCATCGCGATTACAGATGCAACGCCCGACACAGAGGTGCACGAACTGCGAATCGAATGTAAGAAGCTTCGCTACTTGCTTGAGCTCTTCGCTTCGCTGTTTCCGGCTCAGGAAATGCGCCGTATTCTGCGCCGCCTACGAGGCCTGCAAAATGTGTTGGGTGACTTCAACGACTACTCAGTCCAGCGTGAAACAATGCTCGAATACTTGGATAAATCACAGGATTTGGACAAATATTCAGCTGCAGCTGTGGGTGGCTTAATCAGCATCCTACACGACAAGCAACTGGATGCCCGGGACCATGTAACCGAGAAGTTTAAGGAATTCAGTGATGGAAAAATGAGACAACGCTTTAATACATTATTTGAAGGTATGGAGAACCTCTCAAAATGAGTCGCATACTAGCATGCTATAGCAGCAAAGGCGGGGTCGGTAAGACCTCGACTTCAGTGAATCTTGCCTATGCGTCTGCCGCAACTGGGAAACGCACTTTATTAATCGACCTCGATCAACAGGGCGCATCCACTTTTTACTTCCGAGTGCGCGCACCGAAGAAACATCGAGCGAAGGCATTGGTAAGCGGCAAGGGAAAGATTCGTAACGCAATTCGTGAAACTGACTTTGAGAATTTACACATCTTACCAGCGCATCAATCATATCGAAACTTTGATACGTTACTTGAAGGCATCAAATGCCCCCAAAGTCGCTTGGCTGAATTTGTAGACGAAGCAGGCAACGGATACCAACGCATCATTCTAGATTGCCCACCCACCCTTAGTCTGGTCGCTGAAAACATATTCTTAGTGGCCGACCACATTCTAGTTCCAGTGGTGCCGACGACATTATCAGAGCGCACTTATAAACAGCTAAAGAGCTTCTTTGGTAAGTTCGACTTCAAGCAGAAGAAACTGAGGCCATTCTTTTCGATGGTGGAACGACGCAAGCGCATGCACCTCCAGACCATCACTCAAATGCGAGCAGATGAAACGCGCATGCTTCTCTCTGAAATACCTTATAGTGCACAGATCGAGGCGATGGGAACACACCGTGAACCCGTCTTGAGCTTTGCACCCAATCACCCCTCGAGTGCTGCATACTGCAAGCTGTGGGAAGAAATTGAATCCTTATAATACGATGACCAATACAATGGAAATAGAACGTAAATTCTTAGTTCACGAGACGCCAGAACTCGAGAGAGTGATGCACCAACGTCTTCGCCAAGGCTATATTGCCACTGATAGCACCGAGGTGCGTGTGCGCAAAGCAGGCGACCAATGCACATTAACCTGTAAACGTGGAAGCGGCCTCGTGCGATTAGAGGAAGAGATCGGCATTTCCCAAGCTCAATTCCATTCGCTTTGGTCTCTGACTAAGGATCAGCGCGTTGACAAGACACGCTATAACATCGAATTCGGCACACATGTGATTGAGCTAGACATCTACCATGGTGCACTCACCCCACTCGTAGTGGCCGAGGTCGAATTTGAATCAGAATCGGCGAGCAATGCGTTTATAGCACCTGACTTCTTTGGCCTAGAAGTCACAGAAGATAAGCGATACAAAAATAAGAACTTGGCGCTTCAGGGACTGCCACAATGAGTGACAAAAGCTATCAAGTAGGTGCCTTCCCAGTCACTGAAGATGGTAAGGTCGTGCTCGTGACCACGCGTAGCGGTGAATATTGGATATTCCCAAAGGGTTGCACCGAAAAAGGCCGTAGCGATCACGCGGTGGCGGGCGATGAAGCCTATGAAGAGGCAGGACTAACAGGAGTGATCAAGCGCGACTACTACGAGTTCAAAGTCAATTCGAGAGGAACCCAAAGACTACGTTTGTTCCCGATGAAGGTAAAGAAAATGAGCAAGCACTTCCCTGAATGCGACGAGCGTAAGCGTATCGTGGTCTCGTTTCACAAAGCCGAGAAACTCCTGCAGAAAGATCTACGTGCGGCACTGCGAAAGATGATTAAAATTCAAGGTTAAATGCCAGCAGGCATCGACACTCTTGTCCATCTACAGTGCAACAGTTACCGGTATAGATCCCCAAAGATGTCTCCGATACGTCACCCTTTCAAATGCCGATCAATTACGCCGGCCCTGTGACTGCATCAAATAGCTGACAAGTTAACAAAAGGCTAGATAACGACACAGAGCGCATAACTTAGTCACATCACCGCACAAACTTAACCAACGTCACCTGCATGTTCATTGTCTAATCGACCGCCCTCATGTAAAATAGGGGCATGATTAAAAGACCACTGCTCTTCATGCTTTTCCTCGCCGTCACGATGGTTCTCACTTATCAGGCAAGCGCCACCGAGAGTCCTGAATTACGAAAACTCATCAAAGCGCACGTTGACGCAATGGGCGGCTGGAATAATTGGGATGCGATCGAGAGCATTCGACTGACCGGCAACATTGAGCGAGATGGCCAGACCATCGAATTCTGTATCGTAAAGAAACGCCCTCAACAAATACGTGCAACCATCACGATCCCCATCCCCGGCAGCGACAACGAAGCCATGCAAATGATCAGAGCGCATGATGGCAAACAAGCCTGGGCTGCAACAAGACGCGCAGGAGCGCAGGAACTCAAACAGCAGAAAATCACAGGCCAAGCAGCAGCAGATCTATTAGCAGAAGCAACCGTGCTCCCCAGCCTAATCCATCTATGGCGATCAGGAGCAACGCTCGACCGTCGCCTCAACTCAACCGAGGCAGGCCAAGAACTAATCGTCATCCGGGCCACCCCCACGGATACGAGCTCCGTCTATACATTTTATTTGCATATAGAAAACTTCAGAATTCTGCATTACACACAGCTGGATGCCGACGGCACAAAGATTCATACAATACTCGATGATTATCGAACTTTCAATGGTGTGCTGTTCCCAGAAAACACACGCATCGAATCAAAACAGACCGGCACCTCCATCATGCTCACTCGCAATGTCGAAATTGGGATCGGCATATACGATGATTACTTCGAGAACATACATCGCACGACTCCCAATCTACTCAGCCAGATGCACTGACTGTCACCTGAAAGTCACATCAGAGCAATTGCTTAACAAAGATCACTAATCATAATACTCGATTAGATGAAACATTTATTGACTTTTATTGTGTGCTGCACCGCAGCATGTTGCGCAGAGGCGAATCAAAGCAGTTTGATTAAGCACTCACCCTTCATCCCTGCGAAAAAAGCCAATGATCAAACAGGCAGAAAAACAGAAGCATTAAGTAAAATCAAGGTGCCGCTTCACTTCACACTCAAAGGCGTTGTCCAATTATCCGGCACTTACTACTTCAGCATCTTTGATCAGAAGACAAAACGATCCGCATGGCTTGAGAACGGTGAAAACTACAATGGCCTTACTGTGATCGGCCTGAATAGCCAGCAAAAGGAACTCATCATTCGCTACAACAACACGGAACGAGTCCTGTCACTTGCGCATGCAGATGACACAGCAATCCCGATACCGAGCAGCACTCATAGCCCGGGCACTTCGACAGAAGAAACTCTAGCATCAATTATCAGCCGGCGCCCGACGGCCTTCACTGCAAGCATTCAACATGCAGCAAAAACGGCACAGACATTAAGCATCCACGACGAGCAGTTGGCATCAAGAAGCACTCTGGTAGTTACACCAAGCGAGCCAACACGATCTGACTCCTCTGAAGAAGCCACCATCACAGCAGCAACAGCAAGTAAAGCAGCACTTACAGCATCCTTTAACAATCGATTTGGAATCGATAGAAGTCGTATCTCAGGAGCGTGGTAGATTTAATGGCTCGTGCACAATGATCCGACCCTCCGCCCCCAGCTCAAGGCGCCAAGCAGCGGCAGCGCCCTCCTCGAGACCATGCCAGAGCAAGCGTTGATAGCTCTCAGCTAGAAATGAATATAAATAACACACATCAGTGATTCCATTTCTCGATATGTGTTCAAATATAATCTCGTCGTCTAATACACCGCCCTCGGGGAATAGAATCAAAACAGACTCCGGAGCAGCCAAGACGTCCGCCTGCCCATGGATCCAGGCGGCCACATTAGCCCATCCATCATTAGTATTAGAGAAACGAATACAGACAAAACGCTTGATCTGCGCGTAGTCTTCTGCCGGAAAACGCTTGGCCTCACTCGCTTGAACCTGTATAATACGACTACCGAGGAGCTCCACCAGATTGGGATATCGCTTTGGTTCAGATCCTGCTTCGATACGATTCGCCCGCTCCATAATATCGGTCGAAGACGTAGGCACAAGGTGAACACCCTTGCGCCCGAAATCGACAAGTGATCTGGCCCCTGCATCATCAACAACACGGAGCAGTATCCCACGCGTCGTATTGGGAATCTCCTGATCATCTACAGTGATCATCTTATTTGCATGACAAAAGGGAGGCCAGAACTCTGAACGTTCATAAAGTCCTGCTTCTGTCAAAGCAGTCAGGCATTGAACTACAGCTAGAGAGATCATTACATACTTCATAATTTAAAAAACCTATAAAAACAAAAAGGCACCGTTGCCGAAGCAACGGTGCCAGAATATAGAACTAAGCAAACTTAAGCACGACGGCGACGATACACAGCAAATCCAAGTGCAAATACACCAAAGATAGCAGCATAAGTCGAAGGCTCAGGAACGACGGCACCACTTATTCCGACGTTGTCGAAGAGCGCACGAGAATCGCCAACTTCGATATCCGCAAATGTGCCACGAAAGAAGACTTGATCTGAATTATCCGCGAGTGCTGATGTGACAGAAAATGCGCTATCTGTTGTGGTTAGATTGTTCGTGAGCCCAAGACTCGTATAGCTAGAACCGTCAGTTGAGATTTCCCACGATACCGAAGAGGTATTCAGAGAATCCTTTGCTGCGAAGTTCAATGTCCAATCACTAGCACCCGCAGCCTGGCCGATGACATTGGCCTCGAATACAACGCTGATATTACCATCAATACCAAGGCTTAGATTATTCGTATAACCCTGGCCCGAATTAGTAAGAAATGCATACGAACTAGAGTCATTGAATGGATTCCCATCTGCAGTCTGATTCGAGCCAGAACCAAGATTACCAGATACGGGGACCGCCTGGTAGGCGAATCCATCCACAGCATCGGTTGAGCCAAAGCTACCATTATAGTAGATCGAGCCAAAAGATGCAGCTGCGATATCTGGACTCGGGCTATTAAAGTCCGAATAGTTGGCCTGAGCATTGCCTTCACCGGCAAAAGTAGAACCATCAGTCGAGTTAAAGCCAGGACCAGCAAACTGAGAAAAGTCCCAGCCCGCAACTAAATCGGCATTTGCAGAAGACAACGCGGTTAACGCGGCTGCACTTACAAGTAATAATGTTTTATTTTTCATTTTTATAATTAGTTAAATGTTTATCAGATACTTCGTAAAAACTAGTCGATTTGGATGCCACTCGCACTCAGAACGGTCCAATCAGCAGTCCAAGTTTGACCAGCAAGGGTCGTAGGATCGATCGCACCACGATAAGCAACCTGCTCGTAGCCATTAGGCACCACGAGCGACGAAGTAACGCCAGCGAAGGCGAGGTTTGGACGAAGGTCGATACCACCGATTGAGCCTGCATCTTCCCCCTTCAAGCCGTTAAACATGGCGTTGTTCACAACATTGTTAGCGCCTGCAGCAACAGGAGCAGCTGAGGCAGTTGCCGCGCCAGTGTCATCAAAGGTGCAGTAATCAATAGTAACAGGATTCGCAGTGCTCACACCAACAGCCGCACTCGCGCCAGTATTAACAAGGATCGTGTTAAAAACTTGACCACTGAAGTTTGACTTCAAGCTAATTGTGCCGTTTTGAGGAGTGCTCAGACCAGTCGCAGCCGAATTGGCAATGATCGTTGCATTATAAACTGCATAGTTCGGGAATGGAGTGACCACGCCATCGAAGTCGACATTCTTATCACTATCATCACCATCGAACTCGAAGCTTTTATCGCCGCCTGAATCACCGATGTTGTTGTATGGAAGCACTGCGACCCAGAACTGATTCTGACCAGTCCAACCTTGATCACCATCAAACAAATCATCACCAGCAAATGTCACCACAAGATTGTTTGTGTTTACTGTGCCACCGAAGAATTCAAATCCATCGTCAAATGTGTTATACACTTCACAGTATTCAAGCGTTGTGCCATAACCAACACCCCCAAGTGTGATACCGTTGATCTCATTAGCATCACCAAGCTTATCGCCACCATGGCGAACCGAAACGTAACGTAAAACACCTGAGTTGTCATTCGCAATGTCTCCACCATACAAGCTATCAGCGGTCTCGGTAAGGCCCTCAATAAAGCCTTTTTTAGCAACATCAACTGCTGTCCCTAAGTTTGTTGGAGCGTTACCCAAGATCACCAGCCCGCCCCAGAGCGCATTATTAGAGCTCAATAGTGTTTGACCACGCGAAGCCGCACCAGAGATATCCCCAGCAGCGACAGTTTCCAACGGCGATGCCTTAGGATCCGCATCGTAGAAAATCGCACCGGATGTCCAAGAATCCAAGAATCCATCAGCATTACTATCATCAGGAATACCATTTTCATCTGCATCAACTGCAGCAGTGGTAAAGATAATCTCATTAGCAGCGTTGCCAGATGCAAAGATCTGACCGTTTTGCGTAACAATCAATGAACCCGGAGCACCGACAGTGCCAGCAGCCGAACGAGGCTGTCCGCGAACAATTGTCCCCGGAAGGATTGTTAACGCAGCATTGTTCTTAACAAAAATAGTGCCATCCAAGACGACAGTCCCAGACCACGTAGTGTCTGAAGTAACATTGGAAGACACAACTGTCTGCGCATGTCCAGCACTCAATGCGAGTGCCGAAACGAGTGAAGTGAAGAGAAGTTTTTTCATAGTATTTTTAATCAATTTTATTAGTTAATGCGCTCAACCCACATTAGGTTAAGCAAGTACATTATCGCAGGGCTTCGTTACAAGCGTGCGACTGTATTGAAAACATTCGGCAACAGTTTTAGAAAGTTGCTGAAAGTGAGATTTTATACTCACGCCCCAACTTGTAGGACTCATTACTTGACGCAGAGACTACATCATCATCGTAACTGATTTCACGCTCTGTATCCGTCAGATTTTTAGCGGAGAAACCAAGCGTCCAAACATCATTGAGCCGCTGCTTCAAAGTAAAATCGAGCTGATAATACGAATCCATATAGCGATCAGTCACAGCGACCGCATTGCCGACACCGCCCAAATAACTCGCAGCCGAAACCAATACATCACTTTGTGTAAACAGAGCCAAAGTTGCACGCGTCCCCCACTCTGGCTGTTCAAAGGTAATATCCATATTTGCAATCCATTCGGGCTGATTAAAAAGCGGGCGACTATCGTTCGCCTCATTGTACTCCCCAGTATCCGCATTGGCAGAATAGTCACCGCCCACACGCTGCCCATTTGACAAATAGAAGCCACCAGAAAGAAGATCCTGAAATGCCTCGGGGACATCAATTTCCGCTGCAATTAAAGCGAGATTTCCACCGATAGAAAAGTAAGACAAGAAATCATCATTCAGAAAGTCGAGTGACTTACGCGCCTCCAACTCGACACCATAAATATCTACTGAATTTGGATTATTAAAATATATCTCCGTCTGGACTGCACCATAGAGTGACGTTTTCTCGATCGGATTATCCACCGTTTTCCAAAAACCACCGATCGCAAACAAATCCCCATTCTGAGCGACATACTCAACACGAAGGTCAAAACTTTCTACGCCTGACGTCTCTAATGTAGGATTACCACTAGCATAATCTAAGCTACTCGGATCTTGCGTAGTTACGTATGTAAACTCCTTAAATGAAGGACGAGCAACGGTCTGTGAATAACTCGCAATCACACGAACTGGCTCAATTGGACGATAAATAAACGTAAACGTAGGCAGCCAATGCTCTTCATCAATACGCCCCTCATAGTCGGGCGACAATGGACCATCTAAACCTAATATTTGAGTATTCTCAATTGCACGCTGAGGAGTCGCACCTCCAGTGGATGAATCACGCAATAGCTCATAATTAAAGAAATCTCCATCAGAGCTCGTCGTCGTTGTCATAAAAACATCCTCATAACGCACACCACCGATCACATCAAAGTTATCTCCGATACTCAATTTTCCGTTAAAAAAGAACGCCTCAATTTCACGCTCACCATCAGCCCGAGTATCAGGCTGCACACTCTGAGTATCCGGATACCCAGCGGCATCGGCAATCAGCTCATCCAAGTTATCACTGCTTGACGTCATCAGGTTGACATTCGTCAGATTCTTAAATCCAGATGAATATGAGTAAAACTCCTGCAGCACTTGGCGCTCGGTCTTCTCATGCGAGTAGCCAAAAGTGGATTTAAGGATCAGCTCGTCATTAATCTCCAAATCATACTGCCCCTCCCCGTGATAGTAATCCTGCTCCTCTTCAACCTTACGCCATGCAGCAGAAGGCGCAAGATCACTCCCCATGTCAGTGTTTTGGCCAGTGTTATAACTACCATCAGGCAGTTGAATCGCATTAGAAACAAACGAATTCGTCTCCGTCTGATTCGTATCCGCATGACTGTATATCCAATTCAATGAAAGGCCCTCAACGACCTCTGACAAATCATGCTCTCCGAGAATCTGGTTCGTCTCTAACTTACGTTCAATGTCAGTAATCAAAGATGTGAATAGTCCGGATTTCTGTAACGCGTCATAGCCACCATTTCCATTAAATAGATCTACATAGCCCTCATAGAAGCCTCCCTGGTTTCTTAGGTCTTCACGACTAACCCCCTCAAAACTACCATTGCTCTGTATATTAGAAATCGAATCTTCGACATTTACCTTGAAATAAGTATACCCAATTTTGTGAAATCCTCCCCGATCAAGATCACTAAGGAAAGATACTAAATACGTATCACTATCTGAACTCACCGACTCGATCGTATCAAAATTCCCGCCGGAAAAACCAAGCGCGCTCTTAGCTAGATCCCCAGAAGTTAGAATCATCGGATTACCGGGAATGGGGAATACTCGCCCCGGGTTCGCAAACTGATCATGTTTTTTTCCTTTAACAGTTTTATAGTCCTCTTCATGCGACGCACTAACTAAGTAACGAAACTGACGTCCCTTAAATTCCATCGTATCACTCACATCAATCGAGTATTCATACTCTTGCGGCGCAGCCTTTTTACGCGGAGTCAAACGCCCACCACTCGCAGCTTTGATTGCGGTATCGATATTTTCTTGCGAACCCAAATCACCATAGTCGATTGATTGCCGTGCACGCTTGCCATCAATAAAATCATCCTGCGCGTTTTCATTCCAGCTTACACCTGTCGACAGATTCACAGTAAAGTCCTCAGTATATGAATTCGTCTGAATGTTAATCGTTCCGGCTGCAGCATTTCCCTGGTATTCAGGCGAGTATGTCTTGGAAATCGACAAGCTCTTAACGACTTCGGAAGGGAACAAATCCAATGGCACCGATTGACGATCTGGATCTGGGCTAGGCACTGGCACACCATTAAACAATGTGCTAGTATAGCGCTCATCCAATCCACGAATCACAGCAAACTTCCCCTCTTGAATTGTCACACCGGGCAGGCGCTTAATTGCCTCCGCAACGTCACTCGCAGCAAACTTCGAAAAATCTTCGGCTGACATAACATCCAACATCGTGTCGGAATTCATGCGAAGATCCAACTTCATCATCAAGTCATTTGCCTCTTCAGCCGTCACGGAGAAGTCCTGCAGCTCATAGACATCATCCGACATCTCGGCCGGGCGCGGTGGCAATGCGAAAGCGAACTCCTGCTCCTCGCCCCCGACCACCGCGAAGTCAGTTACGTTCGCTTCTATATACCCACCCTTGATAAAGCTCAACGTATATACGCCTGCTGGTGCCGACCGAATACGATACTCACCATTGCCATCTGTAACCGTGCCGATATCAGCGCCCTCCAGTAAGACCGCAACGCCGCCTACAGCCGCGCCGGTGTCCTTATCGACCACACGCCCAGTAATGTGACCCTCGTCTACAGCAAGCGCATCATCGACGTCTGTAGCAGCATCAACGACCGCATCCATCACTTCAAACTCAACAGTCGCATCCGATTCCGGCTGTATCTCTGCCGCATTCACGAAATCCATCGCGGGCTCTTCCACTTTAGCCGCAGCCTCCGCTGCGACTTGCACTTGCAGCTCTTTGGGGATTTCAAATTTCAATGCATAGGCTGGATTGACAGCTACATAAAGCGCTAAGCTTAATAACAATTTTTTTAGAGAGTTCTTTTTCATCTGATAATTGAGTTTTCTCAACAGCATATACGACCGCCGAGGTGCGCTCTCCTTTTGCGACTCTCAACGCAACGCACAAACCAATTTCACGCACATGGCGCAGGTATCACACTAGCGTAACAATCGTCACACAACTTCACACGTTCGTGACCTCACCGAAACATTTAAGCGCAACGGCAAAACCACAGAGCACGTTGATACGCGGCACTGCAAGAGCACTTACTTATCTAATCTTAAAGACGTAAAAAAACTGACCCAAAAAAACCCGGAGCGCATAACACGCCCCGGGCTCAAAAAAAACTATATATATGAATCGGCTCTAGGCCGAGAAACGTCTACCAAAGGATTTGGACGCGAGCGCGGAAGCCATCGACTTCAACTTCATCGCCAGTGGCGCTGTCGGTATCAGCCATTTCGTAACCAGCCATGAAGCTTACAGATTTGTTGTGGTAATAGTTCAGGCCGACGTAGAAGGAATCGATTTCATTGTCACCATCGTCAACTGTCCCACCCTTGGGAGCACGGCGAATCAACTCGTCTGTATCAATTTCGAACGTATCTGCTTTAATATAAGAGTAACGGACAACAGGCTCAAACTTGCCCATCTTGTAAGCGGCACGCAACGCATAGCCATCGACGTCACCCTGGTTACCTAAATCACCAGAGAAGTACTCGCCTAGGAGATCGAGACCTTCGAACCTGTAGTTCACATATCCCGTGAAAGCAGTTACATCAAATGGAGCTGTAAGATTATCCTCATCCACCGCGTAGTTATTGCTCTGATGCCCACCATCAACACCGATAGTCAGTCCGTCATTATTCCACTGCAGACGTCCAAAGTAAGCTAGGTCGTTACTGGCATTCGAAGCGCCCATAAGCTTCGAACCTTCGCCCTGAGCAGAATTTACCAGTGCCGCCGAGTAGCTAAAGCCAGCTCCAAGATCACCCTTGGCAAATAAACCTGAGTGACGCCCGGCAAAATCGATATCATCCGCGAAGAACCGGTTGGCCGCAGAACGCTCGATGGTCTTTATCTTAGACGACGAAATGGTTTCCTGGAAGCCAAACGGCACCTTCTGGTAACCGAAGCTACCAGTCAATGCATCACTAAACTCATAACCCGCGACCGCCTTGTCGATAGACAGGTCGTTTTCCGCGAAATCGACCACAGTCTCAGCAAAGAGGCCATTTTCGTGTGTTGCCTTGGCACCAAGGCGAAGACGACGAAAGTAAAAATGATCTGTGGAAGCTTGATCCGCCCCATTATCATCCATATCCAAACTGTCATACTGGAAGTGCATCCGCCCATTAAAGCGAAGCTTCACTGTTTCCTTACCCTTGGAAGAGAAAGAAACGCCTTTGTTCTCTTCCTCAAGCTCCACAGCAACCGCGGTTGCTTCGGTTTCAGATAAAACACCCTTCTTAACCAAGAGGTCGAGGAGTGCGTCATTCGAGGCTGCGTAGCCAGAAGCAGCGCAGGATATAGCCGCAATCGCGGCCAGTGATGTAATTTTATTTATATTCATTGTTTGTTTGGATGAAATTTATCGTGGTAATCAACAGCAGCAAAAATAGCCGATTAATGTTACAGTTTTATTACCTTTATGTTACAGAGAGGTGAATTGTTACGAAAATTAGCGGAATAGGGCCCCTTTGCTTCATTTAGGAAACAGCTGCAAGGCGGATGAAACAATTCGGCAACTAAACGACCGGAGCGAATCCGGACCAAGCACCCATTCTATCCTCAAATCATTATACCAGAATGACTTACCACCAAAATGACAGTTCCGCACGCCGAAACAAACCACAACAAAAAGCCACTTTCTTAACGGTTCTGTAACATAAAGGCCATATTTACGAAACAATCGCAGGGTATACTGGCTTCAGTTCATGAGAGACCTTCCCGTGAGCAACTCATATACAATCTAAACATCAAGAATACAAATCTAATGAAGAAAACCAATATTCTCCGCACACTGACAGCAACCGCAGCCATTGTCTTCGCAACGCAGGCAACAGCGACTGAAACCATCGTCATCAAGGGCTCCGACACTCTCGGCGCAAAGATGGTGCCGCAAATCGCTGAAGAGTTTAAAGCACAAATGGCGAAAGAAGGCATCGAGGTCTCCTTTGAAATTGCTGCTGAGGGCTCCTCCACGGGTGTCGCCTCGGTCATCGATAGCACTGCTGAGATCGGCATGTCCTCCCGCGATCCGAAAGCTACGGAAGTTGCCAAGGCAAAGACCAAAGGTGTCGATATGCAAACGATCACCGTCGCCAAAGACGGCATCGCGATCATCGTCAACGAAGCCAGCCCACTCACAGAAATCTCACTCGAAGAAATCGGGATGATCTTCTCTGGCGATGTGACCGACTGGTCAGCCATCACCGCCCAAACTGGCAGCATCTCCGCCTACACTCGGAACACATCTTCTGGCACCTACGCCGTTTTTCAAAAGATGGCCATGTCCTCTCGCGACTACGGTAGCGACACGCAGAAAATGGCAGGCAACGAGCAAATCGCTGCGGAAGTCGCGAGTAATCCGAACGGCATCGGCTACGTCGGCCTCGCTTACATCCAAACACCGGGCGTCAAAGTCCTACCAATCGATGGCGCCCAGCCGGATGCGAAGGGCTACCCGCTCGCTCGCCCGCTCTTCTACCTGATCAACGGCAGCAAGCCGCTGAGCCCGATCGCCCAGAAGTTCATCGACTTCAGCCTCAGCGCAGAAGGCCAAAAGATCGTCAAGCGCGTGCACTTCCTGTCGATCAACTAAAGTAGCATTCACCTTTCAAGCATCCTTCGGGCCGTTGCACTTAGCAACGGCCTGTTTTTTGGCATTCTTGCCGTCACTCAATTGTTACAAAAGTCGCCTTTTGTAGCCTTGGCATCATAGGTTCTGTATCTATTTTACGATTCTAACATGGCAGCTTCCTCACACAACTCATCGAATCCTAAACCAGCATTCAGCAAACGCCGGGCCCTGTTTTTAGGTAAAGACTCAGACAGTATCATTAAGATCTTCTTTGGCAGTAATGCTATGGTCGCCATCGTCGTGCTCGCTCTGATCACCCTCTTCTTGTTTAAAGAAGGTGCAGGATTCGTCGGCCTCTACCACAAGAGCCTGCAAGAGTATCGTATGTCAGGCTTGGAGTATGTCGACATCCTCAAAGAGCAACGCGACGACTATACCGAGCTTTCCCGCTACCTCAACGACATCAAAGCCGAATGGATGATTGGCCTCAAAGCAGACGGACTCA
Organism: Lentimonas sp.; assembly: GCA_047627755.1. Lineage (GTDB taxonomy): Bacteria > Verrucomicrobiota > Verrucomicrobiia > Opitutales > Coraliomargaritaceae > Lentimonas. The sequence continues at coordinate 9,850 of JBLHTV010000002.1, read as the reverse complement.
CCCAGGCAGAGATTTCAAAGAAAGTATTCAGCCCAGAAGCCAAAGGCTTATTCCTCGGCTATATGCGAGTCGGCTCCGACCTGCGACAATTTGTTAAACAGAAAATGGACGTCGCCATCGTGAGTCGTGACCAGCACACCACCAATCAGAATCTCACCGAAACCCTCAATCACTTCGCCACCCGCATCGCAAATATTGAAAACCCGTCCTACCGACTAAATAAGGAAGACTTCGCTAAGCTCAGATTCCTGCTGCGCAACTCCGATCAAACCGAGCGCGCCGAATCCATCGAAGGCAACAACACACTTAGCAGCGAAGAACGCGCGCACTACCTCGAGCTGTTAAATGCCGAGCATGCCGCGCTATCCGAGAGTATTCAGCCCGTCGATTTCGATGCCGCCATCCTCAACGTCACTGACGAGCAAGAACGCTACGCCCACATCCTCACGGATCTCGATCTCTCCATTGACAAAGTGCTGGCCAAGGCCGACGCAATCGACTTCGGCAGTGCGGCACTCAACAAACGCATTGAAACCTTCAAAGACCTCAACGTATTATATCTTAGTCAAATCCCAGCACACCGCAAACAACTCGCCGACTGGGATCAACACGAGCCGATCGCCAACTCGCGCGCCCTCGGCGCCTTTCTGACGGGTAAAAACTGGGTCACCGCGAGTGACCAGCAAGACTGGTATGGACTCCTGCCGCTACTCACTGGCTCGCTGCTCATCTCATCCATCGCGCTCTTTTTCGCAGTTCCCTTCGGAGTCGGCGCAGCCGTTTACGTCAATCAAATCGCAGGTCCCGCAGAGCGTAACTCCATCAAGCCCTACATCGAATTCATCTCAGCCATTCCATCCGTCGTGATCGGTTTTTTTGGTGTGGTTGTGTTCGGCGAGGCGATTCGCCTACTCTCACAAATAGATGCACTCTCATGGGTACCTTTCTTCCCAGTGCAAGAACGCCTCAACGCCTTCACCGCAGGCTGCTTGCTTGCACTAATGGCCATCCCGACGATTTTCACACTGGCCGAGGACGCGATTAACAATGTCCCCCGCCACCTCAAAGAAGCCTCCTATGCGATGGGTGCCACCCGCCTCCAAACAACCATGCGCGTGATCGTGCCCACGGCACTTTCCGGCATCATCTCAGCCATCATGCTCGGCTTCGGCCGCGTGATTGGCGAGACTATGGTGGTGTTACTGTGCGCCGGCAACCGCATCAAGATCCCAGACTTCACCGCTGGCGCGGGCGTGTTTTTCGAGCCCGTCCACACCATGACGGGCATCATCGCCCAGGAAATGGGCGAAGTCGTGCACGGCAGCCTCCATTACCGCGCACTCTTCATGGTCGGCATCGTATTATTCTTTGCATCGCTACTGATCAATTACGGCGCCCAATGGGTCGTCAAAAAATACAGCAAACTGGGCGACTAAGCAGCATATCCGCTAACCATATTTTCAATGGACTCACTTAAACCGCAAAACATCTTCGCTAAGCGCCGCTCCACGCAAGGGACGCTCGAAGCCACCATTTCCGGAGCGTTGCGCTTGGCGACCTACCTAGTCATCATCAGCGCCGGCTACATCTTTCTTAATATTTCGATCAACGGTTCGAAGGCAGTCTTCACCACCGAAGCGCCGTTTATCAACGTCGAGTTCCTCACTCAAAAGCCCCAGACGCTGCACGTCTTCGAGCCCAAAGTAATCGATACCGAGCTGAAATCAATCAAAGCAGCAGTCGTCAAACTGGAAGCGGATAGTCGTAATCTAGGCTCGGGCGAAATCGCAGCCGCCACCGAGATCGAACAACAAATCGAAGCACTCGAAGAACAAATCGAAACACTCGATGTCGAGCGCAAAGCAGGCCGCCTCATGTATGGCGACGACGACTACCGCGCACTCGCCGAAGAGCCCGATATCGAGCAGTACGTATACAGTAATTACGCCTACAGTGGCGGCGGCATCGGCCCTGCGATTGTCGGCACCTGCTTACTCGTAGTCGGCTCGATTTCCATCGCGCTGACACTCGGCATCCTCTGCGCCATCTTCCTTAGCGAATACAGCACCCCTGGCCGCACACTGCAATTAATTCGCCTCTCTGTACTCAACCTCTCCGGCGTGCCCTCGATCGTCTTTGGACTGTTCGGATTCGGCATGTTCGTGCTATTCTTTGGTTGGGGCGTCTCACTGATCGCCGGTTGCTTCACACTCGCGATCATGGCCCTGCCCGTAATCATTGCCGCCAGTGAAGAATCGATGCGCGCCATTCCGAAAGGCTTCCGCGAAGGTTCGCTGGCACTCGGCGCATCGAAATGGACCAGTGTGCGCACCAACGTCCTGCCCTACGCGCTGCCCGGCATACTCACCTCCTCCATCATGGGCGTGGCTCGTGTCGCTGGCGAAACCGCGCCGATCATGTTTACTGCTGCCTTCGCCCTGCGCGATCAACTCCCATGGCAAGGACTGGAGAAACCAACCGATTTCTTCTTCCAAGGCGTGATGGCATTGCCCTATCATATTTATGTGGTCAGTGCTAAAATTCCGCAAAACGAATACACTCGGAATATGCAATACGGCGCAGCCTTTGTTTTTCTACTTATCGTCGGATTCTTCGCACTGAGCAGTATCATCCTGCGCATTAAGATCCGCAAAAAATACAAGTGGTAGGCTCTCTGGCTTTCGAATTTACAACTTTTAAATGACACACTCGACTATGAGCACATCCATTCCCTCCAAAATCGCAGGCGCTGGCACCGGCACACCGATCATCAAGGTCCGCGACTTCGATTTCGCTTACGGCGACTCGCAGGCACTGTTTAATATCAACATGGATATTAACGAAAAAGAAGTGACCGCCTTCATCGGACCCTCCGGTTGCGGCAAGTCCACCTTTTTGCGCTGCTTCAATCGTATGAACGATTTGATTGAAATCGCCCGTATCAAGAGTGGCGCAATCAAGATCAGCGAGGTTAACATCTACGATAAAGAAGTCGATGTGATCGAGTTGCGCAAGCACGTCGGTATGGTTTTCCAAAAATCAAATCCATTCCCAAAATCGATCTATGATAACATCGCCTACGGCCTCCGTATTCAAGGTGTAAAAAAGAAGAGCATCCTCGATGAAGTCGTCGAGCGCTGCCTACGCAGTGCCGCTCTGTGGGACGAAGTCAAAGATCGCCTCAGCGAAAGCGCCCTCGGTATGTCAGGCGGCCAGCAGCAGCGACTCTGCATTGCACGTGCCCTAGCGGTGCGGCCAAAAATCCTCCTAATGGATGAGCCTTGCTCCGCGCTTGACCCTATCGCCACTGCGAAAGTTGAGGAACTCATCCATGAGTTAAAAAAGGACTATACCATCGTCATCGTCACGCATAACATGCAGCAAGCCGCCCGGGTCTCCGATCGCACCGCCTTCTTTTACCTCGGCAAGCTCATCGAGTATGGACAGACCGACCAGATCTTCATGAACCCGCGCGACCCACAAACCGAAGCCTATATTTCCGGGCGTTTTGGTTGATTCCACAACAGACGCCTACAACGCCCTATTTGCCACGACTATGAAACTATTCTATCAACACGAACTCGAAAACTTACGCACCAAGCTGATTCTCATTGGCGAGAAAGCCAACGAAGCGGCTCGCATCGCCGTCGACGGCTTACTGGAAAATGACCTAGGTAAAATCGACCAGGCCCTCGCACTGGATGATGCGATTGATGCTCTTGAAGTCGAAATCGACCAAGCCTCGGTCCGCTATATCACGCTACGCTCGCCCGTCTCCAGCGATGTCCGCTCTATCCTCGTAGCAATTAAGGCTAGTCACGACCTCGAACGTGCTGGCGATGAAGCGCACAGCATCGCACTACGGGCGAAAGAAATCCTCACCTCGGACGGCCGCTCAGGCGACACCGTCGCCATCGGACAGATGAGCCTACTTAGTTGCTCGATGATGGCCGATGCCATTTCCGCATTAGTCGAAGGAGACGTCGAGTTGGCCAGGGCAGTGATTCTGCGCGACAAAAAAGTGAATGAGCTACACCAACAGAACTTTGAAAAGCTCACCATTTGCGCACCTGACGGCAGCACTCAAACCACCAATTGCTTTCAAAAAGTATTTATTTCAAAATCGATCGAACGTATCGCAGACCATGCCAAAAACCTGGCAGAAGAAGTAATTTACCTGCTCGAAGGGCCTAAATAATCACGCTTTTAAGCGATTTAACTAACGTCTGTTAGTGAAATCAATAATTTCAGGCTAACTTTCCTGTATCTTTTTGGCCTTCATTCTGCTATGTAAGCTTATGTTGAGATTAATTGTGCCCTAAATGCACGATCGATCTCGACCACTTAACTAAATTAAAAATCAAATAAATCACTCTCATGGCTAAAAAAACCACTACCAAAACAACCACTAAAAAAGCAGTCGCTGCAAAGGCCCCTGCCAAAAAAGTCGCAGCTCTTAAAAAGGCTGCTCCGGCTAAGAAAGTTGCCGCTAAGAAGGCTCCGGCTAAGAAAGTTGCCGCTAAGAAGGCTCCGACTAAGAAGGTTGCCGCTAAAAAGGCTCCGGCTAAAAAGGTTGCCGCTAAGAAGGCTCCGACTAAGAAGGTTGTCGCTAAAAAGGCTCCGGCTAAGAAGATTGCTGCTCCTAAAAAAGTCGCACTAACTAAAAAAGCGCCAACTCCAAAGAAAGCGGCTACGGCAGTTAAAAAGGCACCTGCAAAACAGACCACCGCGCAGAACCGCATCATCGCGCGCGTTGACGCCGGCTTCGGCAATGCGCTCTACGTTCGGGGCGAAGGCGCTGGCCTGAGCTGGGAAAAAGGCACTATCCTTGAGAACGTCACACCATACGAGTGGCAGCTCTCTTGCTCAAAGAATGGCAAGGTCATCTTCAAGTTCCTCATCAACGATGAGCTTTGGGCCGAAGGCGAAAACATTTCGCTACAAGCAGGCAGTGAATCAATCAGCTCACCAACATTCATTTGGTAGCTTCTGCCGATTCGATTACATTCAGCGAAAAGCCCTCGGCGAAACGAGGGTTTTTTTGTGCTCATTGCGCACACTTGCGCCACACGGTTCGTGCGGCATTCGGCGCCATCTCGACTGAAATCAGAATCCACTGCCGAAAGAATTGTCAGCTCAGGGTCCCGACAGTTTTGAGGGCACACCCGACAAAGCATTCACCCTATGCGCATTGAACTGACGCGGCTACCTCAGATCATGCCTCGAAATACTCGTCGTCCTCGGTGATCAGCATTAAGCGTTTTCTAAGCAGTACTACCGCTTGCTTAGTATCACCGCCGGCCAGATTCTTACCGTCCGCAATGCGATCAAGCCTCACCTCCACTCGACTAAACGGCATCGGAATATAAAGACGGTCCCAACTTTTCAAACGCCATGCTCGGCTGAAGTTATACGACATCAAAACGATGGGTGCGCCGGTCCGAAGAGCCAAAGTGGCAGCTCCCGCTTTCATCTCATACATCGGCCCACGCGAGCCATCTGGCGTAACACCCAGATTGTAGCCCTCACGAATGGCTCTTAGCATCTCGCGAAAGGCCTGCATCGCACGACCATGGCGCGAGCCACGAATCGGCTTGACCCCCAATTGCTCAACCAGCGCAGCGAGCCATGCACCATCGTTACTCGCACTAATAATCGCAGATGCTTTTCGCTCAGGAGTAAATCGACGGAAAAACTCAGGCGCCACAAATAAGCGATTATGCCAAAGGATGTAAACCGCGGGCTGCAACGACTCACCGATCAGTGCCTGCTCTTCGGCTCGTATATGCAGGCGCAACGTCCGTGTCCAAAGACGCATCGCACCACCAAGCACACTAAGCACACAACGTTGTTGCCATTGTAGTTTCTTCGGCAACCTCGCTCCACTCGATGCGGTTGTTGCTTCATCTACATTCTGTTGCTCCTCCATGCGAAACAGAAAATCTGCAATCCGCGCTCATAGCAATTCCCGTATCACCCGAATCGACAGTCTCTTAATCGAAATTAATTCTCGCGCAGATGGTCCAGCGATTCACCTCATCCCATAGAAAATCAGCTAAGCCATTTGTAAGTAGAGAAACGCCACCACCCGCCCCGATGCGAACCGCACTTTCCAACCTTGACCCAAATATTCATGTCTCCATCTTGTGGCGACTTATGACAGCAAAAGCATCCAGTGATGGTCTAATGGAAGAAATCGTCGGCCTCTGCAAGCGCCGCGGCTTCATCTTTCCCTCCTCCGAAATTTACGGCGGTTACAATGGTTTTTACGACTACGGCCCACTTGGTGTCGAGCTGCGCAACAACATCAAACAAGCTTGGTGGCGCGACATGGTGCAACGCCGCGACGACATCGAAGGCCTCGACTCAACCATCATCATGCACCCCGACATCTGGAAGGCCTCGGGCCACGTCGATGGGTTCTCCGATCCGATGGTCGACTGCCGTGAGTCTAAGCTGCGCTACCGTGCCGATCAGCTGTTCTTCGCCCCCGTCATCGTCGCAGGCGAAACCATCGGCTACGTCTCGGTGGTCGAATGCCCCGAGCAACAGGAAATCGCAGAAAAGGCCGCTGCCGACATTAAGCGCAAAGCTGCCAAGCAAGGCACACTCGAGCCGATCGTGCTCAAGGACTACACCGAGTCGAAGCCAGAGGAATACGACCTCGTGCCTTCCCCAGCGACTGGCAAGCCAGGCTCGTTGACCGCACCGCGCGAATTCAAGCTGATGTTCGAGACCAAGGTCGGGCCACTGGCAGACGAATCATCGGTCGCCTACCTGCGCCCCGAAACCGCACAAGGCATCTTTGCCAACTATAAGAACATCGTCGATACCGGTCGTGTGAAGATCCCTTTCGGCATCGCGCAAATTGGTAAGGCATTCCGCAACGAGATCACGCCGCGCAACTTCATTTTCCGCTCGCGCGAGTTCGAACAAATGGAAATCGAATACTTCATCTCACCCAGCGCCGACTGGAAAACCCTGCACCGCGAGTGGATCGATACCTGTATCGACTGGCTGGTCTCGATCGGCCTGCCGCGCGCGTCGATCACTGAAGACATCCACCCAGAAGACAAACTCGCTTTCTACTCACGTGCGACCACCGACCTGATGTTCCAGTTCCCACACGGCGAACAGGAACTCTGGGGCATCGCCTGCCGCGGTGACTACGATTTGAAACAGCACCAAGAGCACTCCGGCAAGTCGATGACTATCTTCGACGAAGCCAGCAAGGAGAAGTTCGTGCCACATGTCATCGAGCCCTCGCTCGGCGTCGACCGCACAATCCTCGCCGTGCTCACTGCCGCTTACACCATCGACGAAGTGCCCAACGATAAGGGCAAGGTCGAGCCGCGTACACTACTCAAGTTCAGCCCCAAGATCGCACCCGTCAAAGCCGCGATCTTCCCGCTACTGAAGAACAAGCCAGAGCTAGTCGAGCGCGCACAAGCACTCTACAAAAAATTGCAACGACGCTGGAATGTCTTCTACGACGCCTCCGGTGCGATCGGCCGCCGCTACCGTCGTCAGGATGAGATCGGCACACCCTTCGGCATTACCATCGACTTCGACACCATCGAAAAGGATGGCACCGTCACTCTGCGCGACCGCGACACTTGCGAGCAACGCCGCGTAACCGAAGACGAACTCATCCAGTTCCTCGAAGAGCAGATCGACGGTTAATCGAACGCTCAGATCATTGATTTCAGTACCCCCGTGAGGCCGACTCACGGGGGTATTTTTTTTGACGCAGTCTTAAACAATCGGAGAAGGCTTCCAGCCGATTTCCTCGACGAAGAAATCAGAAAGGAGCAGACCAAACTACCAATGAGGCACACACACTTGCGATTCATTTAGGGGTCATTCCGAATCACAAGTAACTTTGAGTTACATTTGCGACTCACAAACCTATTTGTGAGTCATTTCTAATTAATTCTGAATGACAAGTGAATTTGAGTTACATTTGTGACCGATAAACCCATTTGTGATTCACAATTGCAACAAAGTGGTTGACAAGTGAAGTTGTGATTCACTTCATTCACTCAAAATCAATTGTGATCAACTTTCCATTCATTTTGAGTCACAAAGACTAAATCCCATTAAACTAATAGAAAAGAGCATCTCACATGGACCTCAATTTCGACCACGCCGTTTATTATCACGAAGGAGCATTTCCCCCAGTAGAGATCGATTATGCCCCCCTAGTGGATCAACTGGTAAAAGCAACTGCTGCCCTCGCCCGTTACGACCAAGAACTCTCAAGGCTTCACAACCCAGAGCTACTCCTCGCCCCGTTACGTAACCAAGAGGCCGTGCTATCCTCACGAATGGAAGGCACGATCAGCACCATCGACGAAATTCTCGAATATGACAGTTCTGAAACCGAGGAAGGGAAAGCAGTCGAGGGCGTGCGACACGATATCATTGAAACAATCCTCTACCGCCGCGCACTGAACTACGCCCAAGCCCAAATGAAAGATGGACACCCTCTGAATAGTTCGCTCATCCGCAGTATGCACCAAATGCTTCTCTCATCCGGAAGAGGCGCAGCAAAATCTCCAGGAGCCTATAAGCAAGAACAGAACTACATCGGCGAAACAGCAAGCCGCCTCATCAGCTACGTGCCGATCAGCCCTGAAAAACTTCACGAAGGGTTGGATCGATTATTTGCGTATATCAAAACACAAACACATCCCGCAATCATCCGCACAGGCTTTGTTCATATCGAGTTTGAAGCACTCCACCCATTTAAAGACGGCAATGGACGCATTGGCAGAATGCTCATCACTTTATTACTTTGGTCGTCTGGAGTCATCTCGTCGCCACACTTCTACATCAGTCGATATATGGAGGAAAATAAGGCTGAATATATCGAATGTATGCGTAAGGTTTCCGCCACACACAACTGGAATGATTGGGCCCTATTTTTCCTCAAAGCCGTGGAAGCGCAAGCAAATCAAAACCTAGAAATCGCACTCAAAATTCGTTCGCTCTACGAAGAGATGAAACAAGTCTTCAGCGATGTCACAGGTTCTAAGCATGCAATATCCATGCTAGATGCAGTTTTCACGAATCCGATTTTTAAAAACCAACAGATCGTCAAGCAGTCAAAAATCGCCCCCTCAAATGTGAACCGATTTACGAATGCCTTACTAGCAAGCGACAGAGGCCTACTCCACACCATAACTGAGGCCTCGGGGCGAAGATCAGCACGTTACGCATTTGAACCACTACTAAAGATCATCCGCGTATAAATCGACTTCGACACCATAGAAAAAGACGGCACCGTCACCCTGCGTGACCGCGACACGCGCGAGCAACGCCGCGTGACTGAAGACGAACTCATCCAGTTCCTCGAAGAGCAGATCGACGGCTAATCGAACGCTCAGATCATTGATTTCAGTACCCCCGTGAGGCCGACTCACTGGGGTATTTTTTGGTTCATCGCCGATGAGTAGCGATAGGAGGGAGGGCGACTCGCCCTCCTTTACAGCCACACAGGGGATCAATGTGGGCGAGTCGCCCACACTCCGATCGCGGGCCATGGTTCAAACAAGCCCCAAGCAGGGACTCGGTGCCGCTCAGATAAAACGATCAATCGTTTCGATCGAGACATTCCCGCTCATCGACGATGAATCTTTTTGGGGGGCGTATGCGTGCAACTATACCAATCGCATCCAGCCATTGAGGAACCTCTGCCGTTCAGCGTGCCTATTTACGGTAAACAGCAGATATTCTTTTCTCCAACCCGACTTCCGAGCGCTACGCCGACTGCAGGAAGGCTCGAATCTCCGCAGTGACGGCCGTCTCCCCATCCTCGAGGATGTAATGACCATGCTCCTTATGCAGC
>JBLHTV010000001.1:0-64700 GCA_047627755.1 Lentimonas sp. | reverse complement strand
GGTGGTTATAGTGGATGGGCAGCACGTAGGGCGTGCGCTGATTGGCGCACACGTCCCGGTCGGACCAATTGCCGAGTGTATTCATGCCCCAACTACGGATGCGCTGGTGTGCCAGCGCTTGAGATTTGTTCAGCCAATCGTTGCCGTATTTTTTTGCGATGTTGGCCTTATAGAAATCCACTGAATGGCCGGATTGAATGTAGGCCTTGGGGATCGCTTCAAAGTAGTGCTTGCGACCCTTGAATGTGGTGAGCGCACCGCCACCGACTCCGGTGACGCCATGTGACCAGAACAGGTAGCCTTCCGGATCGACGAGCCACCATTTGCCCTGATGCTTCTCTGTGCGAAAATGCCCAGTGGCTTTGAGTCGAGGCCCGTTGATCCAGCCGCCATATTGGCTGCGGTCGTCGGGGCCGGGGTGAGTTGTCAGGTCGGATTGTTCTGTTGTCGCGGCTGTTTGCAGGTCTGAGTCCGAATGGATCTTTCCGGGCCAGTTGCCGTGCTTGTATTGACCGTATGCATTGATAAAGGGGAAGAAGGAATCGCTGCCGGGGTGCGAGAGCACGCCGTGTTTGCCGAGACCGTAAATGGCTTTGACGGTGATCGTGGCATTGAGCCCACAGCCATCGATATCGTGTAGTTGGAAACTTCGGATTCTATTCGAGTCGGGGATACTCCAATGCGCCATATGCCCACCGGGAATACCGCGCATATCCGCAAACGAAGAATCCTCTGGTAGCCCCTTGCGCCGGAGGTAGAGGACCAATCGATCCTCTGTCTGCGGTGGTAGTAAGATGAAGCTGCCGCTATTGGGGCGATCTTCAAGTTGGCCGACGAGACGAATGGTGCGGTCGCTTTCATTTTTCAGGTCGATGCCGATACCGACATACTCACTCCAATGCCAGCCGCCTTTAGGTGCGCTCCAGATTACGTGACCTTCTGTTTCGGTAAACTTGATGTGATAGCCTTGGTTGTGCTGCACCTCAGCTCCGGCGCTTGTGACTGCGAGTGTGTTTTGCGTGAAATCGAGGAGCTGAACTGCCTGTGGTTCGACTGCACAAAAAGGCTGCGCAGATGTCGACTGTGCAGTCGCCAACTGCGTCGCGAGGCAGAGGCAGACGAGGAAGGGGAGTGAATATGTATGCATGGGGGCTATGATTTCTTTTCGCTGGCGTAAATGGTGATGTCGGCGCTCTCTTTGCCGAGGATTTCTTGTGCGCGTTTAAGGGCATTTCGGGTTGAGATATTTGGTTGGTTGGGGTGCCAACGGTGGAAGTTGGCTTCGCCTAATTCGTCGATGAGGCCCGAATTGCGGAACACGCGTTCGACGTCTTCATGGGCGCCGCTGACAATTAGGTCGCGATCACGCGAACGTGCAAAGCGCATGAGGTCCCGGATTGCCATCGCAGCGGTCCCGTCTAAGTGGTGAGCGTTGCGTGTGCGTAGGATGATGATGCGCATCTCGGGATGTTCGACCAGGTTGCGCATTTGTTGTAGAAGCATGTCGCATGAGGCAAAGAACATATCACCCTCGACGTGGACGATCGCGATGCTTGGTCGGCGTTCTTCGACTGGCGTGAGCTGTTTATCAACGAGTTGTCCCTTTTGGTCGAATGCGATCTCTTTTAATTGTGGGCGTGCGGCTTTGCGGACGAATAGGACGATGGATGCAGCCGTGCCAATATAGATCGCGGTGTCGAGAGAGAGGACGAGGCCACTGAAAAAGGTGACGATAAATACACTGGCATCGCTCTTGGTTGTTTTGAGGGAGAGTCGAATGTGCTCTTTGCTAATGAGAGAGACGCCCACTGTCATGACGAGTGCGGCGAGTGCCGGCTTCGGTATGTATGCGATCTTCGGGCCGAGAAAGATGAGGCCACAGAGTAAGAGCAGGCCGCTGAAAATACTGGAGACGGCTGTTTTTGCACCACTGTTGAAGTTGAGCACAGAGCGAGTGAGCGACCCAGATACGGACATGCCTGAGCCGAACGCCCCTGCTGCGTTGGCAACTCCCATGCTGAGCATTTGTTGGTTTAGGTCGATCCGGTCACCCGCTTGAGCGGCGAGTGTCTTGGCGATGGAGGCACTTTCCAGTAGCGAGAGGAAGGCGATGGCCATTGCCGTATTGGCCAGTAGAGGAATGTCGGAAAGCACTGCGGACGGCATGGATAGCGGCCACGAGTCGAAAGAGATACCACTAAGCATTGGCGCACTGATGCCTGCTGGTTTGAGCAGGAATTCTGTCACGAGGGAAATCAAAATGAGTGTGACGGCGACGGTGGGCAGCGCTTTGCCGAAGCGTTTCAGGGGTAAATAGATGGCCAGTGTGATACCCGCAACTAAGAGCGAGTTCGACTCGCTGAGGTGGATCGACTTGGCCACGATGACTAATGATTCTAGAAATGTGCCAGCTCGGGGGATGTTCAGACCGCAAACAGTTTTAAGCTGATTCACCAGGATCAAGCAGGCGGCGGCTGTGATGTATCCAGTGACAACTGCTCGCGATACATATTGCACGATACTTGCGACTTTACAGAGGGCGCCGAGTATCATGAACGCGGATACCATCAGCAGTAGCAGCGGCAGGGCGGCGACGGCTTGTTGCTGGTCGTAGCCGAGCGTGAGAAAGGCACTCAGCAGCATGACTGCGGTGGCGTTGGTCGGTCCGAGCATGACAAAACGCGAGCTCGCGAGCATCGGTCCGGTTATGGATGAGAGTGCCGAGCAATAAATGCCGATTTGCACCGGAAGCCCTGCGATCAGCGCATAAGCCATCGCTTGCGGGAAATCAAGTAAGGCGACGTTGACGGCGGCTTTCGCGTCGGACTTGGCCTTCGCGTAGCTGTAATTCTTGAGCGTGTCTTTGAGTGGAAATGCGCGGAGCCCACTACTGCGCACTATAGTCGCTAGTTTTTTAAGGATAAGATTCCCCATGTTGCCGGATTAATTGTCTGTTTTTGCTTGTGGACGATTTGGGCAACGGCTGTGTCGATTGAGTGATGGGGTGTAGCTGAGTCTCTAGTGTTGCAGGCAAACGGCAACTCGATTGTTGGGCTGATTATTGGCCCTTTTTGTGTTTTTGGAATTCTGGCCAGCTGAGTGTGCGGTCCTGATTCGTATCGGCTTCGGGGTGCTTCTTTAAATAGAGATTCTTCCACTTTTCGGTGTCAACTTTGTTGGCTGCTTGAGCCTTTTCAGTGGTTTTATGGCTTTCTTCTTTGCTGGGGAGCTGGTCGAAGATGGCTTTTTTGTATTGAGCTTTGAGTGATGCGTATTCCGGGTTGTCGGCGAGGTTGCGTAACTCATGCGGATCATTGGAATGGTCGTAGAGCTCTTCGTTGGCGTCGTTGTAAACGATGTAGCGGTAACGCTCGGTGCGGTAGGCCCAGTGCTGCTTGGCGGGCACATTATTATTCTGCGGGCCCGCAAAGCGCATCGTGAGGGCACCGTCAGGGCCGTCCCAGTTGCCAGCTTGCGGATTCGCGAGTAGAGGACGCATGCTAAAACCGTCGAGTGGGGCGCCTTGGTTGTTCTTGCGCGTGTCGCCTTGCAGATTGCAGAGGTCGGCGAGCGTTGGGTAGAGGTCGATCAGCGATACTGGCTGCGTCGTTACGCCTCCAGCTTGGCTGATTCCAGGGGCACGAATAAGCATCGGGATACGCGTACTGTCTTCCCACAGTGTATTTTTAAATAAATAGCCTTTTTGCCCCATGTCCCAGCCGTGGTCACTGGTCACGATGACGATCGTGTTTTCGGCGAGACCATTTTTGTCAACTGCATCAATGACGGTGCCGACGCAGTCATCCACCGCGGCAACACCTGCGAGATAGGCGCGCAGGAATGCTTTTATGCCTTGCTCGGAGCTGCCATAGGACTCCTCTATAAGTTTATAGTAGCGGTAGCCTTTGTCATCCCCGTTTCCATCAGATGGATCTGCACTTTTTAGATAAGTGTCATCAAGGTCGTTTGGTATGCTTGCTGGAAGTAGGAGCGCATCTACTGGGAGGCGATCGAAATACTCTTGAGGCACATGAATTGGTGTATGTGGACGGACAAATCCTACCGCAAGAAAAAGTGGCTGGGGAGACGTATGCTCGGCAAATTTTTCCAGCGTTTTGGCTGCCCATTCAGCGTTCAATTCGTCGGGAGTCAGATCACGTGAGTCGTGGTTACCAAAGTCGAGAACTTGCTCTTTACCCCAGCCGTATTTCCAGCCAGCTCCTGCGGGTTGTCCTTCATGGTCCATACGTAGGGGACCAAATGAGCCGTCGATTGCGCCAATATTCGAAAAAGGAGCAGGCACCCATGGGTTAGCATTGCGCTTTTTGCCGTCGAACCAATAAGGCCCGTAGTCAGTCTTGCTTTTGTATTCACTCCAGTCGGCGGGTCGGTGATCATGTTCATTCTTTCCCGTTCCGGCGACATGGTAGCCATTCTCTTTGAAGAATTCCATAATCGTCTTGGAGTTCTTTAGCACGGGGTTATCAAACCACTTAGCCCAGAATAGATTGTTGGAAGTGTGGGGATAAATACCTGTGTAGATACTTGCACGCGATGGGGCGCAGACGGGGTTGTTACTATAGGCATGCTGGAAAGTCACTGCGGACTTCGCAAAGCTACGCATGTGTGGTGTGAGCGCCTGAGGGTGACCCCCATGAACGGAGCCGAAGTCATTGAGGTCATCGCAGATGATGAAGACAACGTTGGGACGTATTAGATCGTTGCTGGCTGCATATGTTTGCCCTAGCGTTTGGACGAATAGGAACAGAATGAGTAATGTATTTTTTAACATAAGAAAGGCATGGCCATATTCATGACTTAGGAGATGGCTTCGAGTCGGCCGCGAATAGTAGTGTGCACTGATTTGATGGCTGTTTGAAATGATTTATTATTGCATCATCATTTCCCACTTGGGCAGATCCCATTTTATTGGCGCTGGAAATGCAGCGGATTCCTTTTTCCAGATGGCCTTGAGTTGAGCTGTTTTTTCGGGGAGTTGATGGATGAGGTTGGTCTGTTCCATGGGGTCATTGATGTAGTCATAGATTTCAAACGACTCTGGTAGGCCTTCGACGGCGTCTTTGTAGAGGTCTGGTATGATTGGACCGACATAGCGAAGGATGTAGCGATTGTCGGCTACGATGTAGCCTGCGGGGGCTTTTTCGCGTGAGACATTGTGGGTGAAGAAGGAGCTCGCTCCATGGAAGCCCCAGACGCGTGCATGGATACCGCCGACGGCAAAGTAGTCGCGCACGGGCTCCGTCGAACCGGTAGTGACTTGCGGCAAGAGTGACTTACCATCGATATCGGTAGGGACCTTGCCACCTGCAGCAGCGATCAGAGTCGGAATAATATCCATTGTTGACACGACCTGATCGAGTTGTTGTGGTTGTTGGATGCCCTTCGGCCAGTGGAAGAAGAGCGGCACGCGAAAGCCACCGAGGAGTAGCATTCCTTTGTGTCCACGGTAAGGTGCGTTGCCGGGCAGGCAGGAGAGATTACCTACGGAGCCGCCGTTATCGGAAGTGAAAACGACGATGGTGTTGTCGGCTGCACCACGCGTTTCGAGGTAGTCGAGCATACGTTGAACGTTTTGGTCGACGGCGTAGATGTGCGCGTAGAAGTTATCGAGTGTTCGTGATCCGGAATGAAACGGTTCCTGGTAGCTAGCTGGAGCCTTTGGTTTGAGTGGGGAATGCACTGCGTGATAATGGAGCTGCACATAGAAAGGTTTTGCCGCGTCTAGGCTTTGTTTCATGAATTGCAGCGCTTCGTCGGTAAAGACGTCGGTGTTGTAGCCTTGGATCAGTCCTGCGTGATCGAAATTCTTCCAGACGTTGGTGGCATTGTAGAATGGGGACTCCCATTGGTTATAGCCGAAGTAATAATCGAAACCGTTGTTGAGTGGGTGATCCTTGGGAGCGACCGAGCCTTCAAAGCCTTCGGCTTTGAGCTTCTTCGACACATGTTGGTGGTTTTTATTGTTATAGTAAGTGGCGTTCCAGTTGTTATTGACTTTGACGCTTTCCGGGGCTTCGACGCCCGCGGCGCGCAGGTAGTTCGGCACCATTGCGTAGTCGCGTGAGCCGACATGCCATTTGCCGATATGTGCGGTCGCATAGCCTTGGGCATGTAGTTGCTCTGCGAGGTGCGAGTTCGGCTTCAAGCCATGTGCCTCGGTGTCGATGTTGCGGTAAATGCCCCAGCGGTTTTGGAGCACGCCGGTCGCGACGCTCAGGCGCGCAGGTGCGCACAGATTACTGGAGGCGAAGGCATTGTTAAAGCGGGCGCCTTCGTTGGCCAAGCGGCTCAGGGTCGGGCTGGCTTTACGAACCGCTTCGAACGCTTGCTCTGGGGTATATTCCCCCCGCTCGGCGACGTGTTCGATGAGTGCCGGATCCAGATCGTCAACGGTGAGGCCTTCGGCGTAGGTTTCGAGTTGCGCGTGGCCGAAGTCGTCGAGCATGACGAAGATGACATTCGGCTGTTTTGCGTAAAGAGCGGCACAACTCGTAACGAGTAGTGAGCAGAACTGGAAGTATCGTTTCATGGTGATGTGAATCGGGGGCAGTAAAGGATATATGTGACACGCCTCTGCTGCTTAGGTTGCAGAGTTCGAATCATGCATCGTGTCTTGCGAGCTAAACGGTGCCGCGACGGGCTTCGAGTTCGCTGCGGATTTCAGCCATACGTGCTTTGGTCAATGGGTAACGTGCATTGAGCACCATTGCGACCAGCAAGCACAGAATCGGTAGTCCGATCAGTAATAGGCGCATCTTTAGTAGCGTGCCTTCGGGTTGATCGCCCCCGAGTTCTTGGCTGAAATGTGTCCAAGCTAGAAGTATACCGGACACGCCAAAGGCAATCGAGCTGCCGGCCTTCATGATCCAGCCGCTAATTGCGCTGAATAGGCCTTCACGACGTTGCCCGTGGGTGAATTCGTCATAGTCGCAATAGTCGCCGAGCATTGAGAGGAAAATTGCCCAAAAAATCGTGTAAGCTGGGGCGAAAAAGAAAGGATCGAGGAAGATGAGCTGTGGGATGTCGCTATTGTAGGTCCCCCATCGCGCGAGGCTACCTGCGAGCGCTGCGATCAATGAAAGAAAGATGAGTTTACGTTTTTCGACACTGATTAAAAATTTGGAGATGACGAAGAGTATCACGAAACCCAACACTTGCATTATATTTTGCATGACAGCGAAGTAGCTAGAGCCCGTAAGCTTATCGCCTTCCCATACATAGTAGATGTTCACGTATAGCCCGAACGTTGCTACGAGTAAGATGCTGCAGAGTAAGCCAAGGCCGACGCCATGAAGGATGAGGAAGTTGCGATCTTTGATGAAGGACTTGAAGCTACTGATCAGCTGCACGCGTTCCTGGTTCGCGGCGACCTTATGGTAGCGCTCTTGTGGATACTTCGCACAAATGATCCCTGATACTAGTATTAATATGCTGGAGATGCCGGATAAGACACGAATGCCTGTGACTGGATCCGAGAATAGGTCACTTTGAGTGAGTGGAAAGATCCATGGTAGCATCAGCATAAAGATCTTATTGAAGAAGGCAGAATAGATTCGGATGGTTGTGCGCTCTTCATAGTCTGGAGTCATTTCCGTGGCGAGTGCTCGAAAGGGCACTGAATAGATCGTATAGGCCGTAAAGAAAATGATCGAGAGGCAGAATAAGTAGATGGTCTTCGATTGTTCAGTCCACTCGGGTGAGGCAAACCAAATCAATGGATAGGTTATTGCCATAAGGATCGAGCCGAACAGGAGGAATGGTTTTCGACGGCCGAATTTACTTTTCCAGTTATCAGAGACGTAGCCCATGATGGGGTCGGTAATCGCATCCCATAGACGCATGAGCATCAGCACGGTGCCGATCAGTGCCGGGCTCATGCCTAGAATCATGTTGTAAACAGGTGTCGCGATGTCGTTGACGCCGTTTTCGCCGTAACGGTTGGTAAACTCACCGGTGCCGAATGCGACCTTCTCTTTGAAGGGAAGCGATGCTTTCGTGGACTCCTTGGGGGAGCTAGTCTCTGATTCGGTCTGCATTTAGGGTCTGGGGGCGAAAGAATGTTGGCTATTTAGCGACGAAGGTCATCGCTTCTGCCTTTGTTTGTGCGGAGGTATGCCGTGTGTGCAAAGTGTCTGAGTATTGCAATAGATTGCTCAGTAGCAATTGCGCAACCGGGTCGTGACTAACTTTTTGGCGCAATATCAGTGTGCTGAGTAATATATTGCCTTTTCCGTGTGCTTTGACTGCAAGATCAGTTCCATGCCAGAGCTCCTCGCCGCCGAGATAGGTGCGCTTGGCTGCTTTGGTCGGGATTTCTTCAGGGCGGAACCAGGTGATGGTCTGCGCCGGTGCCTCGTCTGCTTCGAGCTCATAGAAACTTTCTGCGGGAGCAACTTCGTGGTAGGGCTCGTCCATCATGCAGTCTGTCGGTAGCCCTTCGAATATCGGGTGCTGTTTCGCGACATGCATGCTTGATTCCCAGAATGAGAACGACGGTCGCGCGATGAGCTTGAATGGGAAGATGCCTGATTGCAGGAGTTGATTGCTCTGGATTGCCGGAGCATTGCTGGCTTCATACTCTTGCAGCATACAGGCAGAGTCATGTTCAGCAGGTGGCTCCAAGTAGAGCGCATTGGCGGTGCCTTGTTCGACACGCAGCATGGCGGCTTTGAGGTATGTCAAATCGGCCTCTGCTGAAGCATCCTCTGGCACGATAAGGAAAGTCGTCAGCGAGTCATTTGCCGACCAATTCGACAGGGCTGTATAGCGAATGCCCGCATCGTCAAGCCAGGGGGTAATGTCGGCTTCCGGATCATATACGACCAGGTCTGCTTCTGTCGCGGTGACAGGTGCTGGAGTGACAAACAGTTCGATCGTATTTGAACGCTCGATTTGTCCTTCTAAATTATAGGCGCGAATCGTGATCGTATTCGCCCCGGTTTTGAGTAATGAGCTTGGGATGTATGCCTGCGCCTGCTGGAAATTATGCTCACCTGACCAGTCCAGATCAGTGAGTTTGAATGCGGTGTCGTCATTGCAGAGTTCAATGCATGTCGGCACCGAGTGATTTAAGCCGCGCAGCACGATAGAGAAATTGACTGACTCGCCTTGCTTGATATTTCGTTGCTCAGGAAAGCACAGGATGGATGGTGTTTTGTTGGCCTCGGCGATGGCATGGTAGGCTGCTTTGGGGCGTTGCCAGTGATCGATTAGGCCCGCACCAAGAATCCAGTCGCCATCGGTAAAAGCATGTATGCAGTATCCGGATACATTCTCATTTGAGAGGAGTGCCTCGAGTTGACGTCGATTTCCACGTGCTTGCACTGCTTGAGATGCACGGCAGAAGGCGTCTACATTTTCGTAGATGTCGTTGAATTCACAGGCATCCATACTTTGCTTGAGCGCGTCTAGTATCTGATGGTGGTGGCGATAGGCGGGGAGCTTTTCGTTGCCATGCTTTTGGAAGAGTTGGCAGTTTTTTTCGATCTCTGGGAGTCCGCCAAATCCGAATTCGGAGACAAACAAACCTGTGCCCGCTTTGATCTCTGTGTTTCCCTCATTGGTGTCTGTTTTACCGAGATCTTGATAGAGCTTCCAATGTTTCTCAGATACCGGTGCGCGCACATAACTGTGGAGCTCGCTGAGTGTTTGTTTTTCAGTGCTATGCGGAAGGTAAAAATGTGCACCAGAGGCCCAGCCGCCGGATTCATCGAGAATGAGGCGAGTCGGGTCGAGTTCGCGTGCGGCGAGCGACATCGCGGGCATCAAGCGTGCGAGTTCGATACGCGTGACTTCATTGAACATTTCCCACCAAATAATGGAGGCGTGGTTGCGGTCGCGCAGCACGAGTTGACAAATTTCATGCTTAATCCGTGTGGGGGCCTCAGGCGTTGCGGTTGGCCAACAGCTCATACACTCGACTGCGGGGGATGCGATCACAAGTAGGCCAGCGGCGTCAGCTTCTTCCAAAATCATAGGAGGGACAGGGCGTCGCCATGGGCGCAGCAAGTTGAGGCCAGCTTCTTGAGCGAGCTTGATCTCGCGGCGCACTTCTTCGCGAGATTCCGGATACGATTGATGTTTGGCATAGACGCCCTCCCAGAAGCCGCCGCGCAGGTAGATGCGTTTACCGTTGAGGCAGAAACGCTCATTCTTGTAGGTGAATTCACGCAATCCGATACGCTCAGTGGATTCAGCGACGACTTTGCCGTTCAATGAAATGCGTGCGTGCGCGGTGTAAAGGTGTGGTATTTCGCAGCTCCAGAGTTTCGCATCTTCAAGTGCGATGCTATGGTTGAGCAGTGTGTTGCCCGGTTGTAGCTGGAATGTTTGTTCGGTTTGATAAGCGCGGTCGCCATTCGCATCGAATACGTCGATGGTTAAAGTCGCCGTCTGCGTGGTGGACTCATTGCAACGAAGCTTGAGGTCGAGGTCGAAGGTCGAGTCTTTTAGCTTGGGCTGGTAGAAGGCGTGCTGGATCCAGACGGATTGATTGAATTCCAGCGTTGCAGCCTGCCAAATGCCGGCAGTGAGGCCGCCGCGCCAGTGCGGCATGTTGTTGGGGCCAAGATCGTCGACACGGATGTCTTTGGTAATGATCGGGCTGACGATTCGCACCGTGATCTGGTTGGGGGCTCCGTAGTTGAGAAAGTCCTGTATTTCAAAATTGAAGGGAGTGTAGCCGCCGTCATGTGAGCCGACTGCCTTGCCGTTGATCCATACTCCAGTGCGGTAGTTGGATGCTTGAAAGGCAATACGGCAGATTTGGCCGACTTTGTCGGCGTCGATATCGACTTGTGTGCTATACCATGCGACACCTTCGTAGTCTTGCTCCAGCTCTTCCCAGCAGGAAGGCACTTGAATGTCGACGCAGCCTTGTTCGAGTTGCTGTGTGTTGACTTGCCAGTGCTCGCTGAGACCAACGTTCTCGGGGTCGAGTTTAAATTTCCAGGTGCGATTGAGGCAAAGAGTGTCCATGAAAAAGGAGGTTGTCCGATTTGAAAAACACCATCATAGCAAATGTTAGCCGCCGCATCGGTTTCCAAAGCGCTAAAACTGTTCGCTGAACCGTATTTGTCGCTCGGATCGGATTTTAAAGTTTTCAATCCATGTGTGTCAGGATGGGGCGCGTTCAACGGTCTGTGGTCAGCGTCAAGCAGTTGTTTTATGGCCCTAGTGGTAATGTGTGCTTAGTGGTTTTTGCGGGGTAGCTCAGGCGATAAAATTGGGTGGATTCATTTTCTGTGATTTGTTCGGATACGGAGGAACCGCTGAAGAGTTCGATGGCTGTTGGCATCGGTGTCCATGGTCGTGTGAGATCCGTCGTTGTCAGTATTGTGTAAGGGTGTGAGAGCTCCAAGTTGCTATATTCAACGCTTAAATTGACAGGGTCGATGGTGATCTTTGGCTGTTTGGTGGGCACGATGAGTGGTGTTTTGGAGTATTGAATGATACTCTCTTCGCTTACGTTGACGTCGAAGATCTGCACTCCGCATAGGGCGGCACCACCACCGGAAAGTTTGCTCAGTGTCAGGGTGAGATTGTCGCTGCTGAGTATTGTTTCGCTGCCAAAGAGTGCGTATTGCGCGGTGGGGGAACTGCTATTGTTGCTTGTGTCCGTTGTTCGTGTGATTGTGGCACTCGAGATGACTTGGGTGGGATTAAGTGTTTGATAGTAGTAGGTCGTGGTGCCGTCCGAGATCGATGCGTCGGTATTGCCGGTGTATCCACCCAAGTAAGCAATTGCTTTGTAACCGTTCGGGAATGTTGCGTTGAGGTCGGAAAAGGTGATGCTGCTGGAACCGTTGGATAGGTTGCCTACGTGTATGGGAGTGCCACTGTAGTCCGCGCCGAACCATGTGGGGCTCGGTGTGCCGGGGATCGTGATGTCGACCGTCGTGGCGATCCCTGTTTCATCTGCCAGGTCATTGGTCGAGGTTGATAGATTCTCCCAGTTGCTTGAAACTGTGCCTTCGCTATCTACGCCAAAAATGCTGATTGCACCCCCTCCGCTACTGTTCGTGAAGTTCACGCTGACGATGCTGCCTGTAGTGACAATTTGGTGAGTCACTTCTGCTCCTTTCGGATCGTAGTTTAGTGCTTCCTCTGTGCGGGCATCAAAGGTGCTGTTGTGGTTCTGAAACCAATCCTCCAGTGCTATCAATTTTGCCTTATAGGCATTGCCTGCAGGGACATCCGCGACGTCGGTATAGCCTGTTGCGAGGTTGGTTTGCTGCCCCGGATCGGTTGCGAGGTCGTAGAGTTCTAGTTCCTGCAGTGTGCTCGTTCCGGAATGCGTGTAGGGCCGCAGGTAGAGCCATTTGCCTTCGGTATCATCCATGCGGACGGATTTGTTGTAAGCGGTGCTTTTGTTGATGGTGTAGAAATGGTGCGTGCGGATTGCGTCTTCACTGCTCGGGGTTTCGCTCATGAGGAAGGGGAGTAAGCTGATGGAATCTTGATGTTGGTCGCTCGCTGTAGATTGTCCGGTTAGATCCATTAGGGATGCCGCCACATCAATGATTGAGATATGGTGATCACAAATGGTGCCCGGTTCGATGACGGATTTTAGATTTGTGTTGTCACCCCATTTGAACGCGAAGGGGACGCGGTGGCCGCCTTCATAAATCGAGCTTTTGGCGCCCCGCCATGGGCCGCTGGGGTGCTGACGGTTGGAGGTCTCCTGTTGTGCGATATTGGTGACTGTACCTCCATTATCACTGGAGAGGATGACCAACGTATTGTCTGCGATATTCAGCGAATCGAGTGCGTCGAGTATTTTCCCGACTTGTTGATCCAGGTCGACTACGAAGTCCGAACGCTTGCCTAGCCCTGTGCTGCCAAGGGCATGTGCGGATGGCGTCAGGGGGACGTGAATCGCGGGAGCGGCGTAGAACAGCATGAATGGCTGGTTGGCGTTGGCTGCGACGTGTTCTTCGATAAATTTGACCGCATGGTAGGCGAGGATCGGGCCGTGTTCGCTGGTGTCAAAGCGTGAGTCGCCAAAGCCTCGGGCGTAGATTTCGCCATGGGTGTTGACCATGTCACTGTTTCCGGAGGTGGTGACGAGTTTACCTTTGTCGCCATAAACGGTATTGGCGGCATAGGTGCCTGCGAAAGGGCCGGCTAGGTTTTTGCCGGTAAATCGTGTTGGATCAAAGTAGCGTAGTGTGGAGTTGGTGCCGAGGGGGGCACTGTTCATCGAGCCTGGCCACCAGTTTTCTACATCCTGATCGAATGTATCAATCGGCTTGTAGGTATCGTTTTCGAAATACATGTAGAGTCTGCCTTGGATGCCGTCGGGACTGACAAAGGTGTAGTCGAAGCCGTGCTCAAGCATGCCTTGCCCAAACTGACGGCTATAATCGTAAGCATCGTAGCCATTCGGGTTTGAGGGGAAAAAGTTGTAGCGTAGCAGATCTCCATCCCAGTCGTAAAAGTCGCCTCCGATGTGCATTTTACCAAAGTAGCCTGTGTGGTAGCCCGCTGCTTGTAGGATATTACCGAGGGTATCATGCGGGTTGTTTCGACGATCTCCGAATCCGTTGATGGCGCCTGTCGCCGGATTGCCACTGCCGTCTACCACGACGACGCCATTGTCGTAGGTCATCAATTTGGCGGTCTGTCCATTCTTGGAGTTGGCAAAATTCAGCCCCGAACTCTCGTTGTTTCCCCATGTTCCGAATTCACGTGAGCGGATAGTCGTATTGCCGGTCAGCACGCAGAAACGGTTGGGTGCGCAAAGCGCGGCGGGAAGCTGCGCATCGGTAAATATCATACCTTGTTCGCAAATTCGATCCATGTTGGGCGTCGCGATGACTGTCTCAGGTGTGGTGCCTTCGTAGTTGAAATGGTTTTGCGACACCATTCCCTGATTGATGAAATACTCGTGGTAATAAGCCACATCACCAACGCCGAGATCGTCAGCAAATATGAATACGACATTCGGCAGGCTCGCCCCGGCGGTATCGCCTGGAGCGGCAATGAGTGGTGTAATGACTGATGAACCGAGCGCTAGTATGAGTGATATCTTTTGCATGGGCGAAATCAATGGGTGGGGCGGAGGTGTAGATCTCTTTTTTGCGCCGTGGTGGTCGATGCCGCTGCGATTGAATGCCGAGGCCTTGCGGCGTTCCTCCGTTAATCGGTGGGAGGTGGCACTCTGCCTGCGCTAAGTCCCTGCGTTCAAGTGCAATTCCACAAGATACCAGGCTCTATAGTGAGCACACATCCGACGGGCTGTGGCCTGACGGTGGTGTGTCACCGTGGATGCTTTCGAGTAGTGCATTCAGTTCGGTGACTTTGCCTTGGTTGGCTTGGGCGATGTTGTCGCGTTGACCGATGTCGGCACTCATGTCGTAAAGCTGAGGGTTCAAGTCGTTACCGGTCTCGATGCCTTTGTCGCCAAAGAGTGTGGGGCCTTCGTGTGGTGGAATGTAAACCCACTTGCCTTGGCGAACTACGGTTTTCGAGCCGATGCCTTCGGTGACCAGGTTCTCACGGCCGACAGTATCGGTGCCGAGTAACACGCCGGTCATGTCTTGGCTGTCGGCAGCTTCTTCGGGCGGGATGTTGGCGCCTCCCATTTGCGCAAAACTTGCAAGGAAGTCGGCATGGCTAAAGAGGGCAGGGGTCTCGCTGCCGGCTTCGACGCGCCCCGGAGCGCGCACAATCATCGGCACGCGTGAGCCGCCGTCGAACATACTGTATTTGCCGCCGCGTAAGGGGCCGGCGGGTTTGTGCGCGCCGCATTTTTCGCGAGCGTCATCATCGTAGCCGTCGTCGAGCACAGGGCCGTTGTCGCTGGAGAAGACCACGATGGTGTCTTCGTCCAGTCCTTGTGCTTTTAAGTGTGCCAGTATTTCGCCCACGCACCAATCGAGTTCGGCAATCACATCGCCGCGTGGCCCTTTACCGGTGGCCCCTGCGAAGCGTGGGCTCGGGATACGCGGCACGTGTGGCTGGTGTAGTGCGTAGTAAAGAAAAAAGGGTTGCTCCTGGTTCTCGGTGACGAAGTTTTTTGCGCGTTCGAGGAATACTTCCGTCATGGTTTCGTCGTCCCATGTTGCGGACTTTCCGCCACGACAAAAACCGATACGCCCGACACCGTTGACGATCGTATCGTAGTGCTGCTGGTCGCTGTGCTTCATGGTCAGCAGTTCGGGGTTGTCTTTGCCGGTCGGCACTTCGGGGAAAGGGTTTTCGCCGCCGTAGACGACAGAGATCGGATCGTTCGGGTCGAGGTTGTCAACGACACGCCCATCGACAAACACGCATGGCACGCGGTCGTTGGTCGCTGCCATGACATAGGACTGATCAAAGCCTACGTCGAGCGGGCAAGGGCTGATCTTGCCGTTCCAGTCAACGGTGCCATCTCCGAGGCCGATGTGCCATTTGCCGATGACAGCCGTCTTATAGCCTGCTGCGCGCAGTGTGCCGGGGAGGGTGCGTTCGTCCTTGCCGATAATCATCGGCGCATCGCCCGGCAGAATTTGTGCATCTTTATTGCGCCATGGATAGGCACCGGTGAGGAGGCTGTAGCGCGACGGAGTGCAAGTGGCTGCGGTCGCATAACTATTGGTATAGCGCATGCCTTCGTCGGCCATTTGGTCGAGGTGCGGTGTCGGCAATTCGGATGCGCCGTAGCAAGTGAGATCACCGAAGCCGAGGTCGTCGGCATAAATAATAATGAAGTTGGGCAGTTTCATAAGTGGTCCGTCTATGTTGAAGTATGGTCGCGGGGCGACTTGTAGGAGATACATCGAAACAAACGAAAAGGCGATGGCTGACCAACGATAATCTGTAAAATGCAGGTTTGGCTGTGAACTTATACGGCTTCGCGAACATCTTGTATGTGGCGGGCCTGTTTGAGTGGATGATGTGTCCTGCGTCGTCGTGACTGGTTTTCTGCCAATGCCATTGCATGATAAAAAAAGGGCCTCTTCGTCATTTACCGAGGAGTGGGTGCATAGAGCCACTTATTAACGCTTATTGAACGCTTATTTAGCACGACGTGTAACTGTGATCTTCAATTTCTTTAGAATAATGACTCTGAAGTGGATGAACCGCCTGCTTCGGTTGAGGGTGCTGAGTTTTGGTAAATATTGATTGCTCCTCTTTTGCCTCTCTGTGCTCTCAGGATTCAATTCACGTTGGATTTGATTTTCATTTTTCTGTTTCCCTGATCCGCATCCTATTATGCATTGCATTGGGGGTTGTTCTGGGGGGTCCACATGCAGAATACTACGGGTCTTTCTCTTTACGTGTATTTCAAGAGAAACGAGTGCTCCGATGGAGTGTTTAGTCTAGCAGAGGATTTTTCGTGAATCGTCACTGGGGATGGAGTCTCTCAGTTTAATCGAGGCGCATCTTTGGTTAAATGAATTCTTGAAGCCATTTGGCGTCGATACAAACCAGCGCGGCATGATTGGCAGGTCGGTCTTAGTTTTTTTAGCGTTACTTCACGGGCTAAGTGGATTCATTTAATCATGTTGGTTGCCTAGGCATTCGTCAGGGTTCTTTGAATACCATGACTGCTGTTTGTTGGATCATTTTACGGTCCTTTAAATCGATGAATTCAGTCATTCATGGTATCTTTAGATTTTCAATTAAAGTCCTCTAAATTTATGGAATGTTCGTGTGTTTGTCGAAAACGTTCGCCCTTCGGCTATTTGGGTGAATTCGCTTGAATCGCTTGATTATTAGGTAGTTTTTGAAGCCTGAACGCAGGACCCTTTGTGTTTTGCGCTATTCATCCTAAACTAAATTAATCCCACATAAAATAATGAATAAAAAAATACTCCTAACTACTACACTGCTGGCCCTTGGGCTGGTTGCTTCTGCGAGTGCGCAAGACATAATTAGCGCCAACTTTGTAAGACTTGACATTAATGGAGCCAACGGAAGCCGTTTTTCTGAGAACCTTACTGGCGCAGAAACATTTGGCCTCGTTGATTATGACGGTTTGGGCACTACTACTGACGTGTCTAATTGGAACAACATAATTGTTTCCGCTGGTGACCAGTTGAACCTGACGGATAGTAATGGGGTTACATCCTCGGTTGATGCAACTTCTGTCTTCAATAATGTGCAGACCTTATTTGATGCTGGCTTGAACAATACAGCGTATAAGGCGGGCATTGCCGCCTTTGCCGGTACTACTAGAAACCCAGCGGTAGCATTTAGTGATGTTAATTCTTTTGCATCGACTTATGATGTGATTGTCTACGTGGGGTTCAACGCTACCGCCACAGCTGGAGATGTGACAATTGGAGGGACTACACTATCATGGGCTGGGACGGGCTCTGTCGGTGGTGATTCTATTCTTTTCAGTGGTCTAACGGCAGACAGTTTCGATGTTGTATTTAGTAACACCTCAGCTGGAACAGCAGTATTAGGAGGTGTTCAAATAATTGCGATTCCTGAGCCAGGCACTTATGCTTTGATTGCAGGCGCACTCGCACTGACTGCGGTCATGGTTCGCCGTCGCAAATAATTTATATTTCAGGGTTATATAGGGTAAGGTCGTCTGCACATGTGGCAGGCGGCCTTTTTTTGTCTCAGTGGTGTGAGTCCTTATCTGTGTATCGTATACTTGGATTGCATCGGGATTAGGGGAGTTTCTCGTAGAGTGTAAGAGATGATATCTGTGTTATTGGGCATGGCTAAAGTGTTTGTAGGATCGTAGATATATGGGATAACCTTGTCATGGGTGTTATCGATCAGGTTAAGTATCATTTAGCAGCAGGTATTGATGGGCTGCCTTTGGACTCGATGGTGTCCACAGTTGATCACTTCAGTGACTGTCCTATTTTCCTTTTATAATAAATATCATGATCACACCCAAGGTAGGCATTCCCAAGCAAACGAAACTCTTTTATGGGGCAGATTATAATCCGGACCAATGGCAGCATTCACCGGAGGTCCTAGAGCGTGATATCGAGCTGATGAAACAGGCGGGCGTGACCTCTGCCTCTGTGGGTATCTTTGGATGGACAGCACTGGAACCGGAAGAGGGGCGCTATACTTTTGAATGGTTAGATCGGGTGATGGATCGGTTTGCCGAGGAAGGTATGTTCGTGTTCTTGGCCACGCCGAGTGGTAGTAAGCCGATGTGGCTGTCGGAGAAATATCCGGAGGTGCGTCGTGTGAATCAGGATGGCATGCGTGATCGATCCGGTGGCCGCCATAATCACTGCATGAGTTCGCCGGTGTATCGTGCGAAGGCCGCGCAAATGAACCGAGCCTTGGCTGAGCGCTATAAAGATCATCCTGCACTGGCGCTGTGGCATGTGGGGAACGAATTTAGTGGCGAGTGTCATTGTGCTACTTGCCGAGCGGGCTTTCAGGCGTGGTTGAAAGAAAAATACCAAACACTTACAGCACTGAACGAGGCTTGGTGGGCGAGCTTCTGGAATCATACCTTTACAGACTGGAGCCAAGTGCCGACTTTTGATGAGAGTATCGATGGACTGGGGTTGGACTGGTTGCGATTTACCAATGACCAGCATGTCTCTTTCATTCTAAACGAGATGAAGCCGCTGCGTGAGTTAACGCCGAATGTGCCATGCACCACTAACTATATGGGCACGCACGAGGGCACGAATTATTGGCAATGGTCGGAGCATCTGGATGTGATCTCGAATGATTTATATCCGATGCCAGATGATCGGGAGCACACGTGGAAGCAATCTATTGCTTCTGATTTCATTCATAGTATGATGCGCGGCATGAGCGGTGGTAAGCCGTGGATGTTATTGGAGTGCTCGCCGAGTTCGGTGAACTGGGGGCAGATCAATAAATTGAAGCGTCCGGGCGTGCATCGGCAAGAGGTGCTACAGGCGGTCGCCAATGGTGCCGATACCATTCATTATTTCCAGTGGCGCAAGGGGCGCGGTGGTTTTGAAAAATATCATGGTGCAGTGGTCGACCATGAAGGTAGTGATCAGGGGCGCGTGTATCAAGAGTGCGCTGCGGTCGGTTATGAGCTATCGTCGCTCGAATCACTGTGTCAGCAGGATATACCACAAGCATGCATTGCAATCGTGTATGATTGGGAGAGTCGTTGGGCGCTCAATGCATCCTGTGGGCCGAAGAAAGCAAAAGAGGTGCATCCGTATCCGTCAGATATTTATACCGAAGCCTGCCAAGCGCATTACCGTGCGTTGACGGTGGCTGGGCAATCGGTGGATGTGCTATCGGCTCAGTCTGAGTTTGCCGACTATAAGGTGCTTGTGATACCCGCGCTGTATCTGGTGTCCGATGCACTCGGTGCGCGCCTGCAGGCTTTTGTTGATCAGGGTGGAATCCTGGTTGGTAGTTATTTGACCGGCTATGTGGACGAGATGAATCGCTGCCACCTTGGCGGCTTCCCCGGCGCGGGCTTGCGGGAGACCTTTGGCATCTGGAACGAGGAAGTGGACTATTTACACGACGAGACTGAGGTTCTGCTCGTGCATAATTCGGGCAAACCGTATCCAGGCGTGGCATCAGATGTGATAGAAGTCTTACATGTGGAGTCGGCTGATGTGCTTGCACGGACGGGGTCTGAGTTTTATAAAGGATCACCTGTCATTACATCGAATCGCAGCGGTGAAGGCAGCGCATATTATTTGGGTGCGAAATTGGCCGATGCTAGTTTAAGTGAATTTTACGCATCCTTGTTAGAGTCGCATGCATTGTCTACGCAGGTAGGATTGCCGGAAGGTGTTGTGCTACGTCAGCGTCAATCAAGTCAGGGCACACTGACCTTTTTATTTAATTATACACGCACGTCACAAACTTTTGATTTGAAACAACTCCGCTTGCGTGAATGGGCAAGTGGAGAGGTGCTCGAAGGCTGTATGGAACTAGAGCCGTATGCGAGTTATGTATGTGTCGACGCGGTTTGATTTAAAAAATACGGTTGGAGTAACATTTTTACCGCTACGTATAATGCAAGGCGGAGGCTAGAGTGCTATACTACGAACAGATCCCTCAACTATTCAAAAGTATGCGTTTAACGTGTGCTGATAGGTCGCGCTTCTCGTATTAGAATGCCTCAGCCATAGTAGCATAGAGCATTGGGGGAGCGCGACCTTCCCCACTCCCTCCCAATACTACTCTACCACTATGAATGCTATTTCTTACACGTCACGGGAGCGATGGCTGTCTCCACATCGATTCATTCCATCCCATACCCATGTGTCGAAGCAAGGGTTTGCCTTGGTCATTGCGCTGAGCCTGATGGCCTTTGTGTTGTTGCTGTTGCTTAGCATCACGACCTTGGTGCGTGTGGAAACCAGTGTCGCGGAGCAAAGTAAGGAGCAATTGCTTGCCAGACAAAATGCACTGCTAGGACTACAACTGGCAGTCGGGCGTTTGCAGGTCGCAGCAGGGCCAGACCAACGTGTCACATCGACTGGTGAACTGGTTGCAAATAGCGACAGCTCTCTGGAACATCACACTGTCGTATGGGATGCGACCGATCCTACTGCTACTGCCCCCATTGATTGGCTCGTCTCTTCGATCGATCCAGATAACTTTGATCCTGCTCAGACTCCGGATGCCACGTGGCCGCTCTTGGTGTCGGAGCGTGATTCCGGACTGGTTCCTGAGGTGCGCGCAGAGCCATTGCAGATCCAGGGGCATCGTAGCACTTCGGGTGAATGTGCATGGTGGGTGGGGGATGAGGGTGTGAAGGCGCGCTTCGATATGGCCGAACCTGACACGCTCTATAACAGTGTGGAGCAGTTGGACCGCTTACGTGTGGCTGGTCGTTGGGGCATTGAATCGCTCGCTGCAATGGGGGCTGATTATACATACGATGATCCTGACTTCCGCTCTGGACTCGATCGTATTACAAGTCGTGAACAATTTTCAGTGCTCAACTCAAGTTTCGAGACAGTCCTCACTGATAATTTTCACGATATCAGTGCGACCAGTCGCTCGCTGTTGACAGACGTGAAACACGGCGGCTTGAAGCAAGATCTCTCATACATTTTGGATGGTGGCACCGGTTCACCCACTGGTGCAATCATAGTAGGCACAGATTATGAGAGTGATTTGGACCCTCAATTTGAACGTGTCACATGGGAGCAGTTGGCATCGCTTAACGGGCTTGCTCAGGAGGCGTCGACAGGGGCCGTTCAGGCACGTGGACATACTGAAGATCAATATGGTGTGGCGCCGTTACTCAGTATGCTGAAGTTAAACTTTGGAGTGACCCTAAAGGATCAGGGAGGCTTCGATGCGTCCCCCGTATCGACGCAGCTACCTTCGGAGCGCAATTACCAGATCCATCATCAGATTCGTCCTTGGTTTGTATTATCAAATCCTTACAATGTGACACTACGTGCAGAGAATTACCGCATTCGCTTTGATGTGGATGATGAGATGAAGATCGAGCTGAGTGTTGATGAAGGGCCCAACGCAGGGCAGATTATAGCCTTCGAAGCTGACATGCGCGATTTTTTGGGAAATTTGGTCTTTACTGTGCCTGAGGTCAATCTAGCGCCAGGGCAGTCGAAGCTCTACGGACTGGATTACAATGACCACCCCGCGTATGACTATAGTTTTAAGTATGGACTCGCAGGGGGGGAGGACTATTACGCGTTCTTTAACGTAGGTAGCGCGAATAGCAACCCGGAGAAACAATACATTTTTGTTGAAAATGCACGTGGCACTCCCTTGGACTCGTCGAATGCGGAGCCTTTCGACCTAGGGAATTCGACTATCCGTATTAATCCGGGCATCACACGAACCGGAGACGTCTTGGAGATTACAGACGATAGCCTGAACCCTTATTGGGGAGGGAGAACAAAGCAACGTATTGCAAAACTCGCATGGCAGTTTTCTCAGGGAGCAAATCTATATGTAAGAACCTATGTCAACGGCATCCCAGAGTTGACGAGTCATTCTGTGCCTGCGGATGAGGAACTTATTCAGTATATCGGGCCGAGTTGGTGCGGGACGGCAAAGTCAGTCACTGCATTGGGGTATTGGCCTGTGAATCGTGCCTTTTTGCCACGTTCTACGAGTCGCTTCAATGGTCTCTATCAAAATGGTTCGCAGGATTATTCATTAATCGTGAATGCATCGACAAATCCGCCGACTTCACAATGGCAGAAGATGAATGTTAACCCTTCGGCGTCTTCGATCTTTCTGAATTTACTCAGCGCGGCAAACACAACCGCAAATGCAGATACGTTTACGACGAATGACGGCTGGGCGACTGATACCAACCTGCGTGGTAAGCGCTTCGCGAGCCTTGCGACTGATGTGCCTTTCCAAGAGAGTTGGAATAAGGGCATGTATCGCTTAACGACTCAAAATCATGGCGCTTGGGTCTACGCAGGATTGACTGACGATGCATCTGATAACCTAGCACTCGGGGAGTATGGATTCCCATGGGGAGCAGGTGTTTCGTATCAGGGCGATCGACCGACTGGTTTGCCGCGTCAAGTGATGCTTTTTGATTTACCACGACAGAATGCTACGACCGGTGAAAGTTACCTGAGCTCAGTGGGGCAGTTGCAACACTTTGATGCGAGTGGTTATACTGAGTGGGATGACGGTGATGATCCACTCGACACAGTTGACGACTCTTCGTTGGTCTACACGCCGACATTCACCATTGGTTCGAGTTATGCGAGTCCCTTTGTGAATCGTGAAGCGATCTCTTCACGGACGGACGATGGACGGCAACTGGTCGACTGGTCCTATGTTTTGAACGATATACTTTTTGATCGCTATTTCTTTTCAGGATATACTCCGAGCTCCGCGACAAATCCTGAGAGTCTTCAAAATGGGCGTCTGCAACGAATCGATGGCTCAACAGACTTGAGTGCGTTGCCTGAAACTGCGACAGCAACTGCCCACGCACTGTATGTTGATGGCGGATTCAATGTGAATTCAACTTCGGTTGAGGCATGGTATGCTTTGTTATCCTCGTTTAGGGGCGTTGAATATGGAGATGTTGCTGCAGCGGATACGCGAGGCGTGTTTCCTAGGTCGTTGTATCAAGATCCTACTTCGCTTGAGTCCGTGGCACTAAATGACGAAGATTTACAGGACACATGGAAGGGCTGGCGTCACTTACAGTCAGATGATACCGATCCTGCAGCTTCTCAGCTGTATCAATTAGCTGAAGCGATCGTGGATGAAGTCAAAGCACGTGGCCCATTTTTGAGCATGTCTGATTTTGTGAATCGTAAGTTGGTCGATGATGCGGGTCCACTGGCTCACCAAGGCTTATCCGGTCCACTTCAGGCCGCGCTTGATCGAGTGGTGAATGTCGATATCGCCCAGATCGAAGAGTATGAGGTGGATGCAGCCAATGCGGATCGCCACTATATCTATAGCTCGAGCGACGGAGATGCTAGCCTACAGCAGCACCTTGGCACAGGGGCGATCTACGAGAGTGATGGTTCAACGGTTTCTGGAGCTGCGGCTTCAACTGCTGCGAGTGTTCCAAGTTGGGTCTTGCAAGGCGATCTCCTTCAGTCGCTCGCGCCCGCATTGTCGAGTCGCTCAGATACTTTCACGATCCGTAGCTATGGATCGTATCAAGATCCAATCACGGGTGAGATACGCTCAGAGAGCTACATCGAAGCGACCGTGCAACGTCTGCCTGAATATGTGGATGCTTCCGATACGCCTGAAACACCAACTGTCGATCTTGGCGCTAACAATGTTTTGGCCGGACGGAAGTTTGAAATTGTTCAATGCCGATTTCTCGAACCCTCCGAAATATAAACAACCAGTGCTTTTATGATCCAACGATTCGTAGTTCTTTACCTCTTATTTGCTTCGCTCTCTTTAGCCGTTGAAGCTGCAACGGTGCGCGTCTTGGCAATCAATACCACAGGCACCGATCTTTACTACATGGACGTCGAAGGTGCTTACCAGAGTCTGGAAATTACACCATACCGTATCGGTCGGTATTTCCAGGTTGCAATGGGATCTGGGCAGACAGTCAGCTTCTTTCGAAAAAAAATGGTCGAAGGCGAAGCAGTCTACGAGAGCGTGGCTTCAGCGTCTATTCGATCAGTCGAAAATCCACATACGGCATTGTTAAGGTGTAGCCCAAATAAATGGTCTATGGCGGTGCTGGATGACTCTTTTAAAATGAAAGAAAATTGTCAGCTACGTTTGGTGAATTCGTTGCCAGTTGAAGTGATGCTTAAAATCGGCGACGACGTCGTCGAAGTCGAGGCCGGTGGTTTCGAAGTGTTACCAGTCGCACATAAAGGCCGTCGGCCAGTGGTTGGACTCATTGCGGTCTACAAACGATCCGGCGGTGAATGGGAGCAGTTTTTCAATAGCCCAAAGGTGATTTTGCCAAACAGTCGTATGACTGCGGTCGCGCTGCTGCGCGAGGGCGGTCGGCAGGCTAAAAGTGATGGGGCGGAACAAAGCTCAAATCTCGAAGTGGAGCTCTTTACCTTTTCAGATCGACTCCCAGAGGCGCTATACTAGAATCGGTTTCATGAGTAGAGCATGCGTTAGGGGAGGTGGTATTACTCTGAAAAGTCGTCAGATGAATTTAGTCGTTGGCTGAGCTCCTTGCTCAGTTTTTGGACTAGTTTCGGATGATCTACTGCAATATTTTTGGTTTCCAATTCGGAACTTTGGTGGTCGTAGAGTTCGGTGTAACCGTTTGAATGGACGATCAGTCGATAACGCACAGTTCGAATCGTCTGTCGCTTGGCTTGATAGCCGATGGCGGAGTGGCCTGGTTGCTTGGGGTCTTTGAGCTGTGGAGTGAGTGCTTGCCCGTCTGAGAATTTCGGAGCGGGAAGCGCTGCCAGTTCGCACAGGGTGGGAAACAGGTCGATCGTTTCGACGATGGCAGCGCTTGCAGAGCCGGGGGTTGGGATGTCGGGATAGCGAATAATCAGTGGTGCGCGTAGAGATTCTTCGAACAGGGTATGTTTGCCCCAGACTGCGTGTTCACCGAGGTGCCATCCGTGATCGCCCCAGAGGATGACGATGGTATTGTCGTTGAGGCGGGATTGTTCGAGCTGGTCGAGTAGTTTGCCGACTTGGGCATCGGCGTAGCTGACACAAGCGGCATAGTGACGGCGCACTTCGCTTGCAAAGTCGGCATCGGTATTCGGGTTCAGTGACCAGCGTTGGTATTTCATGAACTCGCCCGATCTGTGCCAGGTGCTCTGGTGTGTGGGTTTTTTCGGATGGGGGATGGGGGGGAGTTCGACTGCGTCGTATATATCGAGATAGTTTTTGGGTGCTCCAAACGGTAGGTGAGGACGAATCAAGCCGACCGCGAGAAAGAAGGGCTGATCGGCTTCCCCTAGAGCCTTGAGCTCACTTATGGCCGCGTCGGTAATCCATCCATCGGGGTAGCTTTGGTCGTCGCGCTCGAAGGCTTCATATACGGGGTGCTCATTGGATTTTTCACGGATATTACCCTGGGCGAGGGCATGCATCACTCCGCGCGGGTGCTGCCAGTCTCCGACCGGTTGTAGACTTTTATCCCAGGAATTGGGCATTTCCATTCGGTCGGGCAGGTTCCAGTCACTGCCTCCGAGCCCACCCGGGTGGTGGGACACTTTACCAACAGCCACTGTAGTGTAGCCATTGCTGCGGAACCAGGCAGGCATACTGGGGGTGACCGTATCGAGTCGTTGATTCAGGCGTTTGACGCGCTCAAAGAGACCGTAATTGGAGCTGGGCCCGTAGGTGCCAGTGAGCAGGGTGTAGCGCGAGGCTCCGCAGGTGGGCGCATTCACGTAATGATGATGAAATGCCCGACCACTGGCGCTTAGGCGGTCAATATTGGGCGAATGGATATAGTCGGCACCAAAGCAGTTAAGCTCAGGCCTTAAGTCATCGATGCAAATGAGGAGAACGTTTAGTTGATCCGATGCAACTGTAGCTAAGCTAGAGCAGGTGAAGGCGAGTGTTATGAGTCCTATCCGTAACATCTTTGCTGGGGCTTAGTTTGCTTGAAAGCGCTCGTGATAGACGACGCTACCATCGACTGCATGGTGGTTGAAATGGATCGTCTGCTCAGCGCTATCGACGTCGACTCTTAGGAATCCACCTTTAATGCGTAGGAAGCGATGCATATCTTTACGCTGATTTTCGCTGTAGCCCGCGGCATGTCGATCAGATGCGGGGCCGCAGGAAAATTCGCGGAGTCCGGTGTCCGGATCGATGGATGCATATTGCCAATGGCGGTCTCCACAGACGATCGTCATGTTCGGCTGTGCTGCGAGGAATGCGCGAATCTCATCACCTTCATGAGTGAAGCCCTTATTGGCATGGTTGTCGTTTTTATTGCTACGATCCGGACCCACGATGGGAGTGGGGCTGATCAATACTTTGAAAGTAGCGTCAGATGCTTGCACGGTATCGTAAAACCATTGTTTTTGCTCGGCCCCCCAGATGGTTTTCTCGGGGCCATCGGGACTGTCGTTTGCACTGCGGAAATCGCGGCCTTCGACGAGCCAGATTTGCAGGTCTTTGCCCCAGCGGATGGTCCGATAGGTCTTTTCGCCCATGGGCACTTGTTCGCGGAAGGTCGCAAGGCCTTGCTCCCAGGTCAGGTCGAAGTAGTCTTTGCCTGGCCATGCGTCGTCGCAGGTGGTGTCATGGTCATCCTTCATGAAGTAGCTGGCCGTTTGATTGTGGAACGTTCGCAAGAACGGCATTGAGTAGATGCGGTTCCATTTGAAGCGCGCGAGTTCTAGATTCTTGGCGTAGGGGGCGGGTTTGTCGTAATACTCGATGTCGCCGGTATGGACGAAGAAGTCCGGATCGAGTGTCTGCATTTGTGGGTAGATTCTATGTCCGTTTAGCGGATCGTCACGACGTGGATAATCGCCACATGTGGTGACGACGAAGCGTATGTCGCTAGAGCTCTTTGCTGCGGGTGCAGTGCGAAAGCTGCCCTTTAGTTGACTGGATGAGCCTTGGGCGTTTCGTCCTTCTACGAGCAGCTGATACTGTGTTGCGGGCGTGAGTGACTTCAGCTGAAACTGATGCGTGTAGTCGTTCTTCGGATACACAGTCTGCCACTTTGACGTTGCCGTGTTGTCTTGTGCGCCTGCGGGCCAGTAGTGGAAGCGCACCTCGCCCTTGGCACCGATGAGGCTGCCTTGCATACTGCTCAGATCTGGGAAGTCGGGCTGTGTCTTTGGCCACACGCTGTTCGGATCACCGGGGATCGAAGGCGGAAATAGCTGCCCCTCGGTGTTGCGCTCTGGGGTGGCGGTGAGGCGTGTCCAAATGATGGCACTGTCCGAATCGACTTCGCCGATCTTGATGCCATTGCCCATGTGCACCTCAGCGAAGAGGTGACTACAGCATACAAGGAGGAGGAGGGTGTATCTGAGCATAGTATTTGAGCTTGTTTACGTTCCATTTTCATCAAATGGCCGTGTTCTGATGGAATCAAACATGCCTAGAGCAGCGGGTCGATTCTGTTTAGCTCTACGCGATAGAAATACTGATCGCTGTCGGATGAAATGTTCGATGTCACGCATTCTAGCTGACTGTCGATGGCGTTCGGTGTGTCGATCTGACCGCTAAAGGCCGCGGAGCCCATGAATGGATTGTTTCGTCCTGCACTTTGACTGATCACCAGATGGCCATTTCCGTCGAGACTTCCCCAATTATCGCTGAGGGCAGCCATTGCAGTGCCGGTGCCTGAATTGACCGATTGTTCATCTTTTAAACTAATTATTTCTGAGTAAGCGGAAGAGAATCGAGGTGAGGTTGGCATCTTACTTCGAAACGGACGGCTTTGCATTCGTGATACGATCTAAAACATTTCTCATCAGGTATTGGGCTTCCTTTTACGGTCTTTTGAATGAGTTTTTGTTGCTCATAGAGTCCTTGGTGGGCTTATATTTGAATATGGTAATGATCCGATCACTATTTGCAGCTTTGAGTCTAATGATCGCTGGGAGTTTTTGCGTGGCCAATGAGTCACGTTCCGATCTTGGCATGTGGGCGTGGAAACAAGCTCATTTTGATCGTCCCGAGTCACGTGTGACTATGTTCGACTTTTGTGAGCGAGAGGGGATTACGCACATTGATCAGCATGTGAGTATACGTAATGGGGCGATCGCGAACGCGGATGCCTTTAGGCAATTAATTATCGAGGCGGCTGAACGCGGAATCACGGTGAATGCTTTGCGAGGCGACAAGAAGATGTTCTTTGCGGAGAATCACACGCGCACGATGTCCGCAATTGAGGCCATCGTTGCCTCTATTCAAACACTGCCGGAGGGCGCGAAGCTGTTAGGCATTAAGTTTGATGTAGAACCCTATCTAACTGCTGAGTGGAAAGCGGGGGGCGAGTCGCGTAAGACGGTCATGTTCGATTATCTGAGTTTTCTAGATGAGGCACGGGTGTATTTGAATGCCGAAGCTCCTGAGCTAGAACTAGCAGTGGATGTGCCTTTCTGGTGGGACAAGGCTGAACATGAACTGCGTTATGAGGGGAGCACGAAACGCTTTGTATATCATATTCAGGATCGAGTCGATTGGGTCGGAATTATGTCGTATCGGAGGGATCCAGGCACGACGGCTCTATTGGTTGCCGATGAGATAAAATACGCGGCAGACCAATCGATGTTTCGCTCCGTAGCTCCGGCGATGGAGACCAGTAAGCTTTCCGGTAAAGAAGCGCACATCAGTTTTGGAGGTGTGCCTGCTACAGAATTTCGAGCAGCTCTCGACAGTCTACGAATTCGCTATGCTGGCAATTTACAGGTTCGGTGTATCATGTTACACCATTATGGTAGTCTATCGTCTTACTTAAATGACGACGCACTGTAAGTAAATTCTGTGCGTGAAATTGTTTCGCCTAAAATGCTCGAACAGAGGCGGCATGCAATGATGTAACCTTATCGATTGAGGCTATGTTGTTTGTAGAATCGTAGTTTTGCTGGAATGGCTTGTCATTGGTGTCTTTGAGTCAGTTAAGTTGTGCCAGTTCTCACTTAAACAGTATCTACTTGTGAGACGTCGGTTCCGTTGAAATCCACCCCAGACTGTTATGCGTATTATTTATCCAATTCTAGTATCGTTCTTATTTGTTTCGTTCGTAAAAGCTGATGAGGTCATTGTCGGCTGGCATAGCTTTGAGACCATGGGGCAGCCCCTGGCTACTGAGGCACCTGATGAGATTGCTCCGGGGTTTAGAGCAACGATGGGAAACGTTGTCATTGATCAGATTGTCGGTGGTGCAGGTGGTGGCCAGAAGGTCGTCAAATTCAACACAAAAGAATCCCCCAATTACTATGGCAGCTTATATGCTGTGAATACGCCCGTAGAATTGGATTCAGGAGTATTGCTGTGCGCCAACGGTGTGAATAAGAACATTGGTCGTTTGGACTTTATGTTGACCAATATGACTGAGCGAATCGTCGAGTTAAAATCGATACATTTTGACTGCAAGTTGATTTATGGAACTTATGGAGAATCATGGGTGCAAATCTCTCACCTGTCTGGGGTGAGTGACTTAGAGGACCTGCCATGGGCGGGGTTCTGTGTGACTGATAAGCTGCGCCCAAGTGAGCGGATCTGGTATGATTCGGATGTTACTTTAGCTAAGATGGGTGATCTGCTTTTAGAGCCTGGGCAAACAGTCGCGTTTCGTATTGAGGTGGGAATTGATGGCACGACTCCCGTAGGGCTGTCCGTTGATAATATTGCAATTGTAGCTACAGAGGCTCCATAGCACTTCTATATATGTATTCGGTTGCGATTGAGCTGCTAAAGGAGAATCTGAGGCTATGATGATTCGAATGTTCGCTTTTTTAGTATCAGCAGGTCTGGTATCTGCGTCGCCTAATATCCTCTACATTAACGCGGATGATTTAGGTGTCATGGATGTCGGGTATAATAATTCAAAGTTTCGCACGCCGCATCTGGATCGTTTAGCAGCAGAAGGTTTAGTATTTGAAAATGGCTATGCGCCAGCTGCCAACTGTGCACCTAGTCGTGCGTGTGTGCATAGCGGACAGTGGGGAGCACGGCATGGAGTCTATACGGTTGGAACCTCGGAGCGGGGCAAGTCGGCGTATCGGAAATTGATTCCAACCAAGAATCGTATTCATCTGCCAGGTGAGGTAGTGACGATGGCAGAGGCTTTGAGAGCTGGCGGTTACCGCACGATTCATTTGGGGAAATACCATATTGGTGAAGACCCGTTACAGGACGGATTTGAAGTCAATATTGGTGGTGATCATACGGGTGGGCCAAAAGGTGGAGGTTATTTCTCTCCGTGGAAGGGGGGCTCGATGGAAGCATGGTCGGACACTGTTCCAGAGAAGACGCACCGTATCGATATCTTTGCCGAGGAAGCTGTGCGCTTCATCGAAATGTATCGCGAGGAACCGATGTTCATTCATTTCTCACCTTACTTAGTGCATGGACCGATTACGGCTGTGCCTGAGTATGTGGACCATTATACCGGTTCGTGGTCGGACACCGCCTATGCGTCGATGGTGGAGAAGTTAGATGAAGCGATTGGCAAAGTGCTAGCAGCTTTAGAGATAAATGGTCTGACGGAAACAACACTAGTTGTGTTTTGCTCCGATAATGGCGGTATCGCGGCTGTCAATGCACAGATGCCTTGGCGTGCAGGTAAGGGCTCGTATTACGAAGGTGGGATTCGTGAGCCGATGATCTTGAGTTGGCCGGGCACGATCAAAGCCGGACGTTCAGAGGAAGTCGTCAATGCGCTCGATTTTTATCCGACCTTTATGGAGGTTGCTGGACTGGATTGTTCGCCTGACCTCGATGGCGTCAGCCTGATGCCACTGTTAACTGGGACAGGCGACTGGAAAGCGGTTCCGCAATTCTGGCATTTTCCGGTGTATCTACAGGCCTATAATGGGGCAAAAGATCAGGCACGTGATCCGCTATTTCGCACACGTCCGGGTTCTGCGGTGCGTGTCGGTCAGTGGAAGTTACACGAATATTTCGAAGAGGGTGCGCTCGAGCTTTACGATCTATCCAAAGATCGCGGCGAGCGTCATAATCTGGCAGCAGCACAGCCAGAGAAGACCGCAGAGCTGAAGCGTGTCCTCGATAATTGGCGGCAGCGTATCGGGGCACCGGTTCCATCGGACCTTAACCCAAAATACAGTGAAGAAGCTGAAGCTGAAGCACTCGTCAAGTTTGAGTAGTGCTTAAGCTGCAGGCTACAAAATTCAAAGAAATAGAAGGCTCTAGAACCTGGAATACAAGCCGTTGTTATAGGCAATTACCTGTTCGAGGAATTCGTAGTAGGGCTGGTCGGCGACCGAAAGAAAGCCACTATTATAACTTTCGTTTCCATTGAATCCGGCTGTGGCTTCGTCGGCCATCATGAACCAATGGGCGCCGAGGCACTTGGGGTCTGCCAACACGCTGTCCATATAGATGTTGATTGTTTGTAGTTCTTCTCTTAAGCATTCGATGTAGCGCTGTTTACCGGGCACGGCCATCTCCATACTTAGGAGCGATTTAGCAAAGGCTTTCGGCTTCTCCCAGTGTAGCTCGTTGTTGACGAAGGCGCCGATCAGCCAGGGGTCGTCTTTCACGCGTTTTGAATAGGCTGCAAACTCTGCTTCTAGTTGCTGCTCCCAGCGTGGATCGTAAACGTCCATCATCTTCTTGTTGATCCATGGGCGTGGCAGTTTCCAAGTCACATTCAGGTTGAGCGTGTAGGGGATGCGGAGGCTCTCGGGAATGCCCGAGAAATCATCGATCGACCAACCACCGAGTGTATTGAAGCCCCAGTGTTGTAGACGTTTGAGACAGC
Organism: Lentimonas sp.; assembly: GCA_047627755.1. Lineage (GTDB taxonomy): Bacteria > Verrucomicrobiota > Verrucomicrobiia > Opitutales > Coraliomargaritaceae > Lentimonas. The sequence goes on along the minus strand of JBLHTV010000001.1, from coordinate 32,917 downwards.
GCTCAACGTAAGCGGACTCGTATTGCTGGCCATATTTGCGGATCAGGTTGGCTTCGCCGTGGTTGAAAGATTGCTTGCCGTGCTTATAGCAGTCGCTGAACATGCCATCGATTGGAGGCAAGCCTTCGAAGTAATGCGAGCGCTCATGCACCTTGGTTGAAGTCAGGACACTTCCTACAATATTTACGCCTGTTGATACAAAGAGGTAGCCTTCAGGGTCGACGAGCGTCCAGCGGCCTTCGTGTTGGTCGACACGAAACCGGCCGGTGGCATGTAGACGTGGCCCTTCTTTGTTACCTCCATACTTGGATACGTGCTTGGGCCGTGGGTGCTCTTTGAAGAATTGATCCTCTGCTTGCAGCGATTGCTTGAAGTCATCGTCATGCATGATTTTGCCCGGCCAGGTTTCGTGTTTGAACTGGCCGTAGGCGTCGATAAAAGGAAAGAAGGCATCCTTGTGTTTTGCGTGCAACGGATGTTGTGCTGGCCGGATCAAGCGGATCTTCCGGATCCAAAGTTTTCGTGTCGTATTGTTTGGCTCCATGCGGAAGGAGACGCTTTTGACACCCGGAGGAATGATTCCATGATGGTTATATGACAGGCCATTGGGATAAGCATTCATAGCCGTGAACTCCTTTGCCAGTGGAGTCATGGGCGTGCTGTTGTAGGTTCTCACGAGTGTGCAGTCAAAGCGCCTCGTTTCCTTGTTTTTGAGAAAGCCGCTGTGTGTCTGTTTGAACTTACGCGGCCCCCAAGGCACATCCTTATACTCGCCTGCGATGTTTATATCGAAGCGAGCTTCAGGCGATGATCGATACTCCATATCCCAGCTTAGGTAGATCCAGTCGCTGAAATCAAAGTCACCTTCGAATGTCAGCTCAATCGCTTCATGAGGCGTTGCTTCGATAAATAGTCCGTCCTCGTTGATTTCAGCTTTACCTGACTGAATACTGAGTGTGGCTGTATTGTCATTCGAGCTGAAGTCATACAACAAGCTCTCTGCCACGAGCACCAGCGGTGATACTGCGAGAAGAAGAGTCAGTAGTGCGTGCCGTATGCGTCTCATCTTATATGCTGAGTTTCGATCTGAACGACTAAGGTTTAAGGTGCTTTGCCAGAAAGCGATCAACGATGGGGTGTGTGGTCGCTTGCTCTTTGAAGAAGAACATGTGCTTCCCGCCTTCGTTCACGTAGAGTTCGAAATTGTCAATGGCTAGGTCATCACACTTGTCTGCGAAGTTCTCATAGTTGTAAGAGGGGACAATGGGATCCTGGTCGCCGTGGAGCATGAGCACTGGGACTTGTTGTCGATTCATCCAAGTCAGTGGTGAGATGGAGCGAATGAAGTTGGCATCCGTTGCTTGGCCCTCAGCGATGAAGCCGAGTTTGCCACGACGTTTGAGTCGTTCGCTGAGATCTGCGGGGGCGGAGATGGCGACGACACAATCGACTGACGAGTCTTGTTCGGGATAAGCGGCGCTGTTGAATTCTGCGGCTTCGGGGCTGAGGCCGATCATTAACGCCAAGTGCGCACCAGCGCTGTAACCGAGCACTGCGATGCGTTCCGGATCTGCGTGGAGATCATCGCTGATGCTTTTCACGTAGCGAATGGTTTCTTTGACATCGAGGATGCAGGCTGGCAGCGGAGCTTCGTGATTGAGTCGATAACTGATTGTCACGCCGATATAGCCGCGCTGGGCATAGCGGATGGCCATCCAAGCCATCTGGTCTTTGTCGCCCTTCGCCCAACCACCGCCATGAATACAAACGACCACGGGCAATGATCCTTTGGTATCATTGGGCATTGCAATGCCCAGTTGACCCGCGCGTAGCGGGTCGGACTCCCTGTATTGGTGCACTGAATACGAAATGCCATCCGGCACTTTGGGGGCGTTTGCAGACGCACGACCTACTGGTTGCTGTGCATGGCAAAGTGACGCTGAGAGGATGAGTAGAGAGCAGAGGAGTCGTGTCATTACTATTTGTCTGATGAGAATGTGTCGGTGCGAAATGGGAACGCAGGCATATCATCTTCTCCATACAGGTTGACATTAGGAAAGTTTTTCCAGCCATAACGGATGGATTTTGGATTGGTAATGCCCGGATGGTTCACTCTGATCTGATTTGGAGCGACGATCTGGGCGCTGGCACGCTGATACTTTCCCTGGCTATCCATCACGATAAAGCCGAGCACGTCACCGGATTGATGACTGGCGTCTTCAAGTAGTGGAGTGCCTGTGGTGAGTCCGCTTCCGACTTTTGTGAAAGTGATGATTGTGGCCTCGCCATCAGCTTGGTGTGCGCTGTATTGCGGTGACTGTGGCGCGTTCGTTTGTCCGTAAACCATACTGCGTGCTGCGTAAGCGAGGCGCTTGCCGACATTTTCTTTGTAGGGTGGGTGGATGTCTTCTTCCATGCCACTATCTAGAATGCAAATGGCCTGGCAGTTCTCGATCGTGTCGATGTTCTTTTGCGACTCACGTATCCATGGCCAGTTGTTATTGTTGTTTGGCTCCTTGGTGGCTTTACCGAATCCGGGTAATTGAACGACCAGGCATGGCATGGTCGGATTATTCCAGTTCTTCCGCCATAGTGCGACTAGGTCTTTTAGCAGCGCTTCGTATTGGACCGAATCTTCACGTGTTCTTGAATTACCTTCGCCCTGATACCAGAGGACTCCTTTGATTGGGAGTTCGTAGAGTGGGTGAATCATGCCATTGTGTAAGGCATAAGGGCGTTTATTGCTAATTGGTCCCAGCGGAGGCTCAGGTTTCCAGCTGACTTTGGCACCACTGGCTTTCTTGGCTTCCCACTCTTTCACTCTGCGATCGTATTCGATCTTGGTGGTGGGCCAATCGACGATGGATTGCTGATAGTTTTCAAGGATGTGGGCGTATTCTTCGCGAGCTTCGAGTGATCCCGGCGGCATCCATGCGGTGATCGGAGTGCCCCCGCGGCAAGACTGTATCAAGCCAATGGGCACATCGATTGCTTCCGCGAGATATATGCCAAAGAAGTAACCGGTCGCGCTGAAGAGGCGAGTGCGTGTGCGTGGCTCGATCGGATACCAGCCTTTGTCGAAACGGTGTTCACGTGTGATAAACTCTTGCGGTTCGTCGATCGGGACACGCTCCGCTCGAAAGATGCGGATTTGATCGTGCTGTTTGACGGGATGGCCTTCGTAGAGTTCGGGAAACTTCCTCTTATAAGTTTCGATGGCGCTATCCATGTTGGATTGGCCCGCGCAAAGCCAGATATCACCGAAGGTCACATTCTTGAGTGTGATTGAATTGTCTGATCCGGTGACGACGATTTCGTAGGCGCCGCCTGCGGCCATCGCCGGCAATATGACTTTCCAGCGTCCATCAATGACGGCGCTGGTATACTGTGCGTCATTGAACTGGACGGTTACTTTTTGCTCACTGTCTGCGGTGCCACGTAGGGGGATGGTCACCTCGCGTTGCAAGATCATGTTGTCCGAAAAGGTAGGGGCGAGATTGATCTCCGCATGGAGCTGTGTGCCCGCGATGAATGTGGTGGCAAGTGCGACTACGGATCGAATGTTCATAATATGATATAGCTTGCTTAAAAATTACTGGATGAAGTCCTGCTGTTGTTGGCCGACTTCGTTGAGGCGATACTCCTGGAGTTTCTTCTGAGTTGTGCGCAGTTCATCGCGCAGTTTCCTGAGCGCTTCACTCTCGTCGATAATCACCGTTTGGGTGGCTTGCTGTCGGCCGAGTTCGGGGAGTTCTTGATAGAGTAGTGTCTGTGTCGGGGCTTGGGTGCTGAAGGTGACTTCAGCGCTGTCGGGCGTGTTTGGGCCATCCTTCAGGACTTCGGCACGGACGGTGATATCGCCGGGGTTGGTTCCTGAGCGAACGAGCGCAACCGCTTCACCCCAGAGTAATTTCTGTGGGTTGATCTCGTTTTCCGTGCCGCCGATCAGTTCGCCTTCGCCACTAACAGCGAAACGAATATATTCATCGCTGAGGCGCTTCACCGCTCCGCCGGCGTCAACGAGGTAAGCGACGACTGTCGTGATATCGCTGCCATCCGCGAGCGGTTGAATCGAGGTGTCGTCGACTTTAAGGATAAGCCGACGTTTGCGTCCCACTGGCCAGCGTAGGTGTTCGGTGACCACTTTACCATTGATGATGCCTTCTGCTTTGATGCTCGCACCTTCAACATACTCTTGGTCGATCTTACCGTAGCTCTTTTTGTTTTTATTGCGGGCATCGACGTAGCGAAAGACGTCTTCGAAGACGACAGGCACACGTGGGACTGGGCTGTTGATATTCGTGGCTGGTTTGGTGCCAACTTCGTTACCATACATCGTGAGTTTGACGGCGTCACAATTCGTAAAGACGACCACATCTTCGGGAGAGGCCGGAGTCATCAAATGCGAGATATAGACAAAGGGCTCTGCGTCGACCATGGGCACGTCGTCCAATCCACTTGTCGGTAGCAAGCTCTTGAATAAATAGTAAGAAAACTTTGGTTGGCGATAGGCATCCATAATGCCGCCCCAGAATGGATCGGGGTGGTAGCCGCGTTGGTGATCGAAGGAGTGCCAAAGCGTGGCGCCGACCAGCGACTTACTGGCCTTGAATACCTTGGTCATGGATGGCCATTCCTTATCTTTACCGTCGTCAGTCCATTCCTCAATGAAGTAGTGCATAGCTTGTCGTATCTGAGCGGCTTCTCCCCATTGCTTGGCCACGCGACTGGCGGAGTTGTGATCCACCCAGTTGTCGACGAAGTCACCCCATTCACGCTTGAAGACGTTCTTGTCTTCGTGCTCGCCCAATACAGTGTCGTCCGCATAGAGCACATCGAAAAGATGTTGGTTCTTACCGCGCTTAGTGCGCGAGTCCGTCGCGGTGTAGCGACCGGGGTAGGGATATTCTTCTTGGGTGGCTTTAGCGGTTTGTTCCGCGAATTCGATGGGGAAGTGGGTTTCATTCGGAACGACTTCCCAAATAAGAATTGAAGGGCGATTGCGCTCCAAACGCACCATGTTGCGCACATCCTTGAGCATGCGCTCCGTGAAGATCGGTTTGTCATTCCAAAACTGCCAACCGGGGATGGCAGCCACCATGAAGAGACCGAGCTCATCGCAGGCATCCATGAAAGCCGGATCTTGAATGTAGTGCGCTGAGCGGATGACGCGCATGCCTGTTTGGCGCAATTTTAAGGCATCTCGGTAGTGCAGGTTATTTGGGAGTGCATGCCCGATGTGAGCAAAGTCTTGGTGACGGTTGGCGCCCAGCAACAATTGGGGGTAGGGCTTGCCATTCAAGTAAAAGCCCTCGCGTCCACGCATTTCGATCGTGCGTAGGCCGATTCGTTTACGGAACTGATCCAGAACGTTTCCGGAAGCATCTTCAATACGCACATGGAGATTATAAAGATGCGGGCTGTCGGGTTGCCAGAGCCTGGGCTGATCGATGGTCATCTCTTGTGAGGCGGTGGCGGCGCCGTTGGCGGGCAGTTCGAGCGTTGTGCTGTGAGTGGCTGCAAGAGCGCCGTCTTTGTCTTTGAGTGACAGTTGCACTTTTACAGTTTTGGGCCTGCCTTCATTGGCGATATCGGTATCGACCAAAACGCGTGCAGAGTTTTTGGAAAGGTCCTCATAATGGACGAAGACACCGCCACCCGCGACTTTATCCACGGCGAGTGGATGTGTCACATAGGTGGTGTTATGGGTGATTAACCATGCGTCGCGATAGATGCCGCCGAAATAGGTGAAATCAAGTGCTTCCTGATCTTTGCCGGGCGGAAAGTCTGGGTCGTTGCTGTTGTCTGCACGGACTGCGAGGATGTTTTCTGCCGAATAGTTGAGGTGCTCGCTCAGGTCGATGTGAATGGGGAAGTAGCTGCCAAAGTTCTCGGCGATGAGTTTACCATTCAGCCATACCTTGGACTTCCCCATGATGCCCTCGAAGTGCAGCATGACTTTCCGCCCTTCGAGCTTGGGGTCGACCTGGAAGGTTTTGCGATACCATGAAGGACCTTGGTAATTGACACCACCACTTGCGGTGAGTGGCAGAAGCTCCATGCCATCGGGTAAGTTTACGAGCTTCCACTCGCTGTCGTCGAATTCCATGGTTTCAGCGCCTTGAAGGTCGCGCTTGATAAAACGCCAGCCGACATTGAAGTTGATCGCTTCGCGCACGGAGGTGTCCGTTTGATAGAAGCCTGCGGTCGAGTATTCAGGTGTGTAGGCCTGTGTTGTATTCGCCAAGGCGATACTAGTGAGAGCTCCCAAAAGGAGTGAGCGGATAGTCAAAGAAACCATAAGGATGCAGCTTAGTTAGTTACGGATGCCATCGGATTGTTGAATTGTGCGCAATTGTTCGCGCAGTGATTCTGCGACTTCTGGATACTCTGCGATGACATTGTTTGCTTCTGCGATGTCTTGACCCAAGTCATAGAGCTCAGGTGCACCGGGGGTTGGTTGATATTTACTGGCATGGAATTCGATATACTTCCATTGATCTTTTCGAATCGCAGCAGCGTTGGCTGCCTCTTCGAGCATAAATGGGAGCCCACGTTTGGACTTGCCTAGGAATGTGTCGAGCGTGTCTCGGCTATCAACGGCAGCTCCTTCGGGCAGCTCAAGCTTTAGGAAGCTGGCAAAGGAGTGGAGGAAGTCGATTTGGTTGACCATCGCATCGGAGGTGCCGGCTTTGATCTTAGCAGGCCAACTGATGATCAGTGGCACGCGGGTGCCACCTTCGTAGATTTGATATTTCCCCCCACGATAAGGGCCAGCGCCATAGTGCCCCTTGTCGTTATCTGCCTTGGAAGTTTTGACCTTAGAGCCGTCAACGTAGCCGTCATCATAGGTTGGCCCGTTGTCGCTGGAGAAGATGACGATGGTGTTTTCTAGTAAGCCGTTGGATTTGAGTGCGTCGATGATTTGGCCGACACTCCAATCGAATTGAACCATGGCATCGCCGCGGTAGCCGAGTTCGGTCTTGCCTTGGAAACGTTGGTGTGGGGCGCGGGGCACATGAATGTCTTGGGAGGAGAAGAACAAGAAGAAGGGAGTGTCCTTAGTGCTGCTGATATATTTACGGGCTTTATCAATAAAAACATCGGCCATCGTTTCATCATTCCAGAGCGCTGCTTTGCCGCCGGCCATATATCCGATGCGTCCGATGCCATTGATCACGCTGTGATTGTGCCCATGGCTGCTTTGGTAGTAGGTCATGGCCTCACGGTCGACCTTGCCATCGGGATACGTCGTGCTACCTGGGCGATTGACTTTATCCGGACTGAAGCCGACGTAGATCGGATCGTTTGGGTCATAGTTGACGACCTTGTAGTTCTCCAAATAGACGCAGGGCACACGGTCGTTTGTGGAGGGGAGGAGGAAACTGTAATCGAAACCGATTTCGAGTGGGCCCGGTTTGACTTCGGCATTCCAGTCAGCAGGAGCGTCTTTGCTGCCGAGGCCGAGGTGCCATTTTCCGATGACTGCGGTTTGATAGCCTGCATCTTTAAAGAGGTCAGCCAAGGTGTAGGTATCTACTGGGATCGCCAGTGGTGCATTGGGTGCGAGGATCCTCACATTGGCACGGAAACCATGGATGCCAGTTAGCATCGAGAAACGAGAAGGACTGCAAGTGGCGGCAGAGCAATGCCCATCGGTGAACCGGAGTCCACTTGCAGCGAGTGCATCGATGTGAGGCGTCGGAATTTGTTTCGATCCGTAGGCGCCGACATCGCCGTAGCCAACGTCGTCTCCGTAGATGATGATGACGTTGGGTTGCTTGATTGACGCATGCGAGGTCAGACATGCCACGCTTAAGAGCAATGCCAAAACTAGAGGTACGGCTTTTATATGAGTGCTGTTTAGATTCATTAGTTCAGATGCGGTTGGGTAGACTCGCCATGTTTTTGGCTTGCAGGAAAAAGGGCTCCTGAGTCATTAAGTGCGTCATTCATTTCACTTAGCATGACTTGCAGTAATTCGGGGTTTTGTTCAGCTAAGTCGTTGCGCTCGTTGCGGTCTTTTGCGAGATTGAACAATTGGAGACGAGGCTCGCTATGATATTGGTAAATGAGCTTCCAGTCTCCGTTATGCCATGTCGTGAAATAGGAAGATCGATGCTTGTGGGGAAAATGCATTAGGAAGGTTTGTTTGGTTTCCCCCTCGTGAACTGCCCGCAGGTCATAGCCATCGAGAATGTATCCTTCAGGAGCCTGGGTATCGGTTAGGTTTAGGATTGTTGGCATGAGGTCGAGAATTGTACCGAAGCTTTCCGTATGGTGTGTACCAGCTTGAATCGGCCACCTCGATTGTATTTCACTATCACTTGGTTTAGCCCAACTAACGATGAAAGGTACACGAGTCCCTCCTTCAAAACGTTCTGCTTTCTTGCCTCGTAGCGGTTCGCTGCTATGAACAGAGCCATTGTCGCCGAGGAAGAAAACGAGTGTATCTTCCGCGATGCCTAGTATTTCAAGATGTTTGAGAATAAGACCGACTGCGTGATCCATGCCCTCGATCATTGCGGCAAATTCTCTGCCTGGTTGATCGCTGGGGTAGTTGGCGAGAAACTGAGGGTCGGCCTCGAATGGCCCATGCACCGCATAGAATGCCATATGTGCGAAGATCGGTTTGCCAGTGGCATGAGCTACATCGAGTTGCTTGAGCATTTCGTTTGTTAGGGCTTCTGCAAGGTGGATAGCTTCGCCGTGGTAGGCTTCGAGGTGTGGAGGCTGTCGGAGTTGCTGGGCGTTTGTGAAGTTCTGCGCACCGTAATAACTACCAGGACGACCCCACGCGGCTCCTGCGACATTTCGATCGAAGCCAATGTGTAGTGGGTCGGATCCGTAGTGGTCGAGTGGACCCCAGTGAGCTTTACCAACATGGATAGTATGGTAGCCTGCGTTCGATAAAAGACTGGGCAGTGTCACGGAATTTTCACGCAACCCTGGCCAGTTCCAATCTGTGGGGGCGTATCGATCCGCATTACGGGTATAGGGATTAATCCATTGAGTGGTGCGGTGACGTGCGGAGTTTTGCCCTGTGATGAGTGAAACGCGTGAGGGGGAGCAGACGCTGTTTGCGTAGTAGCGCTCGAAGCGTAGCCCTTGATTGGCGAGTTGCTTCATTGCGGGCGTACGATAACGTTCGTTGAGTGGGTAGGCTTTGGAGGTTCCGTCTTCTGTGAGAAAGGGCACTGAAGTGTCCATCAGTCCCATGTCGTCGATGAGAAAGATGAGAATGTTGGGGCGCTCTGTCGAGTGGAGGCTGAGTGCACATGCTACGGTCGCAAAGAATCCCAGTATCATTTGCCGGATTCGATCAATCATTTTGGCGTATTTGTTGGAAGTGATGGCCTAGTCAGGTTCGAAACACTTACAGGCGCTCCCACCATTTATCCGCCATCAGTGTTGGGAAGGTACGGTCTTTGAGTTGATCGTTCCACTCTTCCCATGCTTCTAGGAGTTGTTTGCTTTTTTCTGGTCTTTGTTTGCGTAGGTTCTTTCTCTCGCTGAGGTCATTCGTGACGTTGAATAGCTGGTAGCTGTTTTTGTGTCGCTGTGTGTTGGCTACCAGCTTTGTATCGCCATCACGAATACACATGCCTTGCTGCTCCCATTTGCGCCAGAAAAGTTGGTCGTGGGGTGCTTCGTTATTTTGGCCTGTCAGGTAGGGGATTAAGTTGACGCCATCCAAGGGTCGATCTTCTGCAATTTTGACCCCTGCCAGTGCGGTGATCGTGCCCATGATGTCGAGTGAGATGACTGGGTGAGAGTAGATTTGTCCCGCAGGAATGGTACTTTTCCACTGCATTGCAAACGGCACGCGGATGCCGCCTTCGAAGAGATCCGACTTGGCTCCTCGCAGAGCGCCGTTGTTAGAGGCATTTTTAGTGATCGCACCACCATTGTCGGAGAGGAATACGACGATGGTGTCTTCCTCGATATTGTTGCGGCGAAGACTCTCCATGACGCGGCCTACACCATCGTCAACACAGCTGACCATAGCCGCATAGGTGCGGCGTTCCTCGTCGGCGATGTCAGGGAATCGTGATAGGTATTTTTCGGTAGCCTGTAATGGTGCGTGAGGAGCGTTATAGGCGAGGTAGAGCAGGAAGTGCTGATTGGCCTTTGCCTTCGCGTCAATAAACCCAGTGGCCGCATCTGTAAGGACATCGGTAAGGTAGTCTTCCTGCACATCAATACGGTCAAAGTTTTCTAATAGTCGTGTGTTGTACCACTCCCAGGAGCGTGTGACCTCGGTAAGATCGTTGAGCTTATAGTTTCTAGGAAAGTAACTATGCCCACCCGAAAGGAATCCGTAGAAATACTCAAAACCACGGTTGAGCGGGTGATTGCTTGGGTGACTGCCCATGTGCCACTTGCCGATGATAGCGCTGTAGTAGTTCGCTTTGTTGAGCACCTCCGCAATGTTTTCTTCGGACTTTGGAAGACCTGCATCTGGATTACTAGGATCAATGGTTGGGTTCGTGGTGAACCCAAAGCGATCTTGATAGCGTCCGGTGAGAAGACCTGCGCGACTTGGTCCGCACACTGGGTAGGAGACATAGCCATCCGTAAATATAACCCCGTCGTCTGCGAGTTTGTCTAAGTGTGGCGTGGGGATGTCGGTGCATCCGTTGAAGCCGACATCGTTGTAGCCTTGGTCATCGGTTAGAATGATAATTAGATTCGGAGACTTTGCGTAGAGTGCGCAGGTGGGTAGACTTGTTGCAAGACAGAGTAAAAAGCGTGTGATCATAAGTGTTAGGTGAGTCCGATATTAGTCTTCTTTTTGGTGTAGAAATTCGCGCGGTTCTATTTGTTCGACGTTTCCGTTTTTGACATCGCGAGGGGTGCATTTGAATGAGCGCTTAAAAGCAGTTGCGAAGCTCTGGCTACTTTGGAAGCCGACCATCATGGCTATTTCTGTGACATTCATAGATGAGCCCACGAGCAGCTCATAGCCTTTAATTAGACGGATCTTCCATAGGCTAGCCATCGGGCTCTCGCCGGTGGCGACGCGAAATGCCTTGGCTAATTTACTTTCGGACACAGCGAGGCGGTCGGACAGTTTTTTAAGGTCCCAGTGCTCGCTGTATTCACGCTCGAAGAGATCTGTGGCAAGAAGCACAGTCGGATTTTGCGCCAAACCTGCGGGGATGATGGATTCGACGTCCTCATCATTGACGAATTCCTGCAGTGAATAGACAAACGCCTGAAAGGTCATGCGGGAAATTTGCTCACTGAATTGCCCCGGGGGTGCGTGCTCGTTGACGATCGTTTTGAGTAGTGATTTATGCTTTGGGAGGAAACGCTTATTAACGTAACTGAAGCTCTTCCACGCTTCAAGTAGATCAGGGGCATCTTGTAGCGCACGGCGCATTGAAAAACCGATCCAGAGTGTATGGTTGTAGGAAAATTTCTGATCAAGGCGCTCCATGGTTGTGCCGTTGGAGAGCAAGAGTAGATTGCCGTTGGTGAGTCGTTCGTCCTTACCGTTGATGTGGAAGTAGCATTCGCCTTCGAGTTGAAGGAGGCAGGTCCAGTTTGTGAGTTTTTTGGAAACAGGCTTTAGGCGTGGTGACGACCAGTGCTCGCCGAGGGAATTGACTCCGGGGACCATGACTTCGTCTCCATACATACTGAAGCCGGAGTAAATACCTTCTGGTAGATCAATGGGCATAATTTATTGGGGTTGGGGTGATATTAGAGGTTAGGTTCGCCGCATAAGGGCATCGGGTAAATCAACGTTGTCGAGTGTCTGTTCCATGCGATCAATTTCAGTTGCCATTCGCTTGCAGACCGCTTGATGTTCATCGTCAAATGCAAGATTGACGGTTTCCCATGGATCATTCTTCAAGTCGAAGAGCTGTGTGGTCTCCGAACCATAATATCGAATGAACTTATACTGATCATCTACGACCATCCGTCCGGTCGCCTTACTCTGTGCGTGCAAATATTCGCGCCACTCTGTCGTAGGTTCTGCTTCAAGGAGTGGACGAAGGCTTAGGCCTTTCAGCCCCTTTGGAGCTTCGATCCCGGCATAGTCACACAGCGTAGGGAAGAAGTCTAAACCTGATACCAAGTGGGTCTCATCGACGACGCCCTCTGGCACTTTTCCGGGGAAGCAGATCATGGTCGGCACGCGTGAGGACGTTTCGTAGAAATTATCTTTAAACAGCATGCGATGGTAGCCGTTTGCATCGCCATGGTCGGAGCTGAAAATGATGACTGTATTCTCATGTTCGGGAGATCGCTCCAATGTATCGAGAATATAGCCTACATTGACATCGACCATTTCAACCATCCGGTAGTAGAGCCAGGCTTGATGCCCCCAGTTCTCTTCCGTCCAGTTCTCTGTAAATTTAATGAGGCCGTTGTGCATCTGCTTAAGCTGCTCGGGCTCACGGCGGTCGAAGTCGAAGTTGGGTGGGAACGGCGGTAGCTGATCCTTTAGGTGTGGAAACGGGAACGGGTGTTCCGAAGTGCGGGGGGCATTGCCACAGTCATGTGGGTTCATTAACCCGACTTGGGCGAAGAAGGGGCGTGTTTGATCGCGGTTGGCGAGGAAGGTTTCAAATGAGAGAGCGACGAGGTTGTCGCTGTATTCGCCCTGTGGGTGTGAATTGTGTGGCACAAGTTGAAAGGACTTATGTAAGGGGCGCCCCGGCACGTGCCATTTGCCGATGTGCACGGTTTGATAGCCATTCTTGCCCAGCCATTGACCATAATCGGGTAGATCGTCGCGCAAGGGGCGGTTGTTGACTGCTACATTATTCTCGCTTGGAAAGTGACCAGTGGCCCAACTGGCACGGGCAGGGCAGCAGATAGGGTCTGGCGTGTAGCTTTTTGAGAAATCAACACTGCGCGCGGCCAAGCGGTCGATATTAGGTGTCTGGAGGTGTGGGTTCCCGTGGCAGCTCAAGGCCATGTGGCTGAGTTGGTCCAGATTAAGAAAGAGGAGATTGGGCCGAGTGTCGGGGCCTGTCTTTTGTAGTGCTACACTTGGGGCAGCATCTGAGTGCGTGAAAAAAGCCGACATTGTGAGTGCGCTGCCGGCCTTTAGGAAGTCGCGTCGGGAGAAACTGCTTGAGTCTGTAGAGTGTAACATGAAAACAGCGTAATTAGACGTTTTGAGCTTCTGTTAGTGTGTAGGCGACGTTGCGGCCGATGACAGCGAGCACGTTGGAGTGCGTATCCATCCAAAAGAACAGAGGCAGAATCGCTGGCCCAACGAGTGCGTATCCATGAACGTTTGTCTTCACGCCTTCGATCTCGATCGTATCATCGGGCAGTGGGGTGATTTCTAGGCCCGGTCGGAGCATGGTCAGGTCGTCTAGATAATCGACTGTAGTAGGTTGGATCGTGGAGCGCTGAAAGCGTTCGATCAGCGTGTATAGCGATGTGACGTGGGAGGAGGAGGCGAGCTCCATATTCGACGTTCCTTTGCTGGCAGCGGTCAATTCGATGGTTCCATCCTTAACTCGACCGTGCTTTTGCATCGGTCCTAGCTTATCATAGCGATAGGATTTCACTGGCAGTATGGGGGTGGAGGCATAGCTCATTTGCCAGTGTTGCAGTGTGCCGATGGCATCGTCTGCGTAGTCTATTTTCGCCGTAATGTCTTGTTTGGAGGCAGGCGCTTGTCCAGTCCATGTCGACCATTCGCGAGAATGCTTCACGGTCATCGAATTTTTGCCGATGGAGTTTGTGGTGCTTTGGATCTCAAGAGTGCCCTCAGGGCGCACTTGAGGAAACGGTCCGACGCGTTTACCACCTTCGTTACGATACTCATAGTTGCGCATCGCATGGAGATCGTAGCGTAAACGTAGTGGACGATTGGCTGCTATATCATTGTTAAAGCGCCGTAAATAACTGGGATAAAGGTCGAATGAGGTGTGCATATTCTATGTGTAGATAGAGGTATACTATACTGTTTCGCGAATGCTGCGTGATTCACACTGCGAATTATGTTTCCCAGACGGTAATTTGCAACCGATCAATGATCAATGTTGCGACTCTTTGCGCCTTTAGTCGCACACTGTCTGGATTTGGCTACTTCGTGCGTTCCCGTGGATTGATCTGCTTAGGATCGATCGGATAGGTGATTAGCTCGCTATGGCCGTCTAAGAAGACTGCTGGTGTGCTATCATTGTTGCCGTGTAAATAGAAAATTGACTGTCGAGCGCTTGGTTCCTGAAGGAGCGAAGCGTTTGCCGCTGCGGATACCGTTAATTGATAACTGCCACTGACGGCATAGATCGTGTCCGAAGGATAATCGAACTCTGCCATGCGTCGTTGGTTAGAGCTTTGTTGCGCGGCTGGCTTCCATGCTGCTTTGCCATCGACCGAGCGTCCATATTTCTGGTTGAATACAGAATTGATCGCATACGTGAAGGGGAGGCCTCCTATTCTGATCATATTTTCCGGCACATTAGGGTCATTCGTTAGGGCTAGTGTGGCGATTTGTTGATCCCAATTGAGCTCTTTTTCCGTGGAGATGTATTCGGCGATGTTCTGCATCGCATTCATGAACTTTCCTTCCTCTTGCCCGATGATCTTACCATTGTTTTCTTGCGAATAGAGTGAGTTGGCCATGCCGATTTGGCGGACATTGTTGACGGCCTTAACTGTAGCGGCCTTTTTGCGCACCTTGCCTATCGCGGGAATGAGGATCCCAGCCAAGATCGCAATAATGGCGATGACTGTCAGGAGTTCGATAAGTGTAAACCCCCTAGGGGACTGAGTCGGCTTGGATGTGCGCATTGAATAACAGTTGGGTGAGGTGTCTTTTGTCATTAGTATATTACATGACGTATGCCTTTGCGTCTCTCAAAGCGTAAAAACTGTGTCTCAATATGTGAAATTTGGAGGCGAACTGTGGTAGGAATTGTAGGGCTTAAGTTTTGTTGAGCATGTACTTGTCCGGCTGGCGGTCTCGATCTCATTCAGGCAGCCGATATATAAAATTCACATTATTTTGTTTTATTGGGTAGATTGGCGTGCTGCGAATGTATATTACCATTTCGCGAACGCGGAAAGGTGAGGATACTGTTTAAATAACCACATCGTTATCTCTCGACCCCTGTTGATTGCTGCATTCATGTCTTCTATATCCAAATCCTTACAATGTCGCTTGTCTTGTGCGCTCGTGCTGTCTGCTTTCAGTGTCGCTTGCGTGCCATCGGCCCCGACAATTGCCCCTGGGCAGAACGAAGGCGCTACAGACTGCAGACCTTCGACTACACCGATAGTTCACGAAGATGCGTCGATTCAGTGGGACGATCTACACTATCAGGCGAAACCAGACGGTAATACGATGTATCTGGTATCGACCAGTGGTGTGCTCATTGAAGGCAGCAGTTTTACCATTAAAGCTCCGAACGGTTCTCAACATTCAAATCTACTTCCATGGGAGGTTCGATATCAAGTGCATGCGGACGCATTGGTTTTCAATGAACCGATCAAAATCAAGGGCGCGGCGGGCCACTTGAAAGTGGCAACCACGATCACTGATGAGCGCGCCTTACGCTTTGATTTGGATTTTTCGGCAACAGGCTACAGTGCCGAGCGTGAGACGCTTAACCTGCCGATTGGTTTCTATGACGAACAGGCCTTCGAGGTGGATGGAGAGCGCTTTAATTATTCGACATCACAAAAGCATCGGTCGGTGCTACTCAAGCGTCAGCCGTTTCAGTCATTTAGTTCACTGAGTGATTCTGATGATGGTTTCGTGCTGTTGCCGCAGAGGGAGTTGGAGATTGAAGTGCTTAATGCTGTCGACTGGAAAGGGCATCGCTCGATTTGGGTGAATCTCTATGCTGTTGATGGGCAACATATCGTTTACGATTTACTCTTACCCGTATCCGACACAGATGGCTCCTCTCTGGACTCGGACCCTGTGACACAGAACATTCTAAATAACAGTAGCTTTGAGTTGGGCCGTGAAGAGTGGGGTGTGATTTTTAATAAAACTGACGTCAGTTCCGGATGGGATCTTACTGAGGATGCCGCCTCGCATGGGCAACAGAGTTTGAGAGTGTCGTTGGTGCCTCAAAACACGGCGTTTGAACCAGTGGCAAAGCACGCTACGATTGCTTCGGACTATTTTGAGGCTCATGCCTTGGATCGATTGACCGTTTCGGCGGACATGAAGGCAAGTGCGCCAGGGCAGAAAGTGAAGCTACAGGTGCGCTACGTGCCGACGGCCTTGGTGCCAAACCGTGGTAGCAACTTGATTGAAAAGACTGTGACACTTACTCAAGATTGGGCCCGCTATTCCTTCGATGTGCGTCTGCCTTTAGCTGCGAAAAACGCCTATGCCATCGCAGTTGCCATTCCACCCACACCGGATGCAGTGGAAGTCTATTTGGATGCCGTGGCCGTGACACCCAAAGGTAATGCCGATTACAAGCCGCAGCGAGTGATTGAGTCTAATTCCGATACGGTGCGTTATCATCGCGTCTATGAACCAAACGAAGCCTTTGATGTAGTCACAGTGATTCGTAATAACTCGGATGTCACAATCTCGCCCCCTGCACGTATTAGTATCCTTGATACGCATGGTAATGTGGTATTTGAGAGTGAGCGGGGTGTTGGTGAGATCGCCGCACAGTCGAATGCAATAATTGCTTGGGAGACGCCAGGCTTTGTGCTTCAGGGAATGTATCGTGTTGTAGTCTCAGTTGGCGAAGACTTACATCGCATCTCGCTCGCTGTGGTGCGTGCTCGCACAAGTAAGCAAGTTGATCCTTCCATTCGCTTTGGAACAAATATCAGCGACCTACGCGAGTTTTGGGCGATGGAGCGCATTGGCCTTGGGTGGTCGCGTTTTGCCTTTGATTGTGGGCTTGGGAGTTTGATGACTAAGAAAGGCGTCTGGAATGAAAGACAGGCCGCAAAGCTGGATGCCGTGCTCGATTATCAAGCATCTTTTGGAGTGACGCCGCTGGCGGTCATCGGGCCCGGCATGCCGAAATGGGCTTCGCGTGCGCCAGTCGGTTCGTCTGCCTCGCGTGCCTACACGCATCGTGATGATGTGCAAGCTGAGTTTGATGACTATTTGAACCGTTTGATTGACTTAGCGGATGGCCGCTTGCATGCCATTGAAACATGGAATGAGCCGGACATCCCACTGTTCTATCGTGGCACGGTTAAAGAAATGGCCGACTTTACGACGCATGCCTATGAGCTCATTAAGGCGAAAGACCCCAATATCGAAGTCGTGGGTCTGGGACTAGCCACGCCAGCTGAGACTCATAATCATTTCCTGAAGGAGTTACTCGGACACACCGGCTTGGAACCGTTCGATGCGATTTCATACCACCCTTACACCGAAGGGCGTCGCCATCCAGCACGTGGAGATTTCCGTGAAGTGGTGCAGGGGTTTGACGAGGCGGTGTCTGAATTTGGCGAAGCCCCGTCATTTTGGGCAACCGAGTTTGGCTACTTCAGTTTGGCAGAGGATGCGAAGCCTTTTGTGCCTTATAAAAATCCATTTGTTGCTCGCGAGATACTTAACGAGGAGGAGTGTGCATCGGCGTATATACAAGCGGTCTCTACGGCATTTGCTAACGGAGTCGAAAAGTCCTTCTACTTTATCCTGCTAGAGGGCGACCTGCTGGATCGTTGGCTACAGGGCTGGGTCGGCCCAGGGGGGCGCACCGTCGAATCTGGATTCATCGCAGCTGCTGCGGCTTGTGATATCATGTATGATGTCGAGTGTGACGGTCAGGATGACCTTGGCGATGGATGCTGGCAGACACGCTTTAGCGGTCCAGAGTTTGACTTTGTCGTCTTGTGGAGTGAAGGCGCAGAGCAGGCGCGTGAGCTACAGACCGACTCAATCGTGGCTGGCCGCGACCTTTACGGAAATCCTTTCGAATTAACTCCTGAAAATGGCGTTGTTCGGATCCCATTTACTGAAACCCCAATCTATTTGATCGTGAAAGACATGCGATAATTTTAATAATGAATATGTCATCAATACTCCGTTCTCTCTGCTTGGGACTGGTCGCACTCTGTGCGGCAGTGTGTCTACAGGCTACCAAACCGAATGTAATTTTGATCGTCTGTGATGATCTGAATACCGACATCGAAGGCTTTGGAGGCCATCCACAAACTCAGACGCCCAACATGACGCGGCTCATGGATAGTGGTGTGACTTTCCAGCAAATGCATTGCACGATCCCGATCTGTGCACCGTCACGATCTAGCTTCTTCACCGGAATCTATCCACATACTTCAAATAATTTTGGTATGGATAACTGGAATCAAAATGAGGTATTGGCGAATTCAAAGACAATGTTCGCGCACTTCCAAGCCAATGGGTATCGCACCATTGGAACAGGTAAATTGATGCATCATCATGCGCATCAGGATTGGGACGAATTTCGTGAAGAAGCGGACTACGGACCCTATGCTTTTGATGGCAATAAGCAAGTGCCGCACCCGATGACACCTGTGCCGCTGCGTGATGACTTCGGTAAAATTGACGGTTCGTTCGGCCCATTCGTCTCTTTGGAAGGCAAAGACTTTGGGGACGGGAAGTCCTATACATGGCAGCGCGGTAATTGGAGAAATAGCTTTGACTTGGCATTCCCCAAATCCGGAGAGCGTGACTTGACCGCAGATGAGGCTAATGCGCAATGGGCTGCTGAGACATTGCAGGCTTATTCTGCCGGTGATGAGAAGAAACCTTTTTTCATGGGAGTGGGCTTCATGCGCCCGCACACACCTTTGATTGTTCCGCAGCGCTTCTTCGATCAGTTTCCTGTGGATACTTTGGAGCTGCCTCCGATTCTTAACGGAGATGCCGATGACACGTATTTGACTAAATCGCGTGGTGGCAATGATCGCGGTGTGAAGATCTTTGAAAGTCTGGTCGCTTCCTACGGCGGTGACCAAGAGTTGGCGCTGAAGCATTTTACACAAGCGTATTTGGCCTGTGTCGCATCTGTGGATGAGTTGCTCGGTATGATTTTGGATGTCGTCGATAATTCATCGCTAAAAGATAACACGATCATCGTGCTTACCAGTGACCATGGTTGGGGCACCGGTCCGAAGGATTACGTCTATAAGAATTCACTTTGGGAAGAGAGCACACGCGTGCCGTTTATTATTCGCGCTCCAGGCGTGGCACAAGCTGGTGCAAACGTAATGCATCCAGCTTCGTTGGTAGACCTGTATCCGACATTGATCGAGCTCTGCGGTCTGAGCGGTGATACACGTCGTAATGAGAAAGGCGCTCCACTGGATGGCACGAGCCTGGTATCGTTTCTTGAAAATCCAAAGTTGAACGATTGGGGTGGGCCTGAGGCAGCACTCACTGCGGTTCACAAGTGGAAAGCTCCGGACCCCATGATGCAGAACTATTCGCTACGCACGCAGGACTGGCGCTATATTCGGTATCACACTGGCGACGAAGAACTTTACGATCATCGAATCGACAAGAACGAATGGGAGAATCTGGCAAGCAACCCCGAGTATGCAGTGAAGCTCGCATCATTTCGTAAGCATCTCGATGCGCGTTTGGAAAACACAGCAAAACCAGCAACCGCTAAGCCCGTGAAGAAGGATTCCTCTAGTAATGACGAAAAATGGAAGAACCAATATTTCAAGAAAAACCCTGAGGCCGACGTTAACAAAGACGGCATGCTCACATGGCAAGAGTATCACAAGCATAAGAACAATAAATAGACCGACCGAAGCGGGCCAGATGAACGGCATTTCTAAAATATGATCAATATCACTCAAAAGTAGGTATGCACAGTCGTGATCATATTCCTCAGAGGCAGATAACAGATTTATAAAAATAAAATGAATATAAAGAATTACATAGGAAACGAATTCGTCGATAGTGACGCACATCTGGATGTGTATAATCCTGCGACTGCGGCAAAAATTGGACAAGTTGCGAGCGCGACGACTGAAGATGTGAATCGTGCACTTGATGTGGCGAAGATCGCCTCGGAAGCATATGGTCAACTCTCGATCAATGAGCGTAAAGCATTGGTCGATGAGCTGATTGTCAATCTGAAGGCGGACGAGGCGAATATCGTTGATCTACTGATTCAAGAGACTGGCAAAACACAGGATGTCGCAAGCTACGATTTTAATATGCTGGTTGACTGCCTCGGCTACTACATCGAGGAAGTGAAGCGCCACTACGGAGAAACCATTCCGGACTATGACGGCGGGCATCTGAACTTTCTTTCGTATCAACCCATTGGTGTCGTCGCTGGCTTACTGACATGGAACTTCCCTCTGCTAAATCTGGGCTATAAGCTAGGCCCTGCATTGGCGAGTGGCTGTGCCTCGGTGTTTAAAATATCCGATAAGACACCGATGGCTTCGATGCGAGTGGCTGAATTAATCAATGAAGTCGCATTTCCAAAGGGCACCGTGAATTTACTCTGTGGTCGTGGTAAGCTCGTCAGCGATGCCTTGGCGCAAAGCCCAATCCCACGTCTACTGACCATGATAGGATCGACTTTTGCCGGCAAGAAACTGATAGAGCAATCACCGACGACAGTGAAGCGACTGTCTCTGGAGCTCGGTGGCGATGCACCCGTGCTGGTCTTTGAAGATGCGGATCTGGATGCCGCAGTGGCTGACATTGTTGGCCTGAAGTTGGCCAATGCCGGACAGATCTGTGTCGCACCGAATCGTGTCTTTGTGCACCGCAGCATTTATGCGGCTTTCATCGAGAAGGCGAAGGCGCTGATGGAGTCGTATCGTTATGTCGGCGACTCGGGCGCCGGGCCTGAGCTGAGTCCGGTCGTGTCAGAGGCGAGCGTGGAGCAGATGGTCAAGTTCTGCCAACCAGAGACGCATAAGGGCACAGTGGTTACTGGTGGCAAACGCGCGAGTCGCCCCGGGTATTTCATGCAGCCGACTTTGATTAAAGACGTCGCACGCGACAGTGCTTTGACCTGTGAAGAAATTTTCGGGCCGATCATGCCTGTCATGCCGTTTGATGACAGCGACGATGCCTTCGCCTTGGCGAATGATACCGAGTATGGATTGTCCGCCTACGTCTATACCCAAAACCTCTCTCGTGCACTCGAGGCCGAGAAGCGTCTGATCTTCGGCAATATCCTCATTAACGAAGCCTACTATTCGCTGCAATTGCCGCATGGTGGGCTCAAGCAAAGCGGCTACGGTAAGGACGTGAGCCGTCTCGCACTCGAGGATTACTACGATATCAAACGCATCTCGATTAAGCGTTAATTTTTAAGTCTCCATAATTATGAAAATCGTCGATATTCAATGTTTTCCATTGCGCACTAAGTTGAGCCGATCCATCGGCTTTTCGCAGTGGTATTATCCGGTGAAGAGCAACTTCGTCCTCAAAGTGACCTGCAGTGATGGAACTGTAGGATGGGGCGAATGCTATGGGCCGAACCTAGCAATTGCTGCGGCTGTAGAGCACCACTTTAAGCCATTACTATTGGGTAAGAATCCGCTGCAAAACGAAGTGCTGTGGAACCTGATGTGGAAGGCGTTTTGCGACTTTAATCGTCATGGTATCTTCATGGCTGCCATTTCAGGTCTGGATATAGCATTCTGGGATCTCAAGGGCAAAGCCTTGAATACACCTGTCCGCACCTTGTTAGGTGGTTCGGATGAGCCTGTGCCTTGTTACGCGACGGGTATGTATTTTCGCGACGACAAGCCAGAGGACGAAATGCTCGAAGAGTTGCTCGAAGAGGCTGCTGGTTATGTTGCGCAAGGCTACACGATGCTGAAGGTCAAGATCGGTAAAAACATAGAGTTCGATACCAAGCTGATCGAAGCCTTTCGTAGTCGTTTCCCAACGACACAGATCGGAGCGGACTCCAATCATGCCTACAATTATAAAGAGGCGATTCGCATAGGTCGTGTGTTAGAGGCGAATGACTATTGCTGGTTTGAAGAACCACTCTCTCCGGAGAACTACCGTGATATGGCTCGGCTGCGTGAACAACTGAGTGTGCCAATTGCGGCGGGGGAATGTGAGCAGACTCGCTATGGGTTTGAGCGCTTATCAAGCGGCGCTTGTTTAGATATTATGCAGCCCGATATCGCTTACTGTGGTGGTATTACGGAGTTTGTGAAAATCAATGCAATCGCGAGTGCATCGCATACGGACATGGTGCCGCATTGCTGGGGGTTAAAAATCAATCAAGCAGTGGCCGCATCCGCGATCAGTATGGTGCCGGAGAATCCCGGTCGCTTTGAGCGTCGTCTAGTCATGCTGGAGATGGACCAAACCGAGCATTCGGTGCGTGATTCGATCTTTTCGGCGGCCCATGAAGTGATTGATGGAAAGCTACATTTTAATGAACTACCGGGCCTTGGCGTCGAAGTGAATGAAGTGGCGATGCAGCCGTTTGTCATCGATCCTAATGCTAAAGACGAGTCCAGCTTTGCGGTGGTCGAATAATAGAACAATAAAATGAAGACTTTATTTACACCACGAATGCGTGCGCAACTTGCTGCGTCACGCGCGATTGCCACGGTGACCGTGGAAAATGTTGACGATGCCAAGCCTCTGGCTGAAGCGCTTCTTGCCGGTAGTATTAAAGCGGTTGAAATCACCATGCGCACTCCGGCTGCGCTGCAGGTGATGCAGGTTATCGCCGAGAACTATAGCGAGATGCTAGTGATGGCTGGCACTGTGATTACACCAACTCAAGTGCGACAGGTGCAAGACGCTGGTGCGAGTTGTGCAGTTGCGCCGGGGATGAACGCACGCGTTGTGCAGGCGGCTCTGGATGCTCAGCTACCGTTTGCTCCTGGCATTGCGACTCCCAGTGAGATTGAACATGCGCTGGAGTTTGGTTGCGATATATTGAAGCTATTCCCTGCGGAACCGATGGGAGGACTCGCGTATCTCAAAAATATGCAGGCTCCGTATGCGCATCTGGGCTTGCAGTTCATCCCGCTGGGTGGGCTCACTGCTGACAATGCAGAAGATTATTTAAAGGAAGATATAATTCTCGCCGTCGGTGGTTCGTGGATCGCGAGCGCTAGTGCGATCAGAGAAGGCGATTGGGCAGGCATTACCCAGCGTGCGACCGCCGTCATGAGTCGTTCATAATTTGATACAGGAGATTTATATGAAAAAAGTAGTTACGTTTGGAGAAGTTATGGTGCGCCTCGCGCCCAGTGAGAATTATCGTTTTGCACAAGTCTGTCCCGGATCGATGGATCTAACCTTCGGTGGCGCTGAGAGTAGTGTGGCCGCATCGGTTTCGATGCTCGGTGGCAGTTCGCGCTTTGTCAGCGCGTTGCCCGAGCATGCGGTCGCGGATGCGTTTGTGCGTCAAATGCGCGGCTTCAATGTCGATGTCGATCATGTGTTGCGGCGCGAAGAAGGTCGTTTCGGGGTTTATTACGTAGAGACGGGGGCCAATCAGCGCCCGAGTCGCGTGATCTATGACCGCGACTACAGTGCGGTTTCACTGTGCCCCGGTGAGGAGTATGATTGGGATGCAATCTTTGCCGATGCACAGTGGCTGCATATTTCGGGCATTACACTCGCGATTTCAGAAACTGCTGCACGTGCGGCGGTGCTCGCTGCCGATAAGGCACAGGCTGCGGGCGTGAAGGTGTCCTGTGATTTGAATTTCCGTAAGAACTTATGGCGTTGGCGCCCGGGCACCGATGCGCGCAGCTTAGCCCGCGGCATCATGCCGGAGTTTCTGGAGAATGTGAACGTCATCATTGGCAATGAAGAAGATGCTGCGGATGTGCTCGACATTCATGCGGGCGATACCGATGTGCATGCCGGCAGCTTGGAAATCGCGCAGTATCCCGACGTGGCGCGTCAAATCGCGCAACGCTTCGATAAGGTGGAAAAGGTGGCGATCACCTTGCGCGAGAGTATTTCTGCGACGCATAACAATTGGGGTGCGATGCTCTTCGATGTTGCCAGCGATGTAGCCGCGTTTGCGCCGATGAACGGTGCCACGTATCAATCCTACAAGATGCGTAACATCGTTGATCGTGTCGGTGGGGGCGATTCCTTTGCTGCGGGGTTGATCTATGCCATGACGACGGCTGACTTTGCGACGCCTCAAGAGCAGGTTGATTTCGCCGTGGCAGCATCTTGTCTCGCGCATTCGATCAAAGGAGATTTTAATTATAATTCACGTGAAGAAGTGGAAACCTTGATGCGAGGCAATGCCTCTGGTCGTGTGCAACGCTAGCATTTACATAACTAATATGAAGTTACTCTCATTCGCTTTCGGTCTAAGTTGGCTGTCTTGTTCTGTGCTTTCTGCGGCAGACTATTATATTGATGCCCTGCATGGCGATGATGCTTTGGTGGGTCTCTGCCCTAAAACAGCATGGTCGAGTCTTGCTGCTGCCAATCAGCAGCAATTCGAGCCTGGGGATACCATTCACCTGCGAAGTGGGCAGGTGTTTCAGGGGCAGTTTAAGCCGAGCACATCAGGCGCGCAGGGGCTGCCGATTACACTGACGAGCTATTTCGATGGCCCGAAGCCGGTCATCGCAGGTGGGGGAGTGACGCGTTCGGCGGTCTTTCTTGAGAATCTGTCACACTGGGTGATTGATGGGATTGAGATCACCAACACGGGGGCTCAGCGCGAAGCGAAGCGAGCCGGATTACTGGTGTTCGCTAAAAATGCAGGTTTGGTTCAGGATATTACTTTGCGAAATTCGTTAGTGCGTGATGTCAACGGTGTGTTTTCAAAGGACAAAGGAGGCGGCACAGGCATCCGCTGGGAGGTCGATACACGAAAGGTGCCAACTAAGATTGATGGTTTATTGATTGAAGACTGCCATATCCTTCGCTGTGATCGCGATGCGATTAAAGGTTGGATGGATCCATGGGATGATTTGTCGCACCTCAGCACAAATGTGGTAATACGAGGCAACTTACTCGAAGATATCGGAGGGGATGGCATCGTGCCCATTGGCACAGAGCACGCCGTGGTCGAATACAATCGTCTTTATGGTGCCCGACAGCGCATTGCCGATTTAGACACAAAAGAGGTCACGCAGCATGCAGGGCCCAGTATCGGCATTTGGCCGTGGAGCAGCCTCAACACGCAAATCCGTTTCAATGAGGTCTGGGGCTATGCCGGCACCTTTGATGGGCAGGGACTCGACTCTGACTTCAATTGTGATGGCACCGTGTTTGAATACAACTTGAGTGCGGACAACGCCGGTGGCTTTTTCCTTATCTGTGATTGGTCGAAACACCAAGACTCGGGACAGTCCATCGGCAACAAAAATACCGTAATTCGCCACAACATCAGTTTGAACGATCATCTGCGTGGTTTCGTTCTAAATGGACCTGTCAGCGGCGTAAAGATCTACCAAAATATCGTCTATAACACGATTGAAGAGCACTATCAGCTAATGGTTGATACACCATGGGAAGCTGGTCGCTTTGCAGAATCGGTCGAAGTGCGTGACAACCTGTTCTACACTAAAGGTGAAGCACAGATCTACCAAGGCACATGGGATGGCTCAGGTATGGGGCTTTGGAAATACCAGAAGCCAATCAATCATAAGCGTGTTCGCTTTAGTGGTAATGCCTATTCAAATATCGTCGACCATGAGGAAGAGGGCATGCAAACACTGGATTCAGAGGAAACACTGAGCAGCCTCATAGAACGCTTAAAAGTCGACGCCGAAACATCCGAAGACTTTGACCGCATGTCCGAGTTTCTGAAAGACTCTCGTTATTGGAGTGAAATCGAGAAGGCACTTTAAGGGGACTTCTGAAAATCTACCCGTGCGGGGTTCAACTTTAGCATCTGTTCTTCTTGCCAACGACTTATGAAAAATTGAGTCGAGTCCTCAGTGAGAAATCATTCTGCGAAAAAAACAGTCGTGAGAGTCTGAGGTTTTGCAACAGTTTGATAAGTCCAAGTGATGGGGACTTCTGAAAAACGCCTTTTGGTCGCCGGAGGCGACTCAAAAGCCGCTTTTCAGTTTTAATGGTGGTTTGAGAGAGCGATGTTGGTTGCTGGGAAGTGGTTTTTTCGGCGTAATTTGGGGTTAATTGGCGAGATCTGGCCGTTCTGGCGGCCCAGATCGCCTATCATCTACATAAGAAGGCATAGCGATCCATATTGTAAACTAGGTTACAGAATCCGTTGTGTTGATGAGCCCGCTTTAGACCGATGCTTCGCAATCGGTCCATAGCCATTTGGCTCATTCGACCGAAGACATGTTCGCATCGCACTCGTATTCGACTCCTGAGCTTGTTGGTTACTTGCTCTTCTTCACTGAGCGGATGCCCTCGACTGCCCTTAAACATGATAAAGTTTTGGCAGTCCTTCGAGAGCAGAAAATCGTCATGATCCTCTGAAGCATAGGACTATCAGCAAAGACTGCTTCGTCTTCATCGTTAATTAAGTCCTTGAAAACCTGACTGTCATGCACACTTGCAGCGGTCGTAGTGTAGCCATCCACGAGCTTGCTTTTCGCATCCACTTTGGCGTGGTTTTTATAGCCGTAGTGCGTCTCATTATTCTTCTTCGTCCAACGTGCATCGCAATCTTTCTGACGCCCTTTCGGCGTATCTGATTCAAAGCCCGCAGGGCGTTTACCATCTTTGATATCTTGATTCTCTTCGCGGCTGTTACGCTGACGGGGGGCTGCTACGAAGCTCGCGTCCACAATGCTGCCTTCTTTCGCCAATAATCCTTCGGAGCTAAGCAACTTACCAAATTGCTCAAAAAGACGGCGCGTCCCGTCGCGATCATCCTTCTCTAGTAGCTGCTTAAAGTCCCAAATCGTTCGCGCATCTGGCACATTGTCGCCTGCCTGTAGACCTAAGAACTGCAGGAAGCTAAAGCGATCCATGACCTGAAATGAACGCTTCGCTGTTGTCGTCACTACGTTCCTCGGAACTGTCTCCTCATCGCTCAGACCGTAATACTTCTGCAATACCAGAACCTGCAACATTAGAACGGCATCAAATGGAGGGCGTCCGCCACGCTTTGGGTCGCGTTTATCGTAGCCCAGTATCGACTCCAATTCGTCACGAAAAAGCTCCCAGTCGATCACCTCATTGAGCTTGTTGATTCCCTTTACCTCAGCATGAACTGACTGCTGGTGCTCGATCATGCTGAACAAATCATTCTCTTTTTTGGGGTCGTGATATCTCATAATGAAAGAGTAATACTTTGACTAACGAAGTAAAGATTTGAGTTGTTGGTGCTGATGTTTTTTTGAAGAAATTTAGCTAAAAACTGAAAGCCTGCTCCTGAGTCAGCGATAGCTGATCGGGGGTAGGTTTTCAGAAGTTCCCTGATATACGTTTTTCTAGGAATATTCACGCCCCTCCGACATATGTAGAAGGATATGCTTATCACGTGATCACGTGATAGGCAGGTTTGCTTTACTGTGGTATTCTAGGGAGGTAGAGCGGGATGTTGCGGCCTAAGCAAACAGGTTCTGAAATTTGGCAGTTCCGCGACAACACGTTTGGCGGTGCAACAAATTGTCTGTAAATTCAGTCGAGCCTAGGCGAGACGTCGGTTCCGGCCCTTCGGGGGATGGAGCGTAGCGGAATCCCCCGAAGGGCCGGAGGCCGTTATGCTATATCAGGGGTTGAAGGCGTCTGGCCACAGCTGGAAGCTGAGGGTGCTTAATCCAAACACAGCACCAACAATGACCAGACACCACAAACAAGATACTCACACAGAAGATCCAATCAATCTTCTTCTCGAACACGGCCTTTCCGAGGGCTTACCTCAGATCGCTGAGATGCTAATGAACGCAGCGATGCTCATTGAGCGTAGCAGCCATCTTCGCACTGACCCATATGAACGTAGCGAAGGCCGCAACGGCTATGCTAATGGATTCAAGAACAGGAGCTTCCATAGTGCCGTGGGGCCGCTCAAATTGCGCGTTCCTCAAACTCGTGACGCCGACGAACCCTATCGCCCGTCCATGCTGGAGACTGGTTCGCGCTCGGATCGATCACTCAAAGTCGCCATCGCTGAGATGTATTTGCAAGGCGTCTCAACCAGGCGTGTGACCAAAGTCATGGAGAAGCTATGTGGACTCGAAGTGAGCTCCGCTCAAGTCTCTAGATTGACCGCTGAACTCGACGGAACCTTTGAACTCTGGCGCAAACGTCCCTTGCCGCCCATTGCTCACATGATCATAGATGCGACCTACATTAAAGTTCGTATCGGAGGTTCAGTGCGAGACTGCGCAGTCTTCACCGCAATCGGAGTCCGACGCGACGACGGTAAGCGTATGATCCTAGGCGTATCTGCCGCACTTTCTGACGCCGAAGTGCATTGGCGCACCTTTTTAGTGTCATTGAAAGAACGAGGGATAGGTATTCCCGAGTCAATCACCTCAGATGCACACGAAGGCATCAAAGCTGCTCTCAGAGCGGTTTTCAATGCCACACCATGGCAACGCTGTCAGTTCCATCTTCAGCAAAATGCACAGGCTTATGTGCCAAAAGTCGACATGCGCGAAGCTGTCGGTGCCGACATACGCACAGTCTTCAATGCCCCCGATCTCGCGCATGCAGAAGAGCAACTTGATTCTATTGTTGAAAAATACAGTAAGAGCGCACCTGAGCTAAGTGCTTGGATGCAAAGTGCTATTCCAGAGGGACTTGAAATCTTCAATCTACCGGAGCATAAGAGGAAACGGCTGCGCACCTCAAATGCATGTGAGACTCTCAACACTCAGATCAAACGCCGAACAAAGGTTGCTGGACTTTTTCCAAATACAGACTCGATTCTCAGGCTCGTTACTGCAATACTCATGGAAGTCTCAGAGGAATGGGAGACTGGAAAAACCTATATCAAAAAATAAATAAAAACTAATCTGTAATACGTAAACACAAACAAGCACTCTCAACCAGCTTGGACTAATTTACAGACGATTTTTTACGCGGCCACGCTATCGCATTTTTAGAAAATTAGACGGAGCGAAGCGTAGCAGGGCATCGCGTCGCGATGGGGTGCAGCCATGAGTTGCAGACAATGGATGACCGCACCGAAAGTGCTGTGTTCTTGGTTGAAACCCAGCGCATGCGCTGCATCGTCAAGTGCACATGATTATTGAATCCCAAGAATTGCCTCCGATCGGCACCAATGCGTTTGCCCTGATTGAACCGTCACGCAAGGAGTGTGTGATTGTCGATGCACCCGCCGAGGCCTACGATTGGGCGATGCAAGTTGCGCAGCAGCATGGCTGCCAGATTGTGGCGCTGATTTTAACACATGGACACTGGGATCATATTTTGGATGGCCACAAGTTTGCCGCAGCGGGGATTCCGACCTATGGGCATCTGGCCGACACTGAAATGTTTGCGGCGCCTTCGAAAATGGCGAGCTATGCGATTCCAGGGCTGGACTTGTTGCCTGTGCCGATTGACCACTGGATCAAAGCGGGCGATACGCTCGATCTACTGGGCGATCAGTTGGAGATCCGTCACGTGCCCGGCCATTGCCCAGGTAATATCTTAGTCTATGTGGCTAGCGCACAGGCGGCGATCGTTGGCGATGTGATTTTTGCTGGGAGCGTCGGACGTTACGATTTACCGGGCGGCGACTTTTCAGTGCTCGAGCAATCGATCAAAACGCAGGTTTATACGCTGCCGGATGCGACGGTTATCTATCCAGGGCATGGCCCAAATACCTCGGTCGCCCAAGAAAAAGGCGGTAATCCATTTGTACGCGCATGAGTTCAGCTGACCAGTTGCACCAAGCCTTTATGGCGCATGCGCTTAAATTAGCGCAGCGAGCCTGGGGGCAAACGCACCCGAACCCTATGGTCGGTGCGGTGATCGTCGAACAGGGACAGATTGTGGCTGAAGGCTGGCATCATGCGGCGGGGCAACCGCACGCTGAGATCGAAGCACTGCAAGCGCTGGGACGCAAGCCGGCTGCTGGTGCGACGATTTATGTAACTTTAGAGCCTTGCAGCAGCTGTGGCCGCACCGGCGCTTGCACCACTGCGATTCTTGAGTCGGGCATACGGAATGTGGTCGTCGGCGCAGTCGATCCGAACCCAGACCATGCCGGGCAGGGGCTTGCGCTGTTACGCGCAGCGGGCGTCAATGTGATCGAAGGGCTGCTGACGCAGGATTGCACTGATCTGAATTTAATTTTCAACCATTGGATTGTGAGCAACCGGCCGCTGATCGCGGCGAAGATGGCGCTTACCTTGGACGGTAAATTTGCGGCGGCTTCGGGGCACTCGCAATGGGTGACGGGGGAGGCGGCACGGGCGGATGTAATGCGTTGGCGGCGCTATTTTCCGGCGATCGCAGTGGGAGCGAATACGGTGCTGCGCGATGATCCGAGCCTGACGAGCCGGATTGGCGAGTCGACCTGGTGTCCGCGGCGTTTTGTATTTGATCGGAGTTTGCGCACTGTGCGCGAAACGCGCTGGCCGCAGCTGTATACCGACGCGCACCAGGGGCGCTCGACTGTGCTGTGTGGGCCGGCAGCGGATGTTGATCTGCGCGGTCAACTCATTGCTCATGGCGTGAGCGTCTGGGAATTGCCAGAAGTCGATGGGCATTTAGATTGGGAGGCTTTCCGTAAGCGTTGCGCAGAGGAGGAAATCTGCGGCGTGTATGTCGAGACTGGGCCGACACTGGCCTCCAGTTTACTGGAGCGGCAGCTGGTCGATTATGCCTTTATTTATCAAGCGCCGAAGTTTATGAGCGATTGCGCGACCCCGGGTATCGGTAGTGCGCGCGATACGCAGTCGATGCGCGACGCGCTGCAGCTCAATCATGTGCGCCACGCAATTTTAGGGGAAGATATTCTCACCCGCGGCAGTTTTTAGTAGTGCTTAGAATAATCGAAAAACTTGGAGGGCAATGCTCCGTCATTGCCATGCGTAGGTTTCGCTCTCTCTGATCGGCGGCAACGACTGAGCGTTGCCCTCCACAAAATTACAGCTTTAAAATTACGAACTACAATTATGACACAACACTCACTCATTATCGCCACTGGCAACGCTCACAAAGTCGAAGAATTCGAACTACTACTCAAGGGACTTCCATTCGAAGTGGTTTCCGCAAAAGCCTGTGGCGGCATGCCTGATGTGGATGAGAACGGTTCGACCTTTGCCGCGAATGCGCAAATCAAAGCCGAAGCACTGCGTAAGCTGGCGCCTGCAGATGCTTGGGTGATGGCGGACGACTCCGGTCTTGAAGTGGATGCACTCGACGGGGCGCCAGGGATCTATTCTGCACGTTACGCCGGGGTGGACGCGAGCGACCAAGACAATGTAGTGAAACTGCTCGACGCATTGAAGGATGTGCCGAAGGCAGAGCGCACTGCACGCTTTCGTTGCGTGTTGTGCGTGATCGACCACGATGGCTACATCACGCATTACGATGGATGTTGCGAAGGTCGCATCGATACCGAAGTCCATGGCGATGGCGGCTTCGGTTATGACCCGATCTTTATTCCGAATGGCTATAGTGAAAGCTTTGCGCAACTCGGTGATGCGGTGAAGAGCCAGCTCAGCCATCGCGCAAAAGCGGTCGAGTTGATGTGCAGTATCTTGGAAAAATAAATGACAAACGGCATCCTTCCGCTGTTAACAGCAGAGGGTGTGACTCTGGTATTTCTGCTTGAATGACTGCTGGCATAAACAGTGCTACGAATAATAGCTAAAGTCGTAGCGAGCGGGTTTACTCCAGCGATTGAATGGTTCGAGTGCCAGGAATGATTTCTTCACCCTCTCGGTCGCTTTATGCTTTGCAGCTGAGGGTGGGGCGGCGTAGCGTACTGGTATGGAATTTGTTTTTGATTCACCACTTGATATGCACTTGCACCTCCGCGAGGGGGCAATGATGGAGCGCGTGACGCCGCTCAGCGCGGAGCATTTTTCCGGAGCGATCATTATGCCGAATCTGGTGCCGCCAGTTGATAATCTGGAACGCCTACGGGTGTATCGTGATCAGATCAATGTGGCTAAGGGCGACACGGTCTTTGACCCGTTGATGATGTTGTTTTTTCGCAACTACAGTGAGGCCGAGCTAGCCGCTGCGCGTGAGCACATCTTTGGCATCAAGCTCTATCCGGCTGGTGCGACCACCAATAGCGAAGCAGGCGTCAAAGAGCTCAGTGCAGTCGAGGGCACGTTCAAGTTAATGGAAGAAATGGGAATTCCGTTGATGATTCACGGCGAGACGCATGGCTTCGTGATGGATCGCGAGAAGGAGTTTCTCGCCAGTTATGAGTATCTCGCGCAGAAATTTCCCAAGCTGAAGATCACGATGGAGCATATCACGACCCGTGACGCGGTCGAGATGCTGGATCGCTACGAGAATCTATATGCCACGGTCACGCTGCACCACCTAATCATTACACTGAACGATGTGGCGGGCGGCATGTTGCAGCCGCACCTGTTCTGTAAGCCGATCGCGAAGCGTCCGGAGGATCGCGAAGCGTTGTTGGCGGCCGCTTTGCAAGCTCATCCTAAATTGATGTTTGGTAGCGATTCCGCGCCACACCCAATCTCCAAGAAGGAGTGCTGCGGTTGTGCGGCAGGGCTCTTCACCGCGCCGGTTTGTTTGCCGACTCTGGTCGAGCTATTTGAGGAGCACGGTGCGTTGGATAACTTGCAGGCATTTGTCAGTGGCAATGCTCAGCGCATTCATAACTTCACGCCGCTATCGAAAACCGTGAAGCTGGAGAAGGTCGGCATGCTTGTGCCAGAGCGCTATGGCGAGGTGGTGCCGTATCGTGCCGGCGAGACGATCCCTTGGGCAGTGACGTCGATTCACTAATAAGTGGCCTCCGTCGTCAGACGGTGGCGTTGGCTAACTCTGGCGCACCTCCGTCATAGGACGGTAAACGGTAGTTCTTCCCCCTCAAAAACTGGCACGATTTTGTTTCCAGAGCTTCGGTTGAAGAAGCCTGAGATCTGGGTCATTGCTCTTCATGTGCGG